>JAXIPB010000330.1:0-16929 GCA_045403155.1 Micromonosporaceae bacterium
CCCAGGATGCCGAACGCGGTGTAGAAGACACCGAAGGTCAGCGCGAGTCGGGAAGCTGTCTGGGCGTCGCGGCGCCGCGCGAGGATCAGCACGCCGGCGGCACCCCATGCGATGTGCACCCAGGAGTGCCAGAAATCGATCCCAAAGGCACCGCGCAGCAGGAGTGGCGATGCCTTGGGCAGGCTCGGTGCCAGCCGAAACAGCAGCGAGCCCAGGCCCTGCAGCAACAGCCCGCCCATCAGGACGTAGAGGTATCCGCGCACAAGTCGCGCGTTCACGACGCCACCGGTGCGATCGCGGGTCGACGCAGGGCCGCAACGGTCGTGGCCAATGCGGCCGTCAGCGCGATGGCCGCCGCGATCCAGACCGCGTACCAGCTCCAGGTGGGCAGTCCCGCTTTGAAACGCTCCGGGTACGCCGCCGAGACGGCCAGCACAATGAGCACGGTCGATAGGTTGGCCGTCAGATAGACCCAGGCCGCCGCCGGTCGTGGATCGCGTGCGACCAGGGCGCCGCCGAGGGCGAAGGTCAGAAAGAAGACGCTGTAGACCTGAGCCAGGATTGGCGTCAGGCCCCACGGCCAAAGCCCGACGGCCCACAACGGTGCCACGAGCATGATCGCACCGGCCAGCGCGAGGACCGCCGCGTAGGCGATGATGATCGGCGCGGCCGGGCTGCGCCCTGCCGGCACTTGGTCGCGACCGCGCAGCCGCCAGAGCACCACCGCCATCAGGATCGAGTCGACCGTGTAGAAGGCCACCCACCGGTAGGGGAACGTGTCGGCGGTGAATTCGCCCAGGTGCGGGATTGTCAGCACGAGCAGCCCGCCGGTGATGACGCCGACCAGGACCAGCGAGATACGCACCGCCGCGTATGTCGTGGCGATAATGGTGAGCAACGACGTGACCACGCCCATGCAGTACAGCGCGGCGACGAAGCGGGCATTGAGTGGGCTCGCCGGCCACGGCAAGGTTTCCGCGATGCGCTCTGGCCACACCAGCGCCTGCGCGAGCAGCAACGCCTGCCCGAGGACGAGCGCGAACAGCACCCGGAGCCAGCCGTTGTTGGACATCAATCCTCCGTACGATCGACCGTGCCGATCATTGCGATGTGATTTGCCGCGCTTGCCGAAGCTGCGGAGTGACGCGGTGGACCTCGCGCGCCAGCCCAAGCCGCTCCAGCGCCCGGATGAGGTAGCCAGACACGTCAATCTGCCACCACTGCAGACCGTGGAACGCGGAGCGGGGGAACGCGTGGTGGTTGTTGTGCCAACCTTCGCCCAGCGCCAGCACACCGAGAACCCACTCATTGCGGCTGCGATCCCCTGTGTGGTAGGTGGCCCGGCCGAAGGTGTGGCAGATGCTGTTCACGCTGAATCCGACGTGCAGCGTGAAGAACAGGCGCACTCCGACACCCCATAGGGCGCCGGTCCAGCCACCCAGCACGGTCGGGATGGCCACGCTCAGCAGCGTCCAGGCCCAATAGGTACGTCTGAAGAAGCGCACCATCGGGTCATCGACCGCGGCGCGGGCGTACACCTCGGGCTTGTCATCGAAACTCGGCGGGAAGACCCAGCCGATGTGGGCGTGGAAGAAGCCGTCCCGGGGTGAGTGCGGGTCGCCCTCGCGGTCGGATCGGGCGTGGTGCTCAAGATGGATGGCCGCCCAGCGGACCGGATCGCCCGTGCCTGCCATGCAGCCAAGGGCCAGCAGCACAAACCGCGCGACCGGCTGCGCCTCGAATGCCCGGTGGGCCAGCATCCGGTGAAAGCCGACCGTCAACCCGAGACTCGTCGGAAAGTACATAGCCGCAAAGATCGCCAAATCGGCCCAAGTAGTGAGTCGGTTCCACGTCAAAATCGCGGCAACGACGACCGCGGCCACGGGAATAGTCACCCCCAGCAGCGTGACCGCCCGATCAACGGCCAACGGCAGCCCAGCCTGCGTACGAGCCATCAGGCGCTCCCATCCCGAGCCCACCAAGCCCCGGGCTTGTGGACCATGACACGCGAACATCAGAATGGCAGAGCGTGTCATCTGCGTACATTGGCGGAACGTTCAGGAGCGGGTGTCGATGCGGAGCATATTTTCAGGCGGTAAGGAATCGGCTGCGCTGCCGCCGCGGGTGGCACGAAGGCTCGTCGCGGCCAAATTCCCGGTCAGTGTCCGGATGCCCGACGGCCGGACGGAGTCGTTCGGGAACGAGCCGCGCCTCGATGTTGTCGTGAACAACGAGCGCGGCTTGCGGGCCATTGGGTCGCTCAATGAGCTGCGAATCGTGGATTCCTACCTGGACGGCGATCTCGACCTGCTTGGCGACCTGGTCGCCGGCATGGACCTACGCGAGCTGCTCAACGATTCCCGCCTTTGGATCAAGGCGTGGACATTCATCCACCGGCGCTGCTCGGGCGGCGCCGACTCAACGCGGGTTGGGTGGCCAAGCACTACGACAGCGAGAACGTTCAGCTGCACGCGATCGATCGGGACTACCAGATCTACACGCCGGGCCTGTATCTCAGCGACGACGACTCACTCGAGGAGGGCGCCGAGCGCAAGCTGGACTTCGCCTTCCACGCGCTCAACCTTCGGGTCGGTGACGCGGTGCTCGACGTCGGCTGCGGCTGGGGTGGGTTCGCGCGGTACTGCGCTCGCCGGGGCGTCAACGCCACCGGAATCAGCCTCTCCAATCATCAATTGGAGTACGCCCGGCAAGCCCTGGCCTCGGAGAACCTCGCGGCGGACCTGCTCTACCAGGACTTCTTCAGCTTTGAGCCGGTCCGGCAATTCGACGCGATCAGTCTGATGGGGTCGGTCGAGGAATTGGCCGACTATCCCGCGGTGATGCGTCGGCTCAGCCGGTGGCTGCGTCCGGGGGGGCTGATCTATCTGGACTTCGCCGCGGTGGATCGGCCGTACGGAGTGGCGTCGTTCGTCACCAAGTACGTATGGCCGGGTGCGTTCCGGATGGTGCACCTACCGAGCTTCACCCGGGCAGTCACCGAGGCTGAGTTCGACATCGTCGATCTCCGGAACGATCGGCGTAACTATTACCTGTGGGCAAAGGGCGGGTATGAGCGTTGGATGCGCGACCGCGAGGAGATCAATGCGGTGACCGACGAGCGAACGTGGCGGCTCATGCGGCTGCTCTTCGCTGGCACCGCGCACTTGATGAGCGGGCACTCAGTGTGGGCCACGGCCTACCGCGTGGTCCTTGAGCGTCGCGCCGCGCCGGCCTTTGATGGGGCGTCGGCGAGGATCTTCGACCGCTCCCCCGTGGGCAGCCAGTAGGAGAAGTCGTAACAGTCTTGGTCGCGCCGGGCCAGGTCGCGCCGGGCCAGGTCGCCGGCCTTACGATGCCGGACCTTGGGAGTGAGACAGTGAGGCATGGTTAGCGATGCCCGGCCGCGACCTTCCGGAGACCTCGCGCGGCAAGACAGACTGCACAGAGCGCGGCCACGACGGGATCGGGCCGTGTCACGCGTCCCAATCGTCCTGTCCACGCTGTTCGCATCGATCGCCTGGTTGTGCGCCCTCCTTGCGCTCGTGCCGCTGCTCCGCAGCCGAAGCGAGCCGCTGCAGGTGGCCGCCGAATACCTGGCTATCCCGCTGCGACCGAACCTCGCGTACGCGGCTTTCCTCGGGCTGATTGCGGCGTCGTTGCGGCGACGGACCCGAGTGTCGTGGTGGATAGTCGTCCTGTTCTATTTCGGACCATCGTTCATCGGGTCGCTGGTCGGAGGGTTCGCTGAGCCGCCTTTGTTCATAGGCGCCGGGATCCTGCTGGTTCTGCTTGGGTCCACCATCGCGGCCCGACGAGAGTTCACGGCGCGCCTTGAGCCGGGCAACGGCTGGCGGGCGCTGGTGACTCTGGTGGCGGGTCTGGCCACCGCCTCAATCCTCGGCTTCCTGCTCGTCCTGGCGTTTTCGGGGACGCTGCGATCGACCGGCGACAAGCTCACCTGGGCGGTCAACCATGTCTTCGGCGGACTCGGCACCGCCACCACCCTCGACATCGTGGGCCACCCTCCCGCGTTCGTGACATTCCTTTGTGGATTGTTCGGCGGCCTCGCCTTCGTGGCCGCCGCGTGGGTTCTCTTCCGGCCGACCCGCAGCCACGTCTACCTCAGCCCCGGTCAAGAGGACCGGATACGCGCACTGCTGGTGATCAGCGGTGAGCGGGATTCACTTGGCTACTTCGCAACACGCCGCGACAAGGCGGCCATCTTCTCCTCGAGCGGCAAGGCCGCGGTGACCTATCGCGTGGTGTTCGGAACGAGCCTCGCCAGCGGCGATCCGATTGGTGACCCGGAGGCCTGGCCACAGGCCATCGATGCCTGGTTGGACGAGGCGCGTCGGTACGCGTGGACGCCAGGTGTGCTGGGCGCCAGCGAGGAGGGGGCGATGGCGTTCCAGCGCGCCGGACTCGACGCGTTGCAGCTCGGCGATGAAGCCATCATCGATACCGCCGAGTTCGAGCTCGATGGCCGAGCTATGCGCGGCGTTCGGCAGGCGGTGCGGCGGATCGAGAAGTCCGGCTATCGCGCTCGTGTGCGCCGCCACGCCGATGTCACGACCGACGAGATTGCGGCTGTCGTGACCTGGGCGGAGGAGTGGCGCGCTACGGAGGATGAGCGCGGCTTCTCGATGGCGCTGGGCCGTCTCGGCGATCCGGCCGACGGCGAATGCGTGCTCGTTGAGGCGCTCGATGATCAAGGGCACTTGCGGGCAATCCTGTCGCTCGTGCCATGGGGCGCGCGCGGGTTGTCCCTCGATCTGATGCGCCGCGATCGCGCCTCGGACAACGGCTTGGTCGAGTTCATGGTGGTCGAACTCGTCAACGCCGCCCGGCAGCTGGGCGTCGAGAGAATCTCACTGAACTTCGCGATGTTTCGCGGAGTGTTTGAGGAGGGCGGGCGCATAGGTGCTGGGCCCTTCATCCGGCTGGCGCGATCGGTGCTGTTGTTCCTCGGCCGGTGGTGGCAGCTCGAATCGCTCTACCGCGCCAATGCGAAGTACCGTCCTTCGTGGGAGCCTCGGCTGCTGTGCTTCATGAGTTCGCGAGATCTGGCTCGTATCAGTGTGGCGACCGGGATTGCGGAAGGGTTCGTCTCAGTTCCGTCCATTGGGGCGCTCCTACGCCGCGGGCGAGATCGCCGTTCGCTGCCGGCCGAAACTGCGTCCGCACAGTCAGCTGGCGACGGCACAGCACGCGGGACGGTGATTGCGCCAGCCGCCGAAGCCGGGCGTGACACGCCGTACCCCGAGCTCCCGGAGCAGGTGCGCGTGCGTCGGCTGAAGCTGGACCGTCTGCGCGGGCAAGGCGTCGACCCGTACCCAGTAGGATTTGCCCGGACTGCCTCGGCGGCGGATGTCCAAGCCGCCCATCCCAACCTTCCGCCAGATGCGCGGACCGGCACCTCGGTCGCGGTCGCCGGCCGGATCGTGCTCAATCGCGCCTCCGGTAAGCTCTGCTTCGCCACGATTCAGGACGGCTCTGGGCGGATCCAGGTCATGCTCTCGGCCGACCGGGTCGGTGACGACCGGCTCGCCAGTTGGCTCCGCGACATCGACCTCGGCGACCACGTAGGTGTGCGGGGCGAGGTTGTGACGAGCCGGCGTGGGGAGTTGTCCGTCTTGGCGGAGGAGTGGACGCTGACGGCGAAATGCCTGCGTCCGTTGCCGGACAAGTACCGAGGACTGCAGGATCCGGAGGCGCGAGTGCGTCTGCGCCACGTTGACCTCATCACCAATCCCGCGGCGCGCGACATGCTTCGACTGCGTAGCGACGTGGTGGCCGCCGTGCGCGAGTTCCTCACAGGCCGGCGGTTCCTTGAGGTGGAGACCCCGATGCTGCAGCGAGTCCACGGTGGCGCCAACGCGCGGCCATTCATCACCCACATCAACGCCTACGATCTGCGGCTCTACCTCCGGATCGCGCCTGAGCTGTACCTCAAGCGACTGCTCGTTGGCGGCGAGGAGCGGATATTTGAGCTGAATCGCAACTTCCGCAACGAGGGGGCCGACTCCAGCCACAATCCCGAGTTCACCATGCTCGAGGCGTACGAAGCGTACGGCGACTACAACACCATGCTCGTGCTCATGCACGCGATGATCCGGCATGCCGCGACTGCGGCGTTCGGGTCGCCCATCGCGCGTCGTGCCCTCCCGGATGGGTCAACGATCGAAATTGATCTCGGTGGCGAATGGCCGGTGGTGACCGTCAATGACGCCATCTCCTCGGCGCTTGGCGAGACCGTAGACAACGACACGACCGTGCGGCGTTTGGGCCAACTGTGCCACGCCGCCGGGATCGGCTACGACCCGAAGTGGGGTCGCGGTGCGTTGGTGCTCGAGATGTACGAGCACCTGGCCGAGAGTCGGACCATCGAGCCAACGTTCTACAAGGACTTCCCGACCGATGTCTCGCCCCTGACCCGGCGGCATCGAGTGGACCCGCGGATGGCCGAACGGTGGGATTTGGTCGCCTTCGGTGCCGAGATCGGTACCGCCTACTCGGAGCTCGTGGACCCGGTGGAGCAGCGGACGAGGCTAACCGAGCAGTCGCTGCTCGCCGCGAAGGGAAACGCCGAGGCGATGGAACTCGACGAGGACTTCCTCGACGCGCTGGAGTTTGGGATGCCGCCCGCGGGCGGGCTCGGTATGGGTGTGGACCGACTCATCATGATGCTCACGGGGCGCACGATCAGAGAGACGGTGCTGTTCCCGATCGTCAAGCCGGTGGGCGGGTCACGGGTGTAGCCCAGCACGCTAGGCCCAGCGTGCTGGTTGCCCAGCGTGCTGGTTGCTGGGTCGCGGGCCTGTGGAGTGGTGGCCACGAATGCCGGGACACCCGAGGGAAGGTCGCGGGAAGGCCGGCCACCTAGCGTTCGCCGCGTTGCCACATCGGTTGACGTCGAGGCATCTGCCCGGCCCGGTACCGCAACGTGAGGACCGATCATGACCACGACACTGTCTCGGCCACCGCTCAACGGCGTCGACACCCCAACGCTCTTCGCCACGCTCGACGCGGTCAAGTCCAACCCCGACCTCGGGAAGTTCCAGTTCCGCGCGACGAACCGCTGGATCAGTGGCACCCACAACCGCACCTCGATCCAGGGCTTTTACGGGGCGGGCCAAGAGGACACCTCGCGGCCCGAGGCCTTCACCTACGACGCCGACCACCCGACCGTGCTCACCGGCGCCGGCAATGCCCCCACGCCAGTGGAGTTCCTCCTGCACGCACTCGCCGCGTGCCTGACGTCCGGATTGGCCAACATCGCCGCCGCCCGTGGCGTCGCGCTCACCGAGGTCGAGTCGACCGTGGAAGGTGACATCAATCTGCTCGGCATCCTCGGCCTCGGCAAGGCGGTCGACGAACCGGTCCGCAACGGATACCAGGGCATCCGGGTCTCGTTCCGGATCGCCGGGGACGCACCCGACGAGGTGCTGCGCGGACTGATCGACCAGTCGCGCTCCCGCTCGGCCGTGTACGACGTCATCACCAACGGCGTCCCGGTCGAGATCGACGTGACCACCCGCTGACCGCCACGCCCACAACGCACTCGCCGGCCGGACCAGCACACGCGTCGTTCGGCCGGCCAGCGCGGTCTATCTCGGGAGCAGTCCATGGACACGAACACCGTCGTCATCGGCGCCGGCCACGCCGGCCTCGCCGTGAGCCGATGCCTCGCTGACCGGGGCGTCGAGCACGTCGTGCTCGAACGGGGTCGGCTCGGGGAACGCTGGCGCACCGCGAGGTGGGATTCGTTCCGGTTGCTCACGCCGGCGTGGATGATGCGACTGCCCGGGTACGCCTACGAGGGCGGGGACGACGACGGCTATCTGACGGCGCCGGAGCTGGTGGGCTACCTCGGCGAATATGCGCGATCGTTCGCCGCACCAGTGCACGAGATGACCGCGGTCACGCGGGTGAGCCCTGATGGCGCCGGATACCTCGTTGCCACCGACCGCGGAGACTGGCGAAGCTCCAATGTGGTCGTCGCGACCGGATACCACAGCCGCGCGCTCATTCCTGCCGTGGCAGCTGGTCTGCCGCCAGAGTTGGTCCAGCTCAACCCGGCGAGCTACCGGCGTCCCGATCTGCTGCCCGACGGCGCGGTGCTGGTCGTCGGCGCGTCGGCGTCGGGGGTTCAGATCGCCGACGAGCTGGCCCAGTCGGGCCGGGACGTGGTTCTCGCCGTAGGGTCGCACACACGGCTGCCCCGGCGTTACCGCGGTCGCGACATCCTATGGTGGCTCGATCGGACCGGTTCGATGGACCGGACCATCGACGACGTGGTCGACCCGGGCGCGGCCCGGCGCGAACCGTCGTTGCAGCTGGCTGGGTCGGAGCGTCCGGTTCATCTGGATGCTCTGCAGGCGCGCGGGGTTCGGCTCGCTGGGCGCCTGATCGTGGCAGAGGCGGGCGACGTGCGCTTCGCCGATGACCTCGTCGCGACGACCACTGCCGCCGACGTACGCCTGAAACGGGTGCTGGCCGAGATCGACGGGTACGCAGAGGCGTGCGTTCCTGGCATCCCGATCGCCGCCGCCACGCCGCCCATCGCGACGACCCCGGTGCGACCGGGGCCGAGACGGCTGAACCTGGACCGCGCCGGTATTCGCACCGTGATATGGGCGACCGGCTTCCGTCCGACGTACCCATGGCTGACCGTGCCGGTGCTCGATCACACCGGACGCATCCGTCACGAACGCGGCGCCACCGCCGCGCGCGGTCTTTACGCGATCGGGCTTCGGTTCCAGCACCGCCGCAACGCAACCTTCATCGACGGCGCCCGCCATGACGCCGCCTACGTGGCCGACCACGTCGCCGCCCGGCGATCGTCGCAACGCCCTCTTCGCCAGTGCCACTGACTTCGAGTAAGGACTCCAGGCATGGACCAAGGACCGGACCGCCACGATGTCGTCATCGTTGGGGCACGCTGCGCCGGCGCCGCGACCGCGATGCTCCTCGCCAAGCGCGGGCTCGACGTGCTCGTTCTGGAACGGGCCCGCCTTGGCGCGGACACTCTCTCCACCCACGCGTTGATGCGCGGCGGGGCCGTCCAGTTGCGACGGTGGGGCCTGCTTGACCGGATCGCCGCCGCCGGGACACCGGCGATCCGCCGCACGCTGTTCCATTATGGCGACGACACCACGACCGTCTCGATCAAGCCGGCCGCCGGCGTGGATGCCCTGTACGCCCCGCGCCGTACCCTGCTCGACCGGGTACTGGTTGACGCCGCGATCTCAGCTGGGGCGAAGGTCAAGTTCGGTGTCGACGTAACCGGGCTCGAGCGCGACTCGACTGGTCGGGTCGTCGGCGTCGTGGGCCGCGATCGGCGCGGTGATCCGCTCCAGGCCCATGGCTGGCTCACCGTCGGGGCCGATGGCGCCCGGTCACTGGTGGCGCGCGACGCCGGAGCGGCGATGGTTCGGACGGGCATCGGCTCCGGCGCGATCATCTACGGCCACTGGGTCGGACTCGATGTCACCGGCTACGAGTGGTTCTATCGACCCGGCGGGACGGCGGGCCTGATACCGACCAACGGCGGCGCGGTGTGTGTGTTCGCCGGCACGTCGACGAGCCGTTTCCAGCGGGAGCTCGCTGGAGACATCCGGGCTGGCTATCTACGACTGCTCAAGGAAGTAACCGGCGCGGACGCACGTCTGGGCGCATTGCCTCCACCGAGCCGGCTGCGTGCGCACCCGGGCCGCCCGAGCTACGCGCGGAGGCCATGGGGACCGGGCTGGGCACTGGTCGGCGACGCGGGACAGTACCTCGACCCGCTCAGCACGCACGGCATGACCGATGCCCTGCGCGACGCCCACCTGCTCGGCAACGCCGTCGGTTCGGTGCTTTGTGGCGAGGATGAGGTCACGGCCTACTCGGGATACGAAGCCCGCCGGGATCAGATCGCCGGGCCAATGTTCTCAGCCGTCGACCAGCTCGCCAGCTACCGGTGGACGCTGCCGAGCGTCCGGCGACTGCTGCTGGAGCTGAGCTCCGCGATGAGCGACGAAGTGGAGGCATTGTCTGCGCTGAGGGCTGATGCCTGACCGGCTCCCTATGGCGAATCATGGAGGGGTGAGCGTGGAGATTTTCCTTCTGGGACGCTTCGACGTACGGGTCGGCGGGCGGGAGGTCCCGCCGTCCGCTTGGAGTCGCCGCCAGGCGGCGAGCCTGGTCAAACTCCTCGCGCTCGCTCCGCGTCGGCAGCTGCACCGCGAACAGGTGATGGACGCGCTCTGGCCTCATGTGCCCGTCGACGACGCGACTCCCCGACTGCACAAGGCGGCTCATTTCGCCCGCCGAGTGCTCGGTCCCGAGAGCGTCGCGCTGCGGAATGAGACGGTCATGCTGTTTCCAGACATGCCCGTGACCGTCGACACGATCCGGTTCCAGGAACTTGCCCAGAACGCCCTGGACGCCAGCGACGTCTCCGCGGCAGCGGCCGCCGCCGACCTGTACGGCGGGCCGTTGCTGCCCGAGGACAGGTATGAGTCGTGGGCCGAGGCGCCGCGCGATCGCCTGCACCTGCTCCAGCTCCAGTTGCTGCGGCGGGCCCGGCGCTGGGGCGACCTGGTCGAGGCCGATCCCACCGATGCCGAGGCACACCTCGAACTGATGCGCGAGCACGCCGCCCGAGGCGATCGGCGTGCGGCGCTGCGGCAGTTCGAGCGGATGGAGCGGGCGATGCACGGCGAGCTCGGAGTCGGCCCGAGTGAGGAGGCCGTCGCCTTGCGGGACTCGCTGCTCGACGGCCTGGCCGAGCCCTCGCCGGCCGACGCGACGGTCGCATTGGTCGGCCGCGGCGCCCAGCTATCCACGCTGGAACGGCTGCTGAATGAGGCGGGTCGCGGCCGTGGCCGGGCGGCGTTCGTGGCCGGGGCGGCTGGGATGGGCAAGTCGATGATCGCGGCATGGCTGCGCGGTCAGGCCCGAAGCCGAGGCTGGCGGACCGGGAATGGCGTGGCCTCGGCGATCGAGGGCGCCTGGCCCTACGCGCCAGTGCTGGAGGCGATCGCGGACCTGTGCCGCCGGCATCCGACTCTGCTCGACGGACTCGACGACCAGTGCCGCCACGACATCGACAGAGCGCTGGCCGGTGGGAGCCTGGACTGGGATCGCGATGGAAGTCACCAGCGGCTCTTTGTCGCCGTAGCGGAACTGACCCGACTCGCCGCGGCCGGCACCGGCGTCCTTCTCACGATCGACGACGTGCACGAGGCCGACGAAGCGAGCCTGCGCCTGGCGCACTACATCGCCCGCAGCTGCCTTACCGAACGGCTCCTCCTCGTGCTGTGTCATCGCCGCCAGCCGGTCACCGACGCGTTCGAGCAGGTACGCGCGAGCCTGCTGGGACGCAAGGCGGCGGTGGAGGTGGCGATGGCCCCGCTTGAGCGAGCGGACTCAGGCGCACTTGCCAGGTCGTACCGGCCGGATCTTGATGACGAGAGCCTGGACCACATCTGGGCGGTCTCGGGTGGCGTCCCGTTCGCCGTCGTCGGGTTGGTCCGGGCTGCGGGCGCGTCCGATGTCGACACCCGGAACCCGGGCAGCGTCGTGCTCGACATGCTCGCACCCTCACTCCGTACTGCGCTCGAGCCCGTCGCCATTACGGGATCCACATTCGACACCGACGAGTTTCTGAGCCTATGCGGCCTGCCAGAGGACGATGCGTACGACTGTCTCGACGCGGCCCTCGCGGCCCTGGTCATCGAGCGAACACTGGGTGGCTACCGCTTCCGGCACCCGTTGATCCGCGACGCCCTCCTGGAAGCGATCCCGCCACACCGCCGGCGGGTCCTGCACCGGGTCTGTGCCGAGCGCCTCACCGCAGTCGGGGCATCGCCGGCGCGAATCGGACACCATCTGCTCGCGGCTGGCGACGCGGCGGCCGCTGTGCCGCACGTGCTGCGGGCAGCGGAGACCGCGGCGGCGGTAGGCGCCTACCGGGACGCACTCTCCCTTGTGGACTCGATTCGGGCGGCCGCCGACGGCCCGTCTGGTGTACGTGCATTGGCCCTGCGGGCGGACCTGCTCGCGGCCATCGGCGATCCGGCCGCGATGCCCGCGTTCCGCCAAGCGATCGCCGCGGCGTCGTCGAGTGGCCAGCGGGTCCTGCGGGCACGCATGGCGCGGTTGGCGATTCTCACCGGCGATCGCGCGACCGCCGCCGCGGCGCTGGAGGGCCTGGAGCCCGACGGCGGCCCGGACGACACCGCGATCCTGCTCGCCAAGGCGAACGTCGCGTACTTCACCGGCGATCTGGACGGAGCCTCGGCGGCGCTATCCACGGCGTACCGAAGCGATGCTCCGATCACCTCTGAGCAACTCGACGTGGTCACGCTGAAGTCGCTCATCGCCCACAATCGCGGCGAGTGGAGCCAATTGCTCCGGATCGAGCTGAAGCGAACCAAGAATGATCCGGCTACGGCAGTCGCGGTATTCGACTCGCACCTATGTGTCGCCGAGTACGTGCTCTATGGTCCGACGCCGTACGACGAGGTGACCGCCCTGGCCCGGACCCTGCGCGAGACGGCCGAGCGGGCCGGTGCGCTGCGCGCCGTAGGCTTCGCCTCCGTCCTGCTCGGCGAGGCGGCGCTGCTCAACGGCGACCTTGACCTGGCCGAGCGCGAGCTGACCGACGCAGTCGACCTGCATCGCGAGATCGGCGCGACCATGGGCGAGGCACACTCGCTGCAGCGCCTCGCCGAAGTACACCTGGCCCGCGCCGACCGCCCAACGGCCAATCGACTATTGCGACGGGCACTGCCCCTGGCCCGGTGGTCCGTGCTCGCGATGCACCTGCTGCAGCGCGTCTACGGCACGATGATCATGGCGGCCGACGACGCGGACGCCGCGCGTGCAGTCGTCGATGCCGCCGAGGCCACGTTGGCCACCAGTGACAACTGCAGCTTCTGCTCGATCATGTTCGACGTGCCGGCCACGATCGCGTGCGCGGTGGTGGGCGATTTGGGAGAGGCCCGCCGCCACCTCGCGCGAGCCGAGAAATCGGCGTCGCTGTGGGAGGGAACGGCGTGGCAGGCCGCCACGCTCGAGGCGCGTGCGCACGTCGTGCATGCCGAGGGCGACACCGCCGAGGCCGACCGCTGCCTCGCCCGCGCGGTTACCCTGTTCGAGGAGTCGGCGCAACCGCTGGATGCCGCGCGTGTCCGGGCACGGCTGGCGAGTCGCGCGTAGGCCGCCAGCTCGTCCCGGCACGTCGTTCATCCTGGATCGACCCGTCATCCGACTCAACGTCAGCTGTCGCTGGCTTGGCCCGTCGGCCGTCTCCGCAGCCGGCCGACGGAACGCTGCTCAACCCGGTGGGCGGCCATAAGTTCGGCCCGATGACGAACGGCGGGGTCGCGGCGCCTCTCCTGCATCTGGAGCAGGATCAAGAGCGCAAGTCCCTCGCTGTGCATGGCGGTTCTCCTTCGTCGGTGGTTGTGGTGCGTGTGCGATCCACTGTTGCGAAGCTCCCTTCCCGCCACCTTCTCCGGCTCCTCCCCCGAACATGACCCGGTGGGCAGCCGTGGGAAGACGAGGGGAAGGTCGCGAGCTGGTCGGGCGTGGGCGTGTTGATGCGCCACTTGGGCGAGTGGGGTCACGTCCTCAGCGGAGCAAGGGCGGTTTCGCGTGCCTGGTGGCCCGGCAATGGGAAGCCGCCGTGGCCGGTACGCTCGACGCGATCAGGTCCGAGGCCGTGCGTCGCTTTGCCGACCGACGCTCACCGGGCTAGCCAAGACGGCGACGGCAAGACCGCCGAGGCCGTTCAGCATCGGTTCAGCGTGATGGGGGAGGATATCCGGAGGAGGCGGCGGGCATGCGGGTACTGGTGGTCGAGGACGAGGCCCGCTTGGCCGATGGGCTCCGCGCGGGACTTGTGGCCGACGGCTTCGCGGTCGACGTTGCGTTGACCGGTACGGACGGTCTCTGGTTGGCGCGTGAGCAACCATTCGACGCGATCGTTCTCGATGTGATGCTGCCCGGGATCAACGGCTACCGGATCTGCCAGCTTCTACGCGCGGAGCGGAACTGGACCCCGATACTGCTGCTGACCGCGAAGGTTGGCGAGTGGGACGAGGTCGAGGGCTTGGACACGGGTGCGGATGACTACCTGACCAAGCCGTTCTCGCACGCCGTTCTCGTGGCTCGACTGCGGGCGCTGCTGCGGCGTGGTTCGCGCGAGCGCCCGGCGGTCCTGACCGCGGGCGACCTGCGGCTGGACCCAGCTTCGCGGCGAACCTGGCGCGGGGACACGGAGCTCGCGTTGACCAACCGGGAGACGTCGCTCTTGGAGTTCTTGTTGCGCCGTCGCGGGGAAGTGGTCAGCAAGCGGGACATCCTGGCCCACGTGTGGGACTTCGATTTCGACGGCGACCCGAACATCGTCGAGGTGTACGTGCGGCACCTGCGGGAGAAGCTGGACCGACCGTTCGGGCGGTGCGCGATCGACACGGTCCGAGGCGCGGGCTACCGCTTGGCCGCCGATGGCGGCTGACCCGGCCCGGCCGCGGAGCCGTGCGCATGCTCTGGTGCGGACGCTGCGGGGGTCGTTGCGCGCCCGTATCACCGCCGCGGTGGTTGCCGTAGTCGGAGTTGTGTTGCTGTTCGGCGCGGTAGGTCTCGTCGCTAGCCTAAACGCGGTGTTGACCCGCGAGGTCCGGGCCAATGCGACGCTTCTCGCCACGGAGGCGGCCCGCGTCCTGGAGTCGGGCGGTGACCCGGCGACATCCGTGGCCGGCGACGACGTCGTACTGCAGGTCCTGGGCTCGACCGGCGAAGTCCTCGCCGCCAGCCCGAACGTGCGCGGCCGGCCGGCGCTGGCACGGCTATCCGCGGGGGAGTCCCGGGTGGTTGATGTTGCGTTCGACGACGGCACCTTCGTGGTTGTGGCGGTCGGCGCCGCCGGCGAACGGACCGTGATCGTCGGCCGCAACCTGGACTCGGTCGGCGAATCGACCGGAGCGTTGACGACGCTCCTGGCCGTCGGGCTGCCGGCGCTGCTTCTCGTCGTGGCGGTGACATCGTGGCGGGCCGTCGGGCGCGCTCTGGCACCGGTCGATGCGATCCGGACCGAAGTGGATTCGATCTCCGCCGGGCAGTTGCATCGGCGGCTGCCAAAACCGGGGACACACGACGAGATCGGCCGGCTCGCCACCACCATGAACAGCATGCTGGAGCGGTTAGAACAGGCGCAGATCCGGCAGCGCCGATTCGTGGCGGACGCATCACACGAACTTCGCTCGCCGATCGCCACGATCCGCCAGCACGCCGAGGTCGGGCGGGCCCACCCCGAACAGACCACTGTGGAGCGATTGGCCCAGACCGTCCACGCGGAGAGCCTGCGCATGCAGGCGCTCGTCGACGACCTGCTGTTGCTGGCCCGGGCCGACGAGCATGGTCTGTCGCTGCGGCGAACGCAGATCGACCTCGACGACCTGGTGCTCGCCGAGGCCCAGCGCCTGCGGGCCGAGACCGCGCCAAATCAAGGCGGCGGTCTGCGCGTAGACACCACAGGCGTGACCGCCGCCCGCGTCGAGGGCGATCAAGCGTCGCTGCGGCGAGTGCTGCACAACCTCACCGACAACGCGGTCAGGCACGCCAACGCGCAGATTTCGCTATCGTTGGGTGCCGAGGACGGCTGGGCCGTGCTCCACGTTGACGACGACGGCCCAGGCGTCCCCGCCGCCGATCGGGACCGCGTATTCGAACGGTTCGTACGCCTGGACGGCGCACGGTCCCGCACCGGAGGCGGTAGTGGACTCGGTCTGGCCATAACCGCGGAGATCGTTTCGGCGCACGCCGGCATCATTAACGTCGAAGACAGCCCTCTCGGCGGGGCGCGGGCAACTGTGCGGCTGCCACTCTTCGAATACGAGTCATTCAGCGCCGCTTCAGCGGACCCATGGAACGGTATGGGGGACGCCACCGAGGAGGGATCACTGTGACCCGTAGGACCCGTTGGGTAATCGCCGCTGCGGCCGCCGCGGTTGTGACGGTCGGCATCGGCGGCGGAGTAGCCGTCGCGGCTGCCGCCACCGACTCCGATCAACCCATCACCGGCCCGGCCCGCGCCAAGGCGGAGGAGGCCGCGCTCGCTCACACCGGCGGCGGCCGGGTTACCGACACCGAGGTCGGTGACGAGGAGAGCCTCTACGAGGTTGAGGTCACCCTGCCCGACGGCCGGCAGGTCGACGTTCAGCTCGATGAGCAGTTCGCGGTCGTCGGTACCAGCGCCGACGAGCAACCCGACGACGCAGGCTCCGGCAACGACGGCACGCAGAGCTGAGTGGCCTCGATCCCCGACGGTGCGATTGCGCCGTTTATGCCAACGCCGGCCAAGGCTTGCGCCCGGGCGGCAAGTCTCGGCCTGGCAGAGGTGGCAGTACCTTCGCGGCCACGTTGGTCCGCAGCGTGCCCAGTTGCGGGTAGTACGTGTTACCGGGGCACGCCGTCTGGGCGTAATTCCGGTGCCCGCTGATGGTGCGTACGGTGAGAGCGGTGCCCACCACGGGGTTGTAGTAGTTCGTGAAACCGAGAACGTCGAGCTGGCACGCGCTCGCGAGGCCGGCGAGAACAGTGGTCAGCGATTGAACCGCCGCGCTCGTCGGCAGCCGATTCGTGAAGTCGCCGAGTAGGCACACCCCAATGTTGCCGACGTTGTGCCGGTACACGTGGCCACCCACGGTCATTCGTGGCCGCCCAACCGCCTCCATTTTGGGCCGCCCATCGGCGCCGATCTGGGGGCCGAAGACCGGCGACGCACCGGATCCGGACCACCGTCCCTCGTAGACCCTCCCGGCCTCGTCGATGAGCAGGTTGTAGCCGATGTCGCCCCAGCCGCCGTCTCTCCGTATGGCCTGGTCGTAGTAGATGGCACGGACTGTCGCCGCCGGGTTGGGATCGTTGTTGACGCCA
>JAXIPB010000026.1:0-5571 GCA_045403155.1 Micromonosporaceae bacterium
TGGACGAAGTTGCCCGGCGCGTCGAATGAGACCGCGTGAGCGGCGCCGTCGATCTCCCGTACATGCGCCGACGGGATGGCCCCGGCCAGCGCGCGCGTGATGGGGCGCATGTAACTCGGGCTTCGCGAGCCGTACGTGCACACGAACGGTGCGGTGATCTTCGCCAGGTCCTTGGGGCGGGGGTAGCCGAGGATGGTGCTTTCCAGATCAGCGATGACTGATTTCCCGTTCTCCTTGGCGGTCCGTCGAAATTCTTCGGGGAAGTGATCCCACGCGCTTCCGCCATCGCGATAGGCGTAGACGAAGCGGAGAAGCGTTTCGGTGGCGTCGGCGTAGCGGCCTCGCCGAGCCTGCCACTGCACCCTCGCCAGCGTGCCGAGGGCCGGCGCGCTGGGGTGCCGCAACGCACGCCAGGGTGACTCGTGTAGGACGGCCGCGCGGACGAGATCGGGTCGACGGACCGCCAGACGTAGTGCGATGGCCGCCCCAGCGCTCGTCCCGACCGCCACTGCCGGGCTAGCCTCCAATGCTTCCAGGATTGCTGCGGCATCCGCCGTATGCTCTGAGGCTGAGCGGACAGTCTTACCCCCCGACCGGCTGTACCCACGCCGGTCGTACGCGATGACTCGGCCCACGCGGGCCAGATCGCCGAAATGGGTCCCCCACGTCGAGGCGGTGCTGCCGGACGGAGGGATCAGCAGAAGCGGCAGACCCTCGCCCGTCTCCTCGTAGTAGAAGTTAATCCCCCGGGCCTCGATGAACCCCATCGTCAACACCCCCTCCTTCTCTGGATCTACCCGCAGCAACCCGCTCGGACGGCGCTGCGCGGACAGTGGCGGGCGGCCCCGCTCAAGATGCAGGCGCAAGCATCGATGGCGCGAGGTCGTCGAGGGCGCTGCGCATGCCCTGGGCGAACACCTCCACGTCCGGGCAGCAGTCCCGGTCGGCGACTGCGGTGAGGTTGAGCTGCCCGGTGTACGACAGCGCGGCGACGACGATCGTTAAGTTGCCCATGACCGGCACTACGGGGAACAACTCCAGTAGTCGTGCGCCGGCAAGATACAGCGGCATCGGGGGACCGGGGACGTTCGTCACGACGAGGTTTACGGAGCGCTGTCGGGGAAACAGCCGGTACCACGCGCGCTGGGCGGCGACGAACCGGAACATCCCGGTGCCCGCCTCGGGTCGGGCCTTGTGCCTGCGCGCGGCCGTCTCGGCGGCGACCAGCTCAAGCCGGTGCCTTGGGTCTGGCTCGCCCAGCGGCAGCGGCACCATCATCCACCCGGGCTTGTTGCCCTGCGCCTGCCCAGGCTGCTCCTAGTGCAGGGAGATGGGCACCATCGCGCGCAGCACCAGCCCTTGAATGTCCTCGCCACGGCTCGCCAGCAGTTGGCGCAGGCCGCCGGCCACCGCGGCCAGCACAACGTCGTTGAGCTTGACGTGGTGGACGTGGGCGGTCTGCTTGATGAGGTCGAGGCGGCCCCGGATGATGGCCAGCCGGCGGTCCGCGCCGGCCGGGCGGTTGACGCTGGTCCTTGGGGCCGGCTCCTCGGTTAAGACTTCTCGCCACGCCGGCAAGGCCCGCTGCGCTCGGCGCATCGTCCTGCCTAGATGGACAAGGCCCGACCATGCCCGACCTAAATCCTGCCAGCGTCGGCGCACGTTGTCGCGCAGGAGCTCACTTGCGGTCGGGATCGGTGACGGCGTCCAGGGCGGTGCGGCCGGGGTGGGCGCGTCGGTGGTTAGGTCCAGGAGCGCCCCGAAGGCGGCCACACCGGCCGCGCCGTCCGCGACCACGTGATGCACCTTCAAGAACGCGCCCACCCGTCGCTCCGGCAGGCCGGGCAGCAGCCACAGCTCCCACAGCGGCCGGGCTGGATCCAGCCGTCGCCGCGCCAGCTCCTGGCATGCCTGCAGCAGCCGGGCTTGGTCGCCGGGGGCCGAAAGCTTTTGGACCCGGATGTGGTCGGCGACGTCGAACGAGGGAGCGTCGACCCACAGTGGCCAGCCCAGGCCCAGCCGCGGTCGGTACAGCAGCTGCCGGAACCGGCGGACATGGTGCAGTCTCGGCGCGAGTCGTTGGCGGACCTCCTCGATCCGGACGCGACCGTCGCGGTCGAGCAAATTGGTGCCGTCGAGGATGGCGAGCGCGCCGATTTCGTTGGGCCAGCCGTAGTCGTCCCACATCAGCATGAACAGGTCCGACGCCGACAACCGTTCGAGGAGGCGTGTCTCGGTCTCCATGTCACGCTCCTTTCCTTCGTGGTGCGGCCCAGTTTCTACGTCCCGCCTTGCGGCTCTTCGGGGACGACAATCCAGAGCACCAGGTAGATCAGGAGCCCAGGGCCTCCAAGGACGGCGAGCACCACGAACAACACCCGTATCAGCGTCGGATCGGTGTTGAAGTACTGGGCCAGGCCGCCACACACACCGGCCAGCTTGCGGTTGGTTCGGCTGCGGTACAGCCTGCGGGTTTCGGCCATGGTGCCGCCTTTCTCGAGGATGCCTGGGCAGGCTGACGGTTCATGGGGCTGGGTTCGCTTGCTACGGCGTCGCGCTCGAAGGGTCACGCTGACCGCTCGCGCGCTGGTTCATACCTGCTTCGGCACCTTGCCGGCGTACACGAGGCGCATGATCCTGTGCCCGAAATCGGCGGTAGGCGCAAACATCAACGGACAACCTCCATCGATGACCGTGATGCCGTGCTGCCGGCCAAAGTCGGTGGCGGCGTCCGAGACGCTGCCTGCGCCGGGGCCCCGATGCATCCAGACGTTCTCGATGCCGAGCTCGGCGCACTCCTGCATGGTGTCCTCAGCGATCTCGGGCCGTGTTCCGATCACCACCGCCTGGACCCCGCCGGGGATCGATTTCAGATCCTGATAACACAGGTCCCCCTCGACCTCGTGGGCATTCGGGTTGACCGCGAAGACCGCGTAGCCACGCTCGCGCAGCCGCTGGTACACGAGGTTGCTTCCGTGCCCCTTGGGCGTGCGGGACACCCCCGTGACCGCCACTCGCTTGTTGGCCAGAAACGTAGATGCGGCGTCCTTGACGCGCTGCATGGCTCCCCCCTTCACATGCTGCTCTCACACCCGCGGTCGGCTTCACCTTCGCGCCGGCTCGCGGCGGCTTCCCGCGACATTTCCCTTCGGTGAGACGCTGGCCTTGGCCGTGCATTTCATCCCACTAAGACTACTTTTGTGTGTGTCCTCAGGAAGGGCCGATGGTCCCTTGCCATGGGACCTTTGACCCGTCGCGTTGAGGCTCACCCTGACCAGTTCGCCGACCATTTCGGCCACGACCGGGTGTTCCGCTGGCTACCACCAACGTATGAGTCCACAAGGGATGCACCCAATGGCCGGCGACTCCCGAGCACTGCGAAGGCAATCATGATCTCCACTAGCATCGCGGTGCCCGACGGGACGACTGGGGACTGGCCTTCGGGGCGGGTACCTGCACCTCGGCTAATTGAGCCGGAGCGCCTATGCGCGCAGGGTGCGGAGTACGGCAGTCAACACCGGGTCCTGCTGAAAGTGCGCGCCGATGTGTCCGAGATCGGCAAGGGAAACGAACTCTGCATTCGGGATCTCGCGCGCCGCTCGCTGCGCTCCTTCGAAGAAGTCGACGTCTGCTGCGCCAACGAAGAGGAGGCATCGAAACGCCCACGAGCGAAGGCCTACCGCAACATCGCCCTCGGCCAGCATGGCCGCCGACGCGGCCTCGATCGCGGCTGGGTCGTTGTCCAGCCAAAGCGCTCGCTTGTCTTGCGGTAGCGGTGTACCCGCCCACTGCTCCAAGGCATTCACGAAGGGCTCCATGGTGCCGCTCGCCCGCGACGCCGCAAGGCTCTCGGTGAGGAGGTGGCCAAGGGCGGTGTCTGGATCCATCCGATACGGCTGCTGGCCACCAATCACCAGCGATAACACCCGTTCCGGAGCATGCTCGCCGATCCCGAAACACAGCCTTCCGCCGTACGACGTACCGATGAAGTGCGCGCGCTGAACACCCAGTGCGTCGACGACACTGACCGCATCCGCCGCGCGGAGCCGCATCGCATACGCCGCAGGCTCGTGTGGCTTATCGCTACGTCCCACGCCTCGGTGGTCGACGAAGACCACGCGGAACTCGTTAGCGGGCAGGGATTGCGCGATCGGCGACAAGCGTACGGCCGCGACTGAGTCCACCAACCCGCCATAGCACACGACCGGAGCCCCGCTGCCACCATCCTCCTCGAAGTAGACGCGGGTGCCGTCCATGGAATTACGGGCATACGGCATGACCGGCCTCCTGCCAGCGGAGTACGCCCAGCATGATACGTGGCGTGTCGATGCACCGTCGCTTGGATTACCACCTGGCCCAGCTGCGCGAAGGTGGGGCGCAGACCGCCAGTGCCGACCTTCTACCGCAAGCTCGACACACCCGACCAGTTCTGACAGCCTGGCTTGTTCTCCCCGGCTCGAATCGCGGGGCAATGCCGAGCATCAGCCGTGTTGAACTCATTGCGCGACAACCGTGGTCGGCGCAAGCGGGTGCCGTCAGGTCCGGTGCGGCCTGGCGTGAATCCAGGTAAAGAGCTCCGGCCCGGACATTGGATGGCCGAAGTGCCAGCCCTGCCCGATGATCGGGCCGATCTCGCCGAGCAGACGGGCGGTGTCCGCGTCCTCGACGCCTTCGGCGACGACGCGTAGACCGAGCTCCAGCGCTAGCTGGCTGATCGCGGTGACCATGGCCCGATCGGCCCGGCTCGCGGTCATGGCGGCGACGTAGGACCGATCGATCTTCAGTTCGCGCAGTGGGTAGCGCCGGATCTGTTGGAGTGACGCGAACCCGGTGCCGAAGTCGTCCAGTGACAACCCGACGCCCATGGCCGCCAGGTCGGCGACGGTCCGGTCCACGCTGGGGTTCGCCGTGACGAGAGCGCTCTCGGTGATCTCAAGCTGGAGCTGCTCCGGCCCGACCGCGTGCCGGATCAGCCGGAGCTGAACCTTATCCGCGAACTGTGTCGAGGCGAAGTCCTTCGCGCTGATGTTCACAGACGCGCGCAGCCGCAAACCCGCGGCCTCCCACGCCTCGAGCTGCGCAAGGACGTCGTCCAGGACTCGCAGCGTGAGCAGCTGAATGACACCACTGGCCTCGGCGGTCAGGATCATGTCGGCGGTGTCGACCAGGCCGCGCTCGGGATGTCGCCACCGAACCAGCGCCTCCACGCCGATGACTTGCCCGTCCTCGATCCGGACCTGTGGCTGGTAGAACACAAACAGCTCGTCGGTGTGTCCAGGCTGCTCGATCGCGGCGCGGAGCTCGGTAAGTAGGGAAAGGCGGCGCCGGGCTTCGATCTCGTCGCCGGCGGGGATGGTTCGGACCATCGCCCCGGCCCGCCGGGCGTCCATGATGGCCCTCTCGGCCTGGGCGGTCAGCGCGCCGAGCTCGGTCCCGTCGGCAGGCGCCGTCGCTATGCCGATGGTCGACCGGACTAGGAAAACGACGCCATCCACGTCGATCGGTGCCATCAAGCTACGCGCGCTCGTATCGGCGGCGCGCTCGACCCGGCTGATGTCAGCTTCGGGCAGG
>JAXIPB010000051.1:0-8559 GCA_045403155.1 Micromonosporaceae bacterium
GCGGTGGCCAGCGCCGGTCCGGCCGGGGTGTGCTCCAACGACGCCACCGTCGCGGCGGCCGGATCCGGTTGCGTCTCCCCAGGCACCACATCAGCCTACCAGCCGGCTACGACAGATGTACGAACAGAGCATCGGCGTGTCGCGACGAGAGAACGAAATCCACAGAATGTAAACACCTCTACAGTGGAGTTCACTCGCCACGGAGCTCGATCAGGTCAAGGGTAGGGACTATTGTGCGGGCGACTCGAGCGCGCGCACCGCCGCCTCGATCCGCTCTCGGTCCAGCGCCACGGCTACCTGGGCGATGCCCTGCCGGATCAGCCGCCTGCCAGCCCCGTCGACGAGGCCCACTAGTGCTGCCACCGGTCGGTTCTCGGCAAGGTAATAGGCACTGAACTCGTGAATGCCTCGGTCCAGGGCGGCCTGCGCGAGCAACTCGATCAGCGCGGTGGCCAAGCCCACCCGGCGCCAAGCTGGGTCGACGACTACCGCCACGTCCGCGACACCGTCGCCAATCAACTCGTACCGGGCGATGGCCACCCCGCGGCTGGTGTTCTCGTCCGCGGCGGCTAAGGCGAAACGGTGTAGGTAGTCCAGGGTGGTCAAGCGCGCGAGCAGCTTGGGTGTCATGCGCGGTGGGGCCCCGAGGAACCGTCGCCGCAGCGTGTCAGGGTCCGCCGACGCGATGGCCTCCGCCAGCTGCGGCGCATCATCCGGCACGACCGGCCGGATGGCGACTACGCGTCCGTCGTGCAGACGCAGATCGCGTTCGTACTCGCGCGGGTAGCCCGGGGGCACGTGAACCGGGCGCGGCGTGAACGTCACAAGCAAATCGTCCACCGACAGCCGGTGCGCCGCACAGGGCCGATCAGCCAGCCAGCGACCGACGTTCGACCCCTGACGTCGGCGGGCAGCTCGACGGGGCCGGGGCCTCCGGTCGCGCGGCGAACGGCCCGACAGTGCCAGGCCTTATGACCCTGCCGGCCAGGGCGGCGCGGAGCGATGGTGATGGGAGAGGCGCAAAAGGGGTGGGCGCGGTGCTGTTCGTGAATCGGAGCGAGGCGGGCCGGTGGCTGGCGGAGCGACTGGTCCACCTGCGTGGCCGGGATATCGTGGTGCTCGGGCTGCCGCGCGGCGGCGTACCGGTTGCTTATGAGATCGCGCTGATGCTGAACGCTCCCCTGGATGTGATCGTCGTTCGGAAGCTCGGCGTGCCGTTCCAGCCGGAGCTGGCGATGGGTGCCATTGGGGAGGACGGCGTACTGGTTGTCAATCCGGAGGTTCTGAGGTATTCAAACGTCGACGCCGTCGAGCTGACCGCGGTCGAGACGGCCGAGGCAGCGGAGTTGGAGTGGCGGGTCGCGCGGCTGCGTCGGGGACGCCCGCGGATGCCGATCTCCGGGCGCATCGCGGTCGTCGTCGATGACGGCATCGCGACCGGCTCGACCGCCCGGGCAGCGTGCCGAGTCGCACGCGCCCACGGCGCCGACCGGATCGTGCTCGCCGCCCCAATCGCCCCGCACGGCACGCGGTCGGCCATGACCGACGTGGCCGACGAGGTCGTCTGCCTGGAGTTTCCGGCCAACCCGTGGTCGATAGGCCAGTGGTACGACGACTTCGCGCAGGTACCAGAATCCGACGTCCTTGACCTCCTTGACCGGGCGGCGGCTCAACGCACGATCTCGCCGAGCTCGGACGCAGCCGTCGACGTCCGTGACCGCCACGTCGCTCGCCCGTGATGCTGTTGACGACATGCGCGCACATCGCTGAAAGAGCGTGCGCACCTTAGAGCCTTTCGACCTACGACATCGTGCCGTCCGGCAGTGGGTCGCACGCAGCGGATGCCCTGCGATGGAAGTGGAGGCACACCGGGGCCGGATCCTCGCGGTGCCCGATGCAGCAGGAGGTGATCGAGGTGCAAGTGCAGGAGTACCAACCGCCCGCGCCGCCGCAGACGCCGAATTCGACGCCGCCGGACCTGACGTCCACACCGGAGGGTCAAGTGACTCCACCGGCGCGCCAGCCGAACTCGAGGCTCGGTGGTGTAGTGGTCTCGGTGACGTTGCTCGCGATTGGAGCGCTCGGCGTGGCGGACCTCGCTGGAGCGTCTGTGCGTCCCAGCGCGTACATCGCCACTCCGTTGGTGGCGGTCGCGCTAGGGCTGATCATCGGAGCGTGGTATGGCCGTGCGCGTTGGCTGATCGCGATCGGCGTGGTGCTGAGCCTGGCCCTCGGTATCGTCGCCACGACGGAGCGACTCGGCCTCGACGGTCAGTCGGTCACCTGGCGGCCAACCACGATCGAACAGATGGACCGATCGTATACGATCGATGCCGGCACGGCCGTTCTCGATCTGTCCACACTGAACTTCAGCGGCCGCAGCGCGGCCGTCGACGTCTCGGTGGGAGTCGGCGATCTGACGATCATCGTCCCAACCGGTGTCGACGTACGCGCCGAGGCGACGATTGACGTCGGGAGCGCGAACGTCTTCGGCACCAGCTGGGACGGGATCGGCCAGTCCACTCGCTTGGTCACCGACAACGATGCCGACGGCCCCGGCGGCGGCGAACTCATCGTCCGAGCGAGCGTGGACGTGGGGAATCTGGAGGTGCGGAGATGAACAGGCACACAACCGATGCGGTCTCGTTGGCGTTCGGCTGGGTCTTTCTCGCCGTCGCGGCGTGGTGGCTAGTGGTTCAGTCGGTCCACGTTGACCTGCCGTCCTTCGGTTGGTTCTTCGCTGGTGCGCTGATCATTGTCGGCGTACTCGGGCTGGCGGCGGCCGTGTGGCCTCGCCGGAGGCAGTCACAGTAGCGCGTACGTCGCGCGACTGGGCAACAGATGCGGCGCTGGCGGCGGTTACGGCTACTCGGCCTTGGCGATGGCGATCTGCCTGCCGGCCGGCTCGGTCGGCTTGAGCGGCACGGTCACCTCGAGGATTCCGTTGCCGTACTTTGCAATGACGTTCTCCTCGTCGAAGTTGGCCGGAAGGCGGACCGAACGCTGGAGCATGCCATAGCGGAACTCGGAGCGATGCCGACTCTGCGTCTCGTCCTTACGCTCGGCGTGGATTGTGAGGATCCCGTTGGCGATGGTGACCTGGACATCCTTGTCCGGGTCAATGCCGGGGATCTCCGCCCGAATGGTGTACTCCCGTTCGGTCAGCAGGTCCTCGACCCTGATCACGTGGCCGGCGCGGGGCGGGAACTCCAGCTCCAGCCAGTCACTCATGTCCCCGAATAGCCGGGGCACTAGTGCAGTCATCGTAGCCTCCCTTCTACTGCCTCTAACTCCATCTCACGCCCGTACACGATGGTGCACAGTGCCCATAGGTCCTATCAGGCTAGGGACTTTGGTCACGTTCACGCACCGGACACGCGACCAAGGACCCGAGCGGACACGACGGAATGCCCTCTGCGCCGGCCCATCGATTCCGTACCGTCGAATTGGAGGAGTGGCGTGGCCACTTCTCATGACCGGAGGTGTACGCATGACAACCCGACCAGCGCTGAGCGAGCTGGGCCTCAGCACAGGAAAGAAGGCACGACTGCACCGGATCCTCTATCGGCATGGGCTGGGTAACGGAACAGCCTTGTTTCTGCCGTATGACCAGGGGCTCGAGCATGGCCCACGCGACTTCTTCGCCAACCCGGTCGCTGCCGACCCGCGCTACATCATCAGGCTCGCGCTTGACGGCGGCTTCAACGGCATCGCGATCCAGATTGGACTTGCGGAGAAGTTCTACTGGGACTTCGCCGGCGAGGTCCCACTGATCCTGAAACTGAACGGCAAGACCGAGATTCCGTCTGACGCCGAGGCGCTCTCACCCGTACACGCCAGCGTTGCCGACGCGGTGCGCTTGGGCGCAGACGCGGTCGGATACACCCTGTACGTCGGCACGCCGGTACAGGATCGGGACTTCGAGCAGCTGCGCACGGTGCGCGAGGACGCGCAACGCCTCGGCATGCCGCTGGTGGTGTGGGCGTACCCGCGCGGCTCGGCCATCGAGGCAAAGGGCGGCAAGGACTCCTTCTACGCCGTCGACTACGCCGCCCGGACCGCCAGCGAGCTCGGAGCCGACGTCGTGAAGGTGAACTTTCCACATCCGGAGAAGCGAACCGGCGTCCCCGCCGCGTATGACGCCGACTTCACGAGCCAGCAAGCCGTTGACGCGGTGGTCCGATCAGCCAACAAGACGCTCGTGCTCATCTCAGGCGGCGAGAAGGCCGGCGACGAAGCGATGCTGGAAAAGGCCCGCGAGTCGATGGAGGCGGGCGCTACCGGACTCATCTTCGGCCGCAACGTTTGGCAGCGAGGCTACGACGAGTCGCTGAGCCTGGTCGCCGCGCTCCACGAGATCATGGCGAAGCACTCCCGCGGCTGACCGCGTCGGCCACGGCCCACACCGCTCGTTTGGTGAGCGCGCGTGGTGCCGTTGCCTACGGCTCGGCGACTCAATGGACGCCTCGACTACGGCCCTAAGTCCCCAAGAAAGGGACCGTTCGGCACATGCGCTGAACGCACGGCGATCTAGGTTCGGTGTTACGGCCAGCGATGCCCGGCATCGCAACAACGCTGGGGGTGGGCTGTGATCGCAGTCCTGGGAGCAGGCGCGATGGGCGTGGCGCTGGCCACGCACCTCGCCCGAGCGGGCAACGATACTGTCGTGCTCGCCACCGAGCATGACGGTGCGATCCTGCGGGCCTGGCGTGATGGTGCGCCGCACCCGGCGCTGGGAGTGGCGCCGCCCCGCGGTGTCGCGATCGTCGACCCGGGCGCGTGGGAGGCCGCGTTGGCTGACGCGAAGACCGTGGTCGTCGCCGTGGCGAGTCAGGGCCTGCAGCCCGTTCTCACGACAGCAGCGCGCTTTGCCGCAACGGACGTCGTCTGGGCGGTGGCAACGAAGGGTTGGCAGGCAGAGACGCTGCGCGCGCCGTCCGAGGTCGCGGCCGCTGTGCTCGGGCCTGCCTCGCGGGTGGTGACGTTGGCCGGGCCAGGGATCGCGGCCGAGATAGTGGCCGGGTCGCCAACGGCACTACTCTGCGCGTCACGGGATGCAGACGCACGCCGACAGGTGGCGCACGCGCTGATCGCTGCTTCCATGCTTGTGGTGACGACCAGCGATGTGGTGGGCGCCGAGACCGCCTCCGCGTACAAGAACGTCGCGGCGATCGCGGTCGGCATCGCCGAGGGATTGTCCGAACGCTTCATCGAGAGCGCATACGTGCGAAGCTACGCAAACGCACGGGCCGCGATGTTCGCCCAGGGCATGATCGACATGGTTCGGTTGGCAGAGGCACGAGGTGGTAACCCGAGCACCGTCGTCGGGTTGGCTGGGGCGGGAGATCTCTACGTCACCTGCGTTGGTGGTCGCAACGGGCGCTTTGGCCAACTTCTGGGCGCAGGGGCAACGCCGGAGCAGGCGCTACGCTCCATCGGCAGCACGGTAGAGGGCGTCGCGAACACAGCGGTCGCACTCGGCCTCGCTGCGCGATACTCCATCGACCTTCCCACAGCACGCGCCGTCGACCTGGCGCTGCACCAGCAGTTGACCGAGGACACCGGCGTGGAACTGATGCGTCGGCTCTTCACGACCACGATGCAGTCTGGTCACGACCAGAGCGTTGACCCTCCCTTGGACCGGTTGGCCGGGTAGCGGCCGCGGGCCGGATGTTCGCGGGCTCCGCCGGCGTTGCCGTTTCAATGACTCCGCGAACAACCATCAGGGAACACAACGAATGGTGTAACAATTGCTGGCCGACCGAGCCCAGGGCCAGAGCGGCTAGACCGCCTGTTCCGCGTGCGCCCACCACCATGAGCTGGGCGTCACGTGATGCCACCGTGAGTGCATGAATAGCGGTCACGCGGGCGACTCTGGTCGTTACCGCTACGTTCGGGTACCGCTCCCTCCAGCCGCCAATGACGTCATCGACGAGGTGGTCCTCGCTGCCTGCCAGTTCGTCATGGGAGTACGCGAGCTTGCCCGCGGCGTACCACGGTGGACGTTCCGACCCGCGGCCGCGCACGGCCACGAGGCCAACACTGCGGAGGGCGGCCTCCTCCATGGCCATCCCGAAGGCGCGTCGTCCCTCCGCCGAACCGTCCACGCCGACTGCCACCGGTCGGCGGTCCGGCCTGCGAACGTCCCCCCGGACAACAACCACCGGGCAGTGCGCGTAGGCGGCCACGTTCAGGCTGACTGAGCCGATCGGAAGCCCGACGAACCCGCCCAGCCCGCGCGCGCCCATCACGATCATGCTCGCCCGACGGGACTGCTCGCATAACGCGTGTGCGATGGGGCCGTCCAGTACCGAGCCGGTCACCTCGATGCCAAGTCGGCCCCAGTCGGACGCCGCGTCGACGATCCGGACGACGGCGGACGTGGCCTCCGCGCGCCGGTCGTTCCCACTGCCGGGTTGCTGCCCCGGCCAGGCCGGCTCCGGAGTCAGGACGTACGCGATAGCCACCGGCGACTCGCGGCGAACCCCCTCGTCGAGGGCCCAACGCAAGGCCGCCTCCGCTTGCTCGGAGCCGTCATACGCGGCGACGATTGGGCCTGCGCCCATGTGCTCAACCTCCCACCGACGAACGGAGACGTGGATAGTTATCCCCTAGCCTTCCGTGCCGGGTCGCCAGCGGCAGAGTCGAATGGCCCAACGGGCAAGGCCAATCGGCTCTGCGTGGCTTCGGGACCATCGTCCTGCCGGGACCTCGGCCGGCCTGGCGGCACCGACGAGACCGGATTCATGTACTTAGAGTGTGCGGTGATCCGCCGTCGATCCCAGCCGCCATTGGCCCGAACACGCCGGCGGATCGTTGGGTATTCCGGCAGGCGCTGACCGCCAGCCTGATCGGTCGGTTCGCGTCCGCCGTGCAATCCGCCAACGCCCGCGGGTTAATTCGCGGGCGTCGACGCGTTGTCGGAGCTTCCGTTAGGCATGGGTACGGTCGCGGTCAGCGCCGCAACGTCCGACGGCACCCTCGCCTCCGCGGCGGCGGCTGCTGCTTCGCGGGCCAGGAAGGAGCCGAGTTCGCCGATGGTGCTCATCAGCGGAGCGGGGAACACCACCGTGGTGTTCTTGTCCACGCCGATCTCGACGAGGCTCTGCAGGTTGCGCAGCTGCAACGCCAACGGGTGGGCCATCATCGTGTCCGAGGCATCCCCGAGCGCGGCGGCGGCCAGGGATTCCCCTTCCGCGTTGATGATCTTCGCGCGCTTTTCCCGCTCGGCTTCGGCCTGCTTCGCCATCGCCCGCTTCATGCTGTCGGGAAGCTGGATGTCCTTGAGCTCGACCAGAGTGACGTCGACGCCCCACTCGGTGGTCGTAACGTCAAGGATCTCCCGGATGTCGACGTTGATACGGTCGGTTTCGGACAGCGTCTCGTCCAGCGTGTGCTGACCGACTACCTTCCGCAGCGTCGTCTGGGCGATCTGGCTGATCGCCGCGCTCACGTTCTCGATCGCCACGACCGACTTCACTGCGTCGACCACCCGGAAGTAGGCGACCGCGGACACATCGACGCTGACATTGTCGCGGGTGATGATTCCCTGGGACTGGATCGGCATGGTGACGATACGCAACGACACCCTATGCAGGACATCGACGACGGGGATCAAGAACCGCAGACCCGGTTCCCGGGATCCGATGACCCGACCCAGCCGGAACACCACTCCCCGCTCGTACTGCTTGACGATCTTCACCGAGAGCCCGAGCCCGACCAGAGCGAGAAGACCGACGATGACGAGGACGACCACGACAAAAGTGTTCATCTACCTACTCCCACTCATGATTGGAGTTCACGTCGCTGTCCACGACATGTCGAGCATGAATCCGGCGAGGCGGCGAAATAAGTGAAGGCGCTGCCCACCCGGTTGATCGACGTATTCGCCCTGACCGAGGAATCAACGCCGGCCATAAGACAACCGTGGCCCGGTCGCCCCGCCCACAGCAGTGCCGAACGTCCCTACCTTCAGGACGAAACGCACGGACGGCGCGACATGCGCCCGCCGGTTCGTTCCAACACAGGGACGTACGGGCGATCGGGCACCCTGGGCCGACACGTATCGCAGTGCACGCCGCCTGCCCCGTGCGTACGACATGCCGGCCCAGGGATTCGGCCCCGGCGCCAACGGGCCGTTAGCAAACTCAGCAGTGCCCAGCCGACCAGGGTCGAAGGTCCCACCGCACCTCGGCGCAACGCCTCTAGGTGAAACGGCCCCAACGCGCGAACGTGAAAGAGGAAGAGGAGGATGTCATGGTGTCGATGCCAGATCCTGATGCCCTCGCACGCGGCGGCATGACCGCACCGGCGGGAGCGCCGGTCGTGGTGGGAGTGGACGGTTCAACGGAGAGCCGGGTGGCGGTGGAGCTCGCCGCGCGGTTGGCATCCCGTCGTCACCGTCCGCTCCGGGTTGTACACGCCTTTATCTGGCCGCTCATGCACGTGTCGCTGGATCCGTCTCCCCAGGGTCCCCCCGAGGGCGGGCTGATGCACCAAGCAGAGCGGATCGTTGCGGAGGCTGTGGGATTCGCCGCGCAGGGCCATCCCGATCTCGAC
>JAXIPB010000311.1:0-7012 GCA_045403155.1 Micromonosporaceae bacterium
ACGTCGACCACGGCGTCGTCGTCGGCGTCCGGTGTCGGCGGGCAGGCTGTTATCACGGGGGTAAGATCACCAACAGTCGACTCGGCTACATCATCAAATCTGGTCTGGCCGCTTGGCTCATCGATGAGAGCGGTAGCCCGGGCCGACTCCCGCGCTGCCTCGGTCAACGTGATCTGAGCGTTGAGCATTCGGCCGAAATCGATGATTCCGAAAATTACAAGTAGCACGACGGGGAGAATAAGGGCGAACTCGACAGCCGCCGCCCCATTGTCGTGCCCCCGCCTGTTGCCCATTAACCACCCCACGGAATGTCGTCAACGCCGCTATTGAATAGGCCGAGTACGCCCAGCCCGAGCCCTGCAACAGCCAAAACCACGGCCATCGCGATCAGTGTCGCCAGAAGGGCGTACTCCACAGAGGTCGCGCCAAGATCGCCGGCCCACCGACGAAGCATCCTTCGCACATGACCTCCTGTCATCCATGCACGCGCTGTCCCGCTGGCGAGGAAGCCGCCAGCGGGACATGCGCCGAGTTACGCCTCCTAGCAGGTGGTCGTGTCGTTAACGCACTTCTGTGTGTCGTCAAACGCCGTGTTGAGACCGGTGCCGAGCAACGCGACAGCGGCGGCGATGACCACCGCAATGAGCGCCACCATGAGGCCGTATTCGACGGCCGAGGCGCCGCTGTCTTGCTTGCGGATTGCCCGCAGGTTGCGGACGAGCTTCTTCACTTGACCCACCTTCCGTATCGTCCTCGCGGACTTACCGACAAGCCGCGCTCAGGCGCGAACGCAGGCAACGCTCCCCGATGCTAGGTGAAGGCGCAGTCGGGAAGCGGACATGAAACGTACAGTCTTGCCACGCCGAACGGCTGAGTCAGCGCTCCGATCGGGCCTTGACCCGTGCAAACGGGGTGGTTCACCGGCCGGCGAAACTCCGCAGCCACGCTACGCAGAGGATTGAGAGCAGGGCACCAACGAGCATCGCGGGCCCGAACGGCAGCCACGACTTCCGCCCGACCCGCTTGGTCACCAGAAGGCCCACCGCGACAGGTCCGTTGACGAGCCACGGCAACAATGCGCCGAGCAGCACCGCCCCCCAGCTCAGCCAGCCAAGAAACAGTCCGAGCAGCACGGCGAGCTTGACGTCGCCGAAGCCGAGACCGCGCCCGGGCAGCAGGTAAAGCAAAAGGAACACCGCGCCAAGAACCAACGCCGCGACCGCCGCTCGCACCAATGCGCCCCACTCACCCGTTACAGCTCCAATCACGCCGAAAAGGAAGGCGCTAATCCCTATAGCCGGAAATACCAGATTATGTGGCAGGCGCTTGCAGGAAAGGTCTATCGCGGCCAATAACACACCCAGAATTGCCAGCCCGATATAAAGCGGCAGGGCCAACGTGGGCCCCACGGCGGCCGCGAGCAGCCCGCCTGCGGTTGCGGCGACAGCTGCGGTCAGCCAGGCCGGCGGCCCGAACCGGGCACCGCATGCGGAACAGCGGGCGGGAACTCGAACCCAACCAGCCACGCCTCGGGGCAGTGGCGCGTCACACGAGACGCAGGCGGTCCGATTGGGCTCGTCGGCGGGGACGGCGAGGCGGTAAGCGGTCAGCGGAAGAAGCGCGCCGCCAACGGCGCCGGCTGCGGCACCTAGGCCAATGACTAACGGAGACACGCGGGCAGCGTAGCCGCAGCGAGGCGGGCGGTCACTCCCACTCGATCGTGCCGGGCGGCTTGCTCGTCACATCCAGCACGACCCGGTTGACCTCGGGAACCTCGTTTGTGATCCGGGTGGAGATCTTCGCGACGAGGTCGTACGGCAGCCGCGACCAGTCCGCGGTCATCGCGTCCTCGCTCGAGACCGGGCGTAGCACGATCGGATGCCCGTAGGTGCGTCCATCGCCCTGCACGCCCACGCTGCGGACGTCCGCGAGCAGCACGACCGGGAACTGCCACACGCCACGGTCGAGGCCGGCCGCGGTGAGCTCGTCGCGGGCAATCTTGTCGGCGCTTCGGAGCACGTCGAGCCGGTCCCGGGTGACCTCACCGATGATTCGGATGGCGAGTCCCGGCCCCGGGAATGGGTGACGCCACACCATCGCCTCGGGCAGACCCAGTGTCGCGCCGATCGCCCGTACCTCGTCCTTGAACAGCGTGCGAAGCGGCTCGACAAGCGTGAACTTAAGGTCCTCCGGCAGACCGCCGACGTTGTGGTGCGACTTGATGTTCGCGGTGCCGCTGCCGCCGCCCGACTCGACCACGTCGGGGTAGAGCGTGCCCTGGACAAGGAACTCGACGTGATGCTCGGCGTCTATCTCCCGCGCGGCGGACTCGAAGACGCGGATGAATTCGCGTCCGATGATCTTCCGCTTTGCTTCCGGATCGGCAACACCGGCCAGCGCGCCAAGGAAGCGGTCCGCGGCATCGACAACCTTGAGCCGGATGCCGGTGGCCGCGACATAGTCCTTCTCGACCTGCTCCGCCTCGCCCGCCCGCAGCAGTCCGTGGTCGACGAAGACACAGGTGAGCTGCCCACCGACCGCGCGATGGACGAGCGCCGCCGCGACCGCCGAGTCGACGCCTCCGGAGAGTCCACAAACGACTTGCCCGTCGCCGACCTGCGTCTGGATGGCCGCCACCTGGTCGTCGATGATGCTCGACGAAGTCCACGTAGGACCGATGCCCGCGATCTCGTGCAGGAAGCGCTCCAGCACCCGCTGGCCGTGCTCCGTGTGCCTGACCTCGGGATGAAACTGCACCCCGGCGCGCCGATTACGGACATCCTCGAACGCCGCAACCGGGGCGCGCGGGCTGCTCGCCGTCACGGTGAAGCCGTCGGGAGCCACGGTGACACAGTCGCCGTGGCTCATCCATACGGTCTGCTCGTGAGGCAGATCCCGCAGCAAGTCGCCCCCGCCGCCGGAGAGCGTCAGCCGGGTGCCGCCGAACTCCCGCTGCCCGGTATGCGCGACCGAACCGCCGAGCGCCTGGGCCATTGCCTGGAAGCCATAGCAAATGCCGAGCACCGGTACGCCGCTTTCGAACAGCGCCGGATCGACCTGTGGGGCGCCCGGCTCGTACACGCTCGACGGGCCTCCGGAGAGCACGATCGCGGCCGGGTCGCGTGCCAACAACTCGGGCAGCGGCATCGAGTGCGGCACGATCTCGGAGTAGACCCGAGCCTCCCTTACCCGTCGCGCGATCAGCTGTGCGTACTGGGCGCCGAAGTCGACAACAAGGACTGGCTTCTCCACACGGGTAGCCTACCGACGCTCGTACGACAGGCCGTGCTTGGCGTGATAGGCGCGCACCCACTTTTCATCGAGGCCCTCGGCGAATGCGCCAGCCGGCGGGTCAACCACCCATACGTGCATCATCTCGGGTGAGGTGACGTTGACTGACAGAGCGGGACAGCTGCCGAATGGTGTGACGATGCCGAACCCCGGGGGCAGCACCGTCAGGCAGATGTTGTGAGCGTGCCAGCGGGTGATCGGTCCGCCGGGCTCCGGACCTGCCACGCCCGCTCGCTCCATGACGAAGACCACACCGAGAAGCGTCGCCCGACCGCCCTCGATGGCGTAGACGAGCGTCTCCGGGCGCTGCGGGTTGAGCGTCCGGCCGTCGTTCTTGAACCGCTTGTTGTCCATGTGTACATCCGTGCCCGTACCGGGACTCGGCAGCTCGTATCCGGCCGCGAGCGCCGCGTCCAGCGTTGCGTATCGCTCGGTGGCCTCCTTGGTGGCCGCGGCGAGCCGGTTCGCGGCCTGCTGCTGCGCCGCGGTCGGGTGGTGATCCACGATCGGACGCATGATGACACCGGCCTGTGCCCGCGCGGCATGGTCGTGCTCGTGCGCGTGGTCGCCGGTGTGCGCCACTGCTCCGACCGAACCGTCGGATGCCGCGGCCACGTCGGTGTCGGACGCGGCATGGGCGAGAAACGATCCGATCCAGATCGTCGTTCCGACCGCGAAGGTGGCGAAGATGGTCGCGCTCGACGCGACGAAGCGCTTGAACCGTCGCGGCCGCCCGGGCTCGCGCGTCGGCACCAGGCAGAGCCCGAGCGCCGCCAGCTCGACCAGCGCGGTCGCGATGCCGACCTGGTCCGGCTCCTCCCCGCCGCTGCCGGCGACGACAAGATAAGAGACCAGGGTGGCGATCAGGAGCAGGGCCGAGAGCAGCCGCCACGACCGGCCCTCGAGCGCACGCATGGCGAGCCAAGCGTATGCGGCACCGCTGCCCAGGAAGGCCAGGGTGAGCACAGGGCCGTCGTGGTGCCCGAGCGGGAGCGCAAGGTGCACCGCGGCCGCGGTCCCGAGCAGCCACGCCGCCCACAACCGCACCGCACCCACCGCTGCGATCTTGGATGATTCTGGGGCCCCGGTGCCCGAGAAGTGTCCAAGATCGGTGGGAGGTCGGCTCCCACTGGGCGAGCGGAGTCGTCGTACCACGAGGACCACCACCGGCAGCAACAACGCGGCGACCAGGGCGGGCACGTGCTGCGGGGCGATCCCGACGGAGAAGGCGTCCACGGGGTTCATCGGGGCACGCCCACGACCGGCACGGTCGCCGTCGTGACCAGTGGGGCCGGCGCAAACGGATCCTGAGGCGGCGGCAGTACGTATCCGAGCGCAGGCCTCGGGCGACGTGCCAGCGTCGAGGCGCAGAGGTAGACCACCGTCGCTGGCATGGCGACGTTGGTGATAAGGACGACGAGGTTCACCGTGAAGTCGACCCAGGGCAGGAAACCGGCCGCGAATTGCAGCCAGAACCCGACCAGCGTGACGCCCTGTACGGCGATGAGGCCAATCATTGCCCAGCGCCGCCCGCTCACAACCTTGGTTGCGAAGAGGATCAACAGTGCGATCTTCGCCACCGGCAGCACCAGATAGAGCGGATTGCCGCCCATGAGCAGTTGCTCACCGACTGCGGCGAGCAGCAGGAACGCCGCCTGAAGGAGGCAGAGCACATACACCACGTCGGCGGCGCTACCGCGCCCGACCGGTGTCCCCGAACCTGTCACGATCCTCACGGTGGGCGCTCCGCGTGAGGATGCCATGAAGCGACGATGAGGACTCGATGAGAACCCTCGGCCCTTCCGTGATCACGAAAGCAGGCGCAGTGCGGCGGGCGCGGTCGCGGGCACCGCTGGTGCCGCGGGGGGAACTGCTTCGATTCGTTCGTATGCCTGGCCCGGCGCGGGTCGCGGATCGGGATCACCTCGGTTGGGCCAGAAGGACATCGCCCGCTCCGCCAGAGCCGTGATCGTGAGTGAGGGGTTCACGCCGAGGTTGGCGCTGACCGCCGATCCGTCCACGACGTGCAGACCTTCGTAGCCGAAGACCCGGTGGTACGCGTCAACGACTCCACGCTCCGGGGTGGCGCCGATGACCGCGCCGCCGAGAATGTGCGCAGTTATCGGCATGTCGAAGACCTCGCTGATCGAGCCGCCGGGGACGCCACCCAACTCCTCTGCGAGCAGCCGCGCCGCGCGATTGCCTTCCGGGATCCAACTCGGGTTGGGTGCGCCGTGCCCGATGCTCGCGACGAGCCGGCGTCGCCCGAGCCAGGATCGCCGGTAGGCGAGGGTCAGCGAGTTGTCGAGCGACTGCATGACGAGCGCGATCACGGTCCGCTGAGACCACCGCCGAACCGAGATCGCCCGGGCCGCCGTGACCGGGTGCCGGCCCATGGTGGCGAGCCAGCGCAGCCGTCGCCATGGCCCGCCATCGGTGAGCAGGGTCTGGAGCAATCCCATCGAGTTCGAACCCTTGCCATAGCGGACCGGCTCGATATGGGTGTGTTCATCCGGGTGGAAGGAACTGGTGATGGCGACGCCGTCGGTGAGGTCGAGCCCCTGCTTGCGAGCCGATCGATTCGGCACCGCCGCGCCGAGAATCGACTCCGAGTTGGTCCTGGTCAGCGCGCCCAGCCGGGAAGAGACCGCCGGCAACGCCCCCGATGACTTCATCCGGTGCAGCAGTCGCTGGGTGCCCAGCGCCCCGGCCGCGAGGATGACCTGGTGCGCCTCGATGGTGCGCCTACCGCGCCGCAGCCACGCCCCGGTCCGTTCGGTCGAGACGAGGTAACCGCCGCCGCTGCCGGTGCGGATGGCTGTGACGGTGGTGAGTGGAAACACCTCGGCGCCGGCCCGCTCGGCCAGGAAGAGGTAGTTCTTGACCAGCGTGTTCTTGGCGCCGTGGCGGCACCCTGTCATGCAGCTTCCGCAGTGTAGGCAGCCCGTCCGGTCGGGGCCGATTCCGCCGAAGTACGGGTCGGGCACCGTGCGCCCGGGCTCGCCCATCAACACGCCGACCGGCGTGGGATGGAAGGTGTCAGCCACGCCCATCTTCTCGGCGACCGCCCGCATGGCGCGGTCCGCGGGCGTGTGTCGAGGATAGGTCGTCACGCCGAGCATCCGCTTGGCCTGGTCGTAGTGCGGCGCCAGTTCGTCGCGCCAGTCGGCGATGTCGCGCCACTGCGGATCGTCGAAGAATTCGTCCAGCGGCTCGTAGAGGGTGTTCGCGTAGACGAGACTGCCGCCGCCCACCCCGGCACCTGAAAGCACGAGCACTCCGCCCGCGTCACCGGTTCCACGCAGCATGTCGATGCGCTGGATCCCATAACAGCCGAGCTTGGGCGCCCATAGGAAACGGCGTAGTCGCCACGATGTCTCGGGGAACTGATCGTCGGAGAATCGTCGGCCGGCCTCAACTACCGCAACCGAGTAACCCTTCTCGACCAGCCGCAGCGCGGCGACGCTGCCGCCGAACCCAGATCCAATGATGACCACGTCATAGCGCACGCCACCATAGTGATCCGCCTTCGCCCACCGCGAAACCCCCCTCGCCCCGCCCCCCTCGCGCCCCCGCGCCCCCCCCTCTCGCGCCGATCATGACCTGGAGGTCATGATCGGCAAGGTTTCACGACCGTGAGCTCATGATCACGGCGATCTTGGACCTAGCCTGTGGGACGGGGTGGGCGCTGCTTCCCGTAGAGCCAGTCGTTGAAGAGCTG
>JAXIPB010000286.1:0-13725 GCA_045403155.1 Micromonosporaceae bacterium
CGATCAGACCACCCAGCTGCGGCACGACCAAGATCGCCAGGTCCCTCGTGTCCTCCCACTGGTCCACGACTCAACCAACGACACAGACGCACAACGGTCACTGACCTGCTAAAACTCCCGCTGTAGTTCAGTCAACAGGGAGTGGATCCGCCGCCGCTACGAACGCGCCCTGCGCTCCCGGCGGGTGGCCGGCACCCGAAACCCGGACGGCACCGCCACCCTGACCGGCCACGACCTGCCCTTCGACGAGGTCGCCGCCGCCTGCGCCCACCTCGACGCGCTGGCCGCCGCGGCCAAGGCCGCCGGTCACCCGGACCGGCTCGACCACCTGCGTGCCGACCTACTCACGGGCCTGCTCACCGGCCGCTACAGCGCCATGAACGACCAGCAGATCCTGGCCCAGCTGCGCGCCGACGCCGCGGTGAAGCCCGCCGGCCAGCAGCACACCCGCCCCGACGGTGAGCGCCCCGGGGAGAGACCCGACGAGGGACCCGGCGGCGAGCGCTCTGGCGAGGGACCCGACGAGGGACCCGGCGGCGAGCGCTCTGGCGAGGGACCCGACGAGGGACCCGGCGGCGAGCGCTCTGGCGACGAGGACCCGGACGACGCGGCGCCGGACCACGCGGCGCCGGACGACGAGGCACCGGACGACGAGGCACCGGACGTCGAGGCACCGGACGACGAGGCTCCGCCCAGCGGTGGTTCGTCCGGGGGCGCGGTGGGGCGGCGCGGTGGGCTGCGGCTCTATGCAGGGCTGGCCACGCTGATGGGCGCCGACCAGCGCCCGGCCGAGCTGCTCGGCTGGGGACCGATTCACGCCGAACTCGCCGCCGATATCGCCCGGTCGCTGCGCTCGTGGTGGTGCGTGCTCACCGACGCCGCGGGGTCACCACAGGCGATCGTGCCCGTATACCGCCGCGCCACCGGCGGCGGGGTGCGCAGGGCGGGTGAGGTGTGGCTGCAGGTCGATGCCGAGGGGTTGGACTTCCTTCGTGCGCTGGACCGCATCGGACTCGTCGACCCCGGCTGGTCGGCGATCCTGGCCGAGATCACCACCAGGCTTGACGGCGCCGCGACTGGGCCGCCCAACGCCGATCCCACCGCCCGGCTACCCGCCGCCGCCCTGCGCCGCTGGATCCACGTCCGCGACCGCCGCTGTTCGTTTCCAGGGTGCCGGGCCCCGGCCCACCGGTCCGAAACCGACCACAGCATCGAGTACGCGCGCGGCGGCGCCACCGTCGACGCCGGGCTCGCCCCGGCCTGCCGCCACGACCACCGGCTGCGCCACGACGGCGACTGGATCGTCGAGCACACCGCCCCCGGACACCTGACCTGGACCAGCCCACTCGGCCAGGTCCACCAACGCCGGCCCCCACCCGGGCTGCACGAGCTGCCCGAACCCCGAGCCGGCGCCCTCGACGAACGCGACCCCGTACCCGACCCCGAAGACCCACCACCCCGGTCGGACCCCGACAGCTGCCTCGAGCCCGAACCCCAACCCCCGCCGCCACCCGCCTCCAACCAACCCCACCTCCCGGCCTGGATCCTCCCCCGGCCGCGCCAACCCGACGACGACGACATCCCGCCCTTCTGAGCCCGGCATCCCCGGCGCGCTCACCCCCCTGCCCTCGGGCGCGACGAGCGTGCCCATCACACTGTGTCAGTGCTTCCCCCCTGGTCACGTCGTCGCTCGTCTGTCCGCACAGTTCTCGTGGTCTGCTGCCTGGTCCTCGTCGGGGCCGGCTGTACGACGGACCGAGCCATCGCGCGAGGCGTGCGCGCGGCGGCACCGGAGCAGCCTCCGGAGCCTGCGCCGTTCGTGGGCTGGTCCGACCCGGCACAGGTCGGTCGCCCGTACGGGAGCGCGGTCAATGGGCTGCTTACATTCCGCGGAAACCCCACCCGGACCTTCTACGGCACTGGTCCGGTCCCGCGCACCACGCCCGAGAAGCTCTGGCGGTTCCCAAAGTCCGGCAGCTTGTGCGGCAAGTCACACGACGAGCGCGGCGATCGAATCTGGTGTGGGACGGGTTGGACCGGCCAGCCTTCCGTCTTCGAGCGGGGCGGCCGCACCTGGGTGGTCTTCGGCGCCTACGACTACAAGATTCACTTTCTCGACGCCGAGACGGGAGAGCGGATCCTGCCGGACTTCCCGACCGGCGACATCATCAAGGGATCGGTGACGGTGGACCCGGACGGATACCCACTCGTCTACTCCGGATCGCGTGACAACTACTACCGGATCATCGCCATCGACCGCGGCCGACCGACCGAGCTGTGGCGCCTGTCCGCGTACGCGGTCTCGCCGACCATGTTCAACAACGACTGGGACGGCGCCGGCATCATCATCGACGACTATCTGTTCGAAGGCGGCGAGAACAGCCAGTTCCACATCATCAAGCTCAATCGTGGCTACGCCCCCGACGGCAAGGTGACGGTGGATCCCGAGCTGGTCTTCAACGCTCCCGGATGGGATTCCGAGCTCCTGCGCAGCATTCACGATCGCGACATCTCGATCGAGAACTCGGTCGCGGTCTACAAAAACGTGGTCTACTTCGCGAACTCCGGTGGGCTGGTCCAGGGCTGGGACATCGGCGGGCTCAAGCAGGGCCAGAAACCCAGGCGGGTCTTCCGGTATTGGGCCGGCGATGACATCGACGCCTCGATAGCGATCGACAGCGACGGGATGCTCTACATAGGAGTGGAGTATGAACGCCATACCGAGCGCTCGGAGGAGGTCGGTCAGATGATCAAACTCGATCCGAGCCGACCGGGCGACCCGCTCGTGTGGAAGGTCTACGATCGGGCGCCCGTCCTGTCCGGCGTCTTCGGCTCCCCGGCGCTCTACAAGGACATCGCCATCTTCGACACCCACCGCGCCAACGTGCTGGGGATCGATCGGGCGACCGGTGCCGTCCGGTGGAAGTTCCGGCTGGAGGAAGCGACCTGGCAATCGCCGGTCGTCGTCGACGACGTCCTGCTCATCGGCGACTGCAGCGGCGACATGCACGCATACGACATCGCCGACACCCACGCACCGCCCAAGCTGTTGTGGAAGTTGAAGATCGGTGGCTGCATCGAGTCGACCCCGGCGGTCTGGAAGGGAACCCTCTACTTCGGCACCCGGGCGGGCGCGGTGCACGCGGTCGGCATCAGGTAATCGGCGCACCGCAGAATGGTCGGGTGTCCGCCGATCCGCTGGCCTTCATCCGCGCCCACCTGCGCGTCGAGCCGGTTCCGTTCGTACCGGAGATCCTGCTGTACCAGGCGGAGGAGCCCATCGGGCTCTGGGAGCTGACGGAGGGCGAGTATCGCAGCGATCAGCCGCCGCCATTCTGGGCGTTCGCCTGGGCCGGCGGGCAGGGTCTCGCACGCTTTCTCATCGACCACCGGCACCACGTCGCACGGTTGCGAGTGCTCGACCTCGCAGCCGGCGCGGGCCTGGTCGCCATCGCCGCGGCGCGGGCCGGCGCGACCCACGTCACGGCGGTCGACGTCGACCCGATCGCTTGTGCCGCGATGGAGCTCAATGCGGAGCTCAACGATGTCGCGATCGCCGCGACGGCGGAAGACATGCTCGATGGCGACGCCGGTGACGTCGATGTCGTCCTGGCCGGCGATGTGTTCTACAGCGCCGCCATGTCCGAGCGAGTGCTCACGTTCCTGCGGCGCGCCTCACGCCACGGCGCCACGGTGCTCGTCGGCGATCCCGGCCGCGCATTTCTGCCGCGGTCCCACTTCCGCGAACTCGCCGTCTATGAGGTGCCGGTGCGTGTCGAACTCGAAGGAACGCGCACCATGCCCACCACCGTGTGGAAACTGGAGTGCCGCCCCATCGAGCGCCGATCATGATTTGCAGGTCATGATCGGCGCTCGATCACGACGCTGAGTTCATGATCGTGGGGATCTTGGAGCGTCAGCCCTGCTGGCGAAGGCGAGCAATCCACCCCTGTGCGGTGTGACGCGGCACGCCGTAGTGTCGCGCGACCGCGCTGATGTTGGCGATGCGCGCGAAGGTCGCGGCCAGGTCGTCGGGTGTCCTCCGGTAAATCCGGGACTGGCCCTCTGCTCTCGGGGCACGAGCGGCCTTGGCGGCCCTGCCAGCCTTCGCGGCCTTGGCAGCCTTAGCCGGGGCAGCCTTAGCCGGGGCAGCCTTGCCGGGGGCGGCCTTAGCCGGGGCAGCCTTGGCCGCGGGGGCCGTCGTGGCGGCAGCGGCCGTCGTGGCGGCGGCCTTCTTCGTGGCTGGCGCCCGCTTGCGTACGGCCTTCCGGGTCGATTTCGCCGGCCGGCCCGCCGTCCTCGCCGCCGCCTTGACCGGAGTCGCCGCGGCGGTTGTCGATGCGGCTCGCCGGCCGGTCGCGCCGAGCGTCAGGGCGCGGACCAGCAAATCTGGGTCGATCGATGGCACTTGCGGCGCCGACAGGCCGGCGGATGCCCGGACTGACACCTCGGTCACTCGCGGCCTCGCGCCCGAATCATCGACGCGAACGGTGGTTGCGACATCCGAGTTGTCGGCCTGGATGGTGATCGTGTAGCTCATGTACGTCTCCAGTTGGCATTGGTCGAGAATGGACGACCAGTCGATATGGGAGCGGCCAACGACAGCTCAGGTCTATGATTGTTGGATATCGGCGCCGTAGCGATGAGATACCCTACAGCCGACATGTGCCGCTCACGAAGAATGTAGCACCAAACACCACAGTCGCGTATTGACCTCGCAGAAAACGCGACGTGTTGCCTCCCGAGCCCGTAAACGTTGGCACCATTCCCGGCCGGCCTTTGCGTGCATCGGGTGTCTGCTGTGGAGACTCAACCCGACAACGCCGAGGGCTCACCCGGTTGTGTGTCATTCAAACAGCGAGTGCTTCTCCCCCGGTTCGCGCCGGCTACGCGCGGCCCGCCGACGCTGCACGACGATGGCGTTCACCACCGCCACCATCGCGCCGACCGCCGTCAGCACCGCAAGGCCGGGGTAGCGCAGCCAGACGAACAACGCCGTCAGGATGACCATCGACGCGACGCCGAAGATGGCGAGCGCGAGCCGTAGGTTGAGCGCGGAGTGTGGACCGCTGGCATTGCCCGGTGCCGTGCGTCGACGATTCGCCATGCCTCATGCGTACCCGATCTCGGGTACGTCATACCGCGAAACGCCGCCATCAGGCGAGGTGAGGGCGTGGTAGGAATGCAACCGCCGTGGTCACCAACGACGAAGACATTCCTGTCGGGGCGGGTCGATATGGCCAGCACTCGTACGGGACCGGACAAACGGAGGACCGAGTGACCCTGATCCGAGACGCCTATCTGGTGGCTGCGGCGGCCGCCGCGACCCTCTTGGAGGATCCGACGGTGGCGGCCGAATGGGCCGGGCCCAGCGCACTGCCGGGGTTCAGCGTGGGCGGGCTCGCCGGACACCTGGCGGCACAGATTCTCTTTGTGCCGCAGACACTGGCCGAGCCGCCGCCGGATGGGACGCCGCTGACCCTCGGGGAGCACTATGCCCGCGTGCGGTGGATCGGGGCCGACCTCGACGACGCGGTCAATGTGCAGATCCGGCAGAGTGGCGAGCACGCGGCGACCGATGGTCCCGTTGCGGTGACGGCGCAGGTCCAGACGTGCCTGAGGCAGCTACGCACAACGCTGCCTCAGGAGAGGGCTGACCGCGTCGTGCACCCGCCGGCCGGACCCTGGCCGCTGCGTCTGGATGACTTTCTGATCACGAGGATGATGGAAATCGCCGTGCATTCGGATGACCTCGCGTACAGCGTCGGTCTGGCCACCCGATATTGCCGGCGGAGGTGCTCGACCCGGTGTTCGCGCTCCTCACGCGCCTCGCGGTCCGGCGGCATGGCGCGACCGCCGTCCTGCGCGGGCTCAGCCGCGCGGAGCGCGCGCCATCCTCCATCACCGCGTTCTGAGACGGTCACGCCGCCCGGTTGCACCAACAGTGCGCCGCTAGTGGGTGGGCTCCGACGTCGACTGGTCGTGCTCGGCCGGGCTAGCGCCCCCCTGGGCTGGAGCGGGCGCGGACTGTGCCTCGAGGTCCGCGTCCGCGGCGCCCAGTTTCCGCCCGGACTTGCGGCGCTGGGCCGACCGCCGCCGGCGGTCGCGCACATACGCGTCCTCCAGCCTCTGGTCCTGCGTCTCCTGCTCGTCCAGATAGATGGACTCCTGTTTGGAGGTGTCCTCGCGGATCTTTTCGATGAGATCGCGGGAGACCAGACGCCCACCCAGCGACGAGATCCAGCTGGCGATCCGGGTGATCCGGGTCGCGAGGGCGAAGATCTTCCGCCGGAGCCAGACCGAGATCAGCTTCGATATCTCGATGATGACCTCGAGGAGTGAGGCCAGCAGCGCGAGCGCGCCGAGGTAGACCAGCGTCGAGATGCCGCCCAGCACCAGCGCGCCGGTCCAGCCCCACGAGAAGGTCGAGACAAGGATGGCGGAGACAAGGGTGACGACGGCCGCGCCGGCGAAGAAGTTGGCGATCGGGTCATGTACCCGCTGCAGGCGCAGGCGCACCGCCACGCGCTGGAGGATGGTCACTCGCACGAGCAGCAGGAAACCGATGAGCAGGGCCGGAGAGGCGTCGGATTTGAAGTCCGAGCCCGCCGCACCTTCGGCCAGGCGCGAGCCGCGATTGATGATCGTGTCAAGCGGGCTGAGCAGATTCACGGTCGGCTCGAGGATCTTGGTCACGTCATCGGGATCGGCGATCGGCCGCATCAGGACCTCGATGAACGGCCACACGTCGTTGTAATAGATCATGTACAACGGGATCGTGATGATGGCCAGGATCAGGCCGAACTTCTGCGGGCGGCGGTTGAACAAGGCGGCCTTGATGAAGAGCACCGCGGACCCGAGCAGGAGCAGCGCAACTGCCCAAACAACAATCTTCATCGCGTTCCTTTGATCGTGGGCTTTGCATCGTTACGGGCCGGTGTTGACGCGGTGCGGGTCATGGGAAGCCTGGAAATAAGGTACGAATGTCGCTGTCAACCAACCACCGGCGGCGACCGGGTGCAATCAGGTGATTGGTCGGTGTTCATCCGCCGTCCATCCGGCATCGCGAATGTTGCCTGCACCGGGCGCTGCGCGAGCCCCGACCGACCCCGCCTGCCGGGATAGCAGCGACGCCGTGCTGTCTCGGGGTGTCCATGGGTGGCCACTGTAGGCTGCCTTGCGCTCGATCCCACGCGTCTCAAGTGGATTGACCCGATCGCTGTAGATCTTGCACGTTTTGGGCGCTCCCACATCACGCGGGTTCACCCAACGGCATGCAGCGAACCGTTGTACGGTGCGAGGGTGGGGGAACCCGACCTGTACTCCGCGCACCACGAGGCGGTCGAGGCGCTTCGCCGCGCCTACGCCGAGGTGCCGGCGGGAGTGCCGATTCGGCTGGCCAAGCGCACGTCGAATCTCTTCCGTTTTCGGGCGCCGCCGCACGCGCGGGGGCTGGATGTGAGTCGCCTCGGCCGGGTGCTCGCGGTAGATCCGCGCACGCGGACGGCCGACGTGCAGGGCATGGTCACCTACGAGCGGCTCGTCGACGCGACGCTGGCGCACCGGCTGATGCCGTTGGTGGTCCCCCAGCTAAAGACGATCACCTTGGGCGGCGCGGTGGCCGGGCTCGGCATCGAGTCTTCGTCGTTCCGAAACGGGCTGCCGCACGAGTCGGTCCGCGAGATGGACGTGCTCACCGGCGACGGCCGCGTCGTCACGGCCCGGCCGGACAACGAGCATGCCGATCTGTTCCACGGCTTCCCGAACTCGTACGGCACCCTCGGTTACGCCCTGCGGCTGACGATCGACCTGGAGCCGGTCCGGCCCTATGTGCGCCTGCGCCATCTGCGGTTCGCCACGGCCGAGGCGTGCCTGGAGGCGCTGGCGTTGATCTGCGCGGCCGGCTCCCACGACGCCGACGCGGTGGATTTCATTGACGGGACGGTCTTCGGGCCGGACGAGCAGTACCTCACCGTCGGCACGTTCGTGGACCGGGCACCAGCCATCAGCGACTACACCGGCATGGCCGTGTACTACCGGTCGATCCAGCAGCGCGAGGTGGATCATCTGACCGTGAAGGACTACCTGTGGCGCTGGGACACCGACTGGTTCTGGTGTTCGCGCGCGCTTGGCGTGCAGCGGCCACTCATCCGGCGCCTGTGGCCGCGTCGGCTCCGACGCTCCGATGTGTACCGACGGGTTGTCGCCTTCGACCGCCGGCACGCCGTGAGCGCAAGGTTGGCGCGCGTGCGGGGCCGCCCGGCGGAGGAACCCGTCGTGCAGGACGTCGAGATTCCGGTGGTCAACACGTCCAAGTTTCTTGAACTGTTCCACCGCGACGTCGGGATAACTCCGGTGTGGCTATGCCCGCTACGACTGCGATCGCCGCGCGCCTGGCCGCTCTATCCGTTGGACCCCGGCGAGCTGTATGTCAACGTCGGCTTCTGGTCGAGCGTGCCGCAACTGGCTGGCCAGTCCGACGGATACCACAATCGACTGATTGAGGACTCGGTCAGTGCGCTCGGCGGCCACAAGTCCCTGTACTCAACGGTGCATTACTCACCCGAGGAGTTCTGGCTGCGCTACAACGGTGCCGCGTACGGCCGTGTCAAAGCGGCGTACGACCCTGACGGGCGCCTGCCGAACCTGTACGACAAAGTGTGTGCGGCCGAGGAGGAGGTTTAGCCGTGGGACGTGCCGAAGCTCTCGAGCGGGTGATTGGCGGCGGGTCGGGTCCAGTCGCGGTGCAGGTGTTCGACGGGAGCCGGGCCGGTTCCGTCGATGCCCCCGTCACCATCGACATCCGCACTCCCCGGGCTCTGTCCTATGTGGCCACCGCCGGAGGAGATCTCGGTCTCGCGCGCGCATACGTCGCCGGCGACGTCGAGGTGTATGGCGACCTCTATACCGCCATGGCCCACCTGACCCTGCTGGATGTCGACCTGTCGGTCCGCGAGCGGCTGCTCCTTCTGCGGGAACTTGGCGGCGTGAGCCTGCTCCGCCGGCCGCCGCGGCCGCCGCAGGAGGCGCGACTGCGTGGCCGGCGCCACTCCAAGTCCCGCGACCAGCAGGCCATCGCGCACCACTACGACGTGTCCAACCTGTTCTACGAATGGATTCTCGGACCATCGATGGCCTACACGTGCGCGGTGTATCCCAACGACACCGCGACGCTCGAGGAGGCCCAGTTCGCCAAGCACGACCTTGTCGCGCGGAAGCTGGCGCTGCGTCCCGGGATGCGCCTGCTCGACGTCGGGTGCGGCTGGGGCGGCATGGTCATGCACGCGGCGCAGGAGTACGGCGTCCGGGCGCTGGGGGTCACGCTTTCCCGCCGGCAGGCCGATTGGGCTCAGAAGGCCATCGCCGAGGCCGGTCTCGGCGAGCTGGCCGAGGTGCGCCATCTGGACTACCGCGACGTGGAGGAGACGGACTTCGACGCGATCAGCTCGATCGGGCTCACCGAGCACATCGGGCTGGCCAACCTCGCATCGTACTTCCGATCCTTGCACGACCGGCTCCGGCCGGGCGGACGGCTACTCAACCACTGCATCACGTTGCCGAACAATCGCGAGTCCGTACAGCGGCATGGATTCATTAGTCGGTACGTATTTCCCGATGGCGAGCTGACCGGGGTCGGGCGACTGATCTCGACGATGCATGACACCGGTTTCGAGGTCCACCACGAGGAGAATCTGCGCGAGGACTACGCCCGCACGACCGCGGCGTGGTCGTCCAATCTGGACGTTCACTGGGACGAAGCGGTGGCCGAGGTCGGTGCCGGCATCGCCCGGGTCTGGCGCCTGTACCTGGCCGGCGTGCGGCTCGGCTTCGAGCAGCGGCGGATCGAGCTCCATCAGGTGCTGTGCACCAGGCCGAACCCGCATGGAGCGTACGCCGCGCCGCTGCGCCCGACCTGGTAGCACCGCGATCGCCGCAAATTGTTCAACCGTTGCCCGGTTCAGGGCGCCAAACCGGGGCCACTGCCGAACAAATGCGACGCCTGGCTATGGGGTAAGGCCGCGGCCACGATCAAACGCCGAGCACAGCGCGGTCGCGTCGGGTTCTTGCAGGACCGCCGCCAGATGACCGTCGGGTCGCACGATCGCGCACCAGCCCGGCGTCGCGTTCAGCGCCGCGGTGACAACGCCCTCCCGATCGATGGCGTCGAGCCGGTACGCCTGGATCGGTCCGCCGGCGGGCAGCGCCACGTCGAGACCGTGGCTGAGGACGACGAACGAGGCGCCGAACAGCTCACGCAGCCGGGTTGCCGACGGGTGCGCTGCGACCGGTCCGTCGGGACAGAGCACGCCGGCGACCGGCGGCCTAGCCTGACCTGGCCGCACCGGGAAGTCCGCCGGTGCCGACCCGGTTGTCAGCGGTGAGTCGAGATACCAGTACGGCTCCGCGAGCCTGCCCGAATCTATCTGAGCCCGGATCGACGGATCGTTCACCGCTCGCTCGAGCACCGCGCGCCGACGGGCCCACTCGGCATCGTCCTGTGGCACCAGGAAGCGCATCGTATCGCCGGTCACGCGCAGGTTCTCGTGCGCCGCGGCAGCCCGCTCCTGCTCGTAGCTGCGCAGCAGCGCGGGCCCGGCCCAGCCGGCCCGGTCGAACGCGATCTTCCATGCCGCGTTCTCCGCGTCCTGGACACCGGAGTTGAGGCCACGCGCGCCGAAGGGAGCCATGAGATGCGCGGCGTCGCCGGCGAGGAGGACCCGGCCCACCCGCATCTTGGCGGCGAGGCGCTGCTGGAACCGGTAGAGCGAGAGCCACACGATGGCGTACGGAACGTCGCCAACGATCCGTCGGATTCGCCCGTCGAGCCCGCCGGATGCCCTGTCGGCTTCGAGGTCATAGTCGCCCGGAACCTGCCAGTCGATGCGCCAGACCGAGTCCGGTTGCGGGTGCACCAGCACCTGTCGGCCCGGATTCCACTCGGGATCGAAGTGGAACCGCCGCTCGGCGGCGAACGGCAACTCGGCTCGGATGTCGGCGATCAGGAAAAGGTCGGCGAACGAGTGCCCATCGAAGTCGAGCCCGAGCAGGCGGCGCACGGTGCTGCGGGGGCCATCCGCGGCGACGAGATGGCTGCCAGTGAGGTCGACGGTGCCGATGGGCGACTGTGCCCGTACCGTCACCGAACTCGCGTCCTGGCGGAGCGCCACCGCCTCGTATCCATAGTGGAGCGTTACCAGCGGCTGCATGTCGACCGCCTTCGCGAGCTCTCGCTCCACACTGGACTGAGGCACATTGATGAAGCCGGGATACGCGCTGCGCCCGGGATCGGGAAAGGTGGTTATGAACAGCTCATGGTCGCGGTAGTAGGTGCGGCCCACGTGCCACGTGACGCCCTCGGCCATGAGGGCGTCGGCGACCCCGCCCCGGTGATAGATGTCGAGCACATCGCGCTGCACGCAGATCGACTTCGATCCAATCATATCGCGGCCCGGTTTGGCCTCCAGCACGATCGTCGGCACACCCCAGCGTGCCAGCAGCAGTGCGGCCGTCAACCCCACTGGGCCGCCGCCTACCACGAGCACGGGGTGCTCCTCGCTCATGACTGGAGGGCTTCCCACACCTCACGGTCCCGCTCCGCGGTCCAGATTCGCGGCCAGTCAATGCCGTCCAACTCGTCCCAGAGTCGCTGCACGTTGAACGGGAGGCAGTGCTCGAAGATGGGCCACCGGCCGTACTGCGGCGAGAGCCGCGCGTGGGTCGCCTGGAACGCATCCCGGATGCTGCCGCCGCGGCCGTGCACCGCGCCGACCTCCGCGCGCATGGCGGTGAGGAAGTCGCGTGTCTGTGAGATCGCCGCCGCCACGGCCTCGGCGCCTTTCGCCACGGCACCCCGGCCGCCGACCAAGGCGTCGGCACCGAACGCGGCCACGCGATCCAGCGTGCCGGTTGACCAGTCGCCGTGGAAGGCGTCGCCGGTATAGAGCGCGGCCTGCGCCTCGACCAGATCGCCGGCGAACACAACCCTCTGAGCCGGTAGCCAGCCCACGATGTCGCCGGCGGTGTGCCCGCGACCGCAGTACGCGAGGACCAGCTCGCCCCGGTCGCCGCCGAGGTCGATGGCGAGGCGGTCAGTGAACGTCACACCGGGCCAGGTGAGGCCGGGAATCGTCTCCGCCCCCGCGAAGAGCCGGGGCATCCGTCCGGCTTCCGATGCCCAGTCCTGCCGACCGCGCTCGGCGATGAGCCTGCGCGTCTGCTCGTGCGCGATGATCACGTCTGCGTCGAACGCGGCCGCTCCCAGCGTCCGCACCGCGTGGTAATGCGACAGCACGAGGTAGCGAACGGGCTTATCGGTGTGCTCACGCAGTCGCCGCAGCCATCGTTCGGCCATGAATGGAGTGGCGCGCGCCTCGAAGCAGACCACGAAGTCTTCACCCTCCACCGCGCCGACGTTGGGGTCGCCCTCGGCGGTCAGGGCGTAGACGCCCTCGCCGATGACCTCGAGAATCTCAGCCTTTTCGTCCAGGTCGGTCGAGGACGCGAATGGTTTCGCCATACCGGTCATTGTGCGCCTGTGTTCGACGAGTTACGCTCCGCGACCGAGCCATGCGGTGAGCGCAATCGGGTTGTCCAGACGGCGAGCACCGTCAATGTCCCAAGCCACATTCGCACACCGGGTCGTAGCGCCGCCGGTCAGGCCGGCCATGTTCCGGTGAGTCGACGCATGCCCTCGGCGCCAGCCCTTTCCACCGCCGCCTGTACAACGGAGAAGATGATCCCCTGCAGTGCTGCCGCGGCGAGAACCTCCAACCACTCGCGGCTCTCATCGGTCGCCTTCGGCGTCTCGTCCTCTCCGGAGAGGACGTGCCACGCCTTCTTGAAGACCTTTCCGGCCACCGCGCTGGCAACGAATCCGAGCACCAGGCCGACCGGTTTGTACAGCAATCCACTCATGGCTGCCGCCGCTGGGCGACCTCGCGGCGTATCGCGATCCCCGCCAGCACCACCGCCACGACGGTCAGGATGTACTCGGGTCGCGCCGCACGCCGCACGGCGGTCCGCCCCCGGTCGGCCAGCGACGACGCGGCGGCACGGATTCGAGCCGGCACGTCGACCTTCTCGGCGAGCGCCTGAACCGTCCGCGCGAGATCCTGGCGGCCGGATGCGATGCGCGCGCGGTAGAGCGCGACTTCGTCGGTCATGGCTTGTGCCTGTCCCCGACCGCGGTGGTGACGGCACCGACGTCGGCGCGCAGGCTCTGCGCGGATTCCTCCGGCATCGGCGGCCTGGCTTTCTGCAGTTGGTCGCGCCCGATCAGCGCCAACACACCTGCCGCCAGCAGAAGGACGACACCGACGATGAGGGCCGCGGCCCACGCCGGCATCACAAGGTCGAGGGCGAGAGTCGCCGCTGCGATCAGCGCCCCGATGGCGTAGAGCGCCGCCAGACCGGCGCCGCCGAACAGTCCCGCGCCCTTACCGACGCGCTTGCCCTTCGCCGAGAGTTCCGCGCGGGCCAGCTGTATCTCGTCGCGCACCAGTGTGTTCACTTGCTCGCTCGCCCGCCGCACAAGTTCGGCGACCGAATGGTCGTTGAGTTCGCGCTCCCGCATACCCCCAAACTACCCGATTTCACCCCCCTTTCTCCGCCGATCATGACCTCCAGGATGCTCCTATGGATGTCAACCCTTGAGGGCGGCGAAGTCGGCTAGGAGTGCGGTGTGTACTTCGCGTACGGCGTAGCGCTTGAGGCAGCGGATGATCT
>JAXIPB010000017.1:0-7436 GCA_045403155.1 Micromonosporaceae bacterium
GAGCACGGACGTACCCTCCCGACCCGCGTTGGCGCGCGGGCCTTACTCGATTCCTGGACTTCGGACTCGTCGGGAGGGTACGCCCCCCGACCTCATCCACAGGTTTCGAGCATTGCTCCCCACCCCACCGGCCACATCCTAAGGGGTTCCGAACATCACTGTTCTCGGCAGATGAGCGCGCCTCGCATGAGCGGATGGCGGGTTCGCCCGGATAGTCAGGGGGGTCGCGTCTCCTGACTCGTTGAGCATCGCGCAGCCGCCCGACGCGCAGCTAGCAACGGGCTCGGCGAAGGCGGCAGCTCCGCGCCTGGGGGCAGGCGAGTTCCTTCTGATCGCGATTTCGGGTCTATTGCTCCTCATTCCGTTCGGAGCGCTCAGCGGCGCGATCTGGTTGATCCTCACGGGCTCCCGCCGGGAACTGCTTCTGGCCGCGGTCCTGCTCGTCATCGCGTACGCCCTCCGGCCGAGGCTCGGCAGCCTTCGCCGGCTCATGCGCGGGCACTACCGGCTCGATCCCGACCGCGCACCCGCACTTCACTCTCTCGTCGCGCAAGTCGCGGCGGCGGGCCAGGCCCCTAGGCCGCACCGGATCCTGCTGGACGACAATTGGAATGCCGGAGCGACGACGATCGGGCTGCGCCGCAGGCGCGTTCTGATCCTCGGTATCCCGTACCTGGTCAGTCTCACTAAGCAGGAACTCGTCGCTGTCATCGGCCACGAACTCGGTCACCTGAAGTACCAGGATTCGCTACGGCGGGTGCTGACCCATCCGGCCCGCACGCAGATCGGCGCGTTGGCGCGAGCGTTCCGCGGTCCCGACGTTTCGCACGACGAGACGCTCCAGGTCGACATCTACATGATCATATGGAAGCTGGTGGGCGCTCCGATCTCCTGGCTCTTGTGGATGGTTCACCTCGGCCTGAATATCATCGATGCCAGGCAGAGCCGTCGCGCCGAGCTGCGCGCGGACCTCCTCGCCGCGCGCGTCGCCGGCACGACGGCGTCCGCCGCGTCACTCGACAGCGTCGCGATGACCCGACTGATGGACAAGATGATCGACGGATCCTCGCCCGGCGGAAGCGCTATGCAGCGCTGGCGCCAGCGGATCGCCCACGTGCGGGAACGGGCGCAGCCCGACATTCCCCGCCTTCGCCAGCTCAGCATCCGCACGGACACATCGCTGTTCTCCAGCCACCCGCCCGCCGGCAGGAGGCACCAATTCGTCTCCCGCGCCGGCTATCAACCAGCCACGCTTGCGGTGTCCGATGTGGAGGCCGCTCGACTGGACGCCGAGATTGCACCGTACGCCGAGGCGTTGCGCAAGACGCTCGCGGGAGCTTGATCCGCGCAACTTCATTGGACTAGCCCGGTTCGGCGCCTTCGCTGCCAATCGTCGGGTTGGTACCACCATCACCCAAAACGTGCAGCAGTTGATCGTTTCGCGTCCGGCGCATCTCGGCATGTGCGGGCGTTCGCGATTTGGGACCGTGGGCTGTAGCAAGCACGAGATCTTGTCGGCAGCGTGATCAATCCGGATGTAGAGCATCCGGAATGGGGTCTAGGGTGGCGACGCGACTGACATTGCCACGGAAGGTGTACGGTGCGATCTCGAACGGAAGGCATGTGGTGGGGAACCGCTATCGAAGCGCCTGACCCCGGCGCGTTGGCGAGGTTCTATTCTGAGCTGCTTGGGTGGCCCATCGGTCACGAGGAGCCGGGCACGGCCATCCTTGCCGCGCCAGAGGGATCCATCTACGTCGTGTTCCAGCAGGCGACCGGATACAAGGCACCCGTTTGGCCTCCCGTCGACGGACACCAGCGTCCGATGATGCACTTCGACTTCCAGGTCGGAGACCTCGAGTCAGCGGTCGCCGAGGCAGTGGGCCTTGGAGCCTCGGTAGCTGCCGACCAACCACAGGAGAACGTACGGGTGCTCTTCGACCCGGCGGGGCACCCATTCTGCCTCTGCCGCGACGACGGCTGATCGCGCAACCGCTCATCGGCAGAAATCCCGGACGACCCTTGGATGAGCGTCGCACATTGCCCTACGGCGGTGGCCGACTGGATCGTGCAGTTCGCAACCGGCGCGACTCCGGATGGCTTGTCGACCAGTTGGCCAGCCCCACCCGCAGAGTGATTCCGTTGTGTTGAGACCATTGCCTGCTCCGTGACGGTGACGTACTGAGCCTGGGCGACCGTGACGTGCTCACCCTGCCCGACGCCGACGGCCAGCCGGTCTTTTCGGCCTCGATGGTGACGCGCCGATCTTCGCCGTCGACCTGTCTCCTCTCACCCAGGCGGATGCGCTCGCGACCGCCGCTGGGGTCGCGGCCGTGGATCTGCGTCAACTCGTCGGGCGCTTGCCGGTGCCGAGGCCGCCGTGCTCGGCTAGGCCCGCGGATTGTGTCACTGGCACCGCAGCCAGCGGTACTGCGGCGCCTGCGGTGCCCTACCCAACCCAGCGACGGCGGTCACGCGCGGGCCCTTCCTCGAGGATGGGACCACTGGAGCCCCGCAGGACGGGTGGGTCGAGCAAATTCCTGTGTCGAGTGGCCGGCAGTCGCGGGATCATGCCACGGACGAACCGGTGCTACGGACGTCCTCTTTGGGCGACAACGAGTCACTCGACATGCACAAACCGCCGGTTGCCACGAGTAGTATCCGACCATGCTGAGCGACGGGGAGGACCGGTCGCGTCAAACCGGCCCTGGTCCGACCAAGGTGGTCCGGAGTGTCTGCCAGTTCGTGGCGACGCCTTCTGAACAGTCCGTAGTGCGGCTGCGCACGCACGCGGAGCGACTCGAGACCCGTGGGTTCGAGGTGCAGACCATCCGGCTGTGCTCTCCTAACCTGGACCGAATTCTCCAGCTCGACCAAGACGGGGATGGAAGTACCTTCTTCAGCGTCGGGCGTCTCGGCTTCACAGAAGCCCGAGACGGCCTGGAGAAGCTTTGCGCGGCCAAGAACGTGGCCTTCAACGTCGACTTAAGCGATGAGAGGCCGACACGGGAGCACGTGGGACTGCTGACGGACATCGTCCAGCACGCGCCGACGAAGACGTTCAACTTCACCTACGCCTTCAACAACCGCCCGTCGTCGCCGTACTTCCCTTCTGCCACCTACGACACCGATGGCTTCGCGATCGGTCTTCAGCCGACGAACCTATCCAGCGGATGCCGGTGCATCGACGAATGGCTCGAACGGTTGCAGCACGTGTGGGACGAAGTCGACTCCCTCATGGGCGGGGCCGACGGTTACCTAGGAATCGACACGTCGATCGCGCCACTATTCGACGGGCCTGGCAGCCTCGTCAACTTCCTGCGACGTCTCGGGCTCGACTGGGATCGCGCAGTGAGTAGTGACATCTTCCTGGGCATCTCGAGATTCATCGCATCGGCTTCCAGGTCGGTGGGTCTCTGCGGACTGATGTTCCCCTGCCTGGAGGACTTCGACTTAGCCGACGAGTACGAGCAGGGCAGGTTCAGCATCGAGCGGTGCATCTTCCTGAGCCTGCACTCGGGACTAGGGATCGACTCCTACCCGCTGGCTGTCGACGAAGACCCTGACCGAATCCTAGAGGTACTGAGACTCCTCCAGGGGCTTTCGGGCAAGTATCAGAAGCCCCTCTCCGCCCGCTTCATCTCCGACGGAAGCGCCAGGATCGGAGAACGCACCGATCTCAAGAGCCCCTACCTGGCGGACGTGAGAGTCCGGTCGCTCTAGTCGGACTGGCTAGCAGTCGATCGCTGGGAACGATCTACCGTATGGAAGCCGACGCCGAATCAGACACGCACACATCGGCATGACAGCGCGCATCGCGGCAGTTGAGTGCACTTGATCTTCACCCGCGGACGAGGAGAAACCGTCCGGTGCCGCTTGGCGTCACCGTAGCGCTGACGGCGACAAGAAGGATGGCGGGATCACATCACGAGCCAGCGCAACATCCAAGCCGTGTCTGGTTCACTCGCAGGTGTTGCTGAACTCGGTGCGGGATCCTCGGCTACCGACTCGATCCAGTCCTCCGGCCGGATCCTTTCGGGGAAGAGTTGGCCCCACGTCTCGTGACGACTGCGCGCTTTGGCGTCCCTCTGTTCGTCCGACATGGCCGACCTCATCCCATCAGTCTGCGTCATGCCGGCATCATCGTGCGGTCTACGAACGCGCGCTTCGCGGCATCAAGGAGATGAGTACCATCAGTGAGCCAGACAGCCGCTTGGCGATCAACCGCACTAATCTGCCGCTGTGTGCACGGGCACGCACTGAAAGCGGCTGGAGTCCATCGTCGCCGAGTAGCTCCGCCGGTCGGGAGACTGCAGGTCAACACCGCGTTGTCCATCATGGACACTCTGGACGATCATCTGTACCGGCTGCGGCACCGGCTGCTGGCCAACGCCCGCCACGTGTGGGGAGCCCGGGCGCTCATGGACGCCATCTACGGGGTCGGGCCGATGACCTCGCTGGCGCTGTGCGCCTGGCTCGGCGGCGCCGGCCGGTTCTCCTCCTCCCGTAAGCGGTCCGGTTCGCCTGGACATCACCGTGCACGCCTCCGACTCCAAGCGCAGCCCGGGCCGGCTGTCCCGACAGGGACCGGAGGTGCTGCGGTGGCTGCTGTTCGAGGCGGCCAAGACCTCCGCCCGCGGCTGCGCCCCCGGCCACGCCTGCTTCTCCACCCACTGGTCGAAACATTGGGTTGTCGATACTGGCGGGCCGGTCAAAGGCCTGTAGTCAGCCTCACCGGGTCATCCCGCCCGCCAGACAGGTCCTTGTCCTCCATCTCCCACGCGTGGTCCATCGTCTGGAAGGCGGAATGACGGACGAGGAAGGCCAACGTCCACGACCGCATCGGTCGCTTGAGTTCGCCACGCTGATAGGCACGCATCGCTTCGAGGTATTCCAACCGGTAGGGAGCCAAGGTGCCGGGTCCGAGCGCCCCACCCTCCGGGACGACCAGACCGACCCTCTTTGCGAAGTCCTCGCTCTCTACTCGAATCGTGTGGCGGATGATCGCGTCGCGATCGCGCCCGCCACCGCGCGTGCCCCTGCGCATCTCGGGCGAAACCCGCGACGCGACGTCGTCAAAGTACGAGCTGGATCGAGCCGAGCGGGGAGGGCGTGCGGGTCGCCCAGGATGCCTGCAGCAGAGTGATCTTACGTTCGAGCTCCGCGGCGTCCATCGGTTCCTGCTCAAGCGAGCTGGGCGAGAACGAGATCCCCCAGAAGTCGGTCGATCCCGTGCCAACCCGATCCTCTATCACCTCGAGTGGCCCAGCGCGGTCGAACGCCCGCCCCAAGCCCGCCCGGACGGCGATGGACCGATCGCGTGAGCGGTACGCCGCGAGTGTATTGAGCGCCGCCTCGGCAGTCTTCGCACCGCGGCTCCAGCCCGACCAATCGACGGCGAACGCCACGAACTTCTTCGCCTTCGGGCCTCGTTCGAGCACGACACGAATCGGCATGGCGGACCTCCGCGGCCAGCCTACGGCGGTCGTCGACTGTTCGATGCGAGCGCGCCCACTTGACTTGCGGCGTGTGCGGGCGTTCGCGATTTGAGCCCGTGGGCTGTAGCACGCGCGAGATCTTGTCGGCAGCGTGATCAATCCGGACGGAGAGCATCCGGAATGGGGTCTAGGGTGGACGATGCAGAAGCTCATACGGCAAGGAAGGGCCGCACATGACCGTCGTGGATTGGCTGCTGGACTCGGATCCGTCGATCCGCTGGCAGGTGATGCGTGACATCTCTCATGCGCCCGCCGACGCGGTCGCCGCGGAGCGCTCGAGGGTGGCCACGGAGGGCTGGGGCGCCGGGCTGCTCGCCCGCGAGGACGCCGATGGTCGGTGGGGTGGTGAGCCGGACAACCCCGAGTGGACCTGTCTGCTTTCGCTGCTCTGGTTGCGGGACATGGGCCTCGACCCGTCGAGTCCCGAGGCAGCTCGTGCCGTGGGCTTGGTCCGTGACAACGTGACCTGGCACTGGTGGGATGACAAGCCGTTCTTCGAAGGCGAAGTCGAGCCGTGCATCAACGGCCGGATCGTGTCGGTGGGCTCGTACTTCGGGCAGGACGTCCAGTGTCTCGTCGACCGGCTGCTGGGCGAGCAGATGGACGACGGCGGGTGGAATTGCGAGCAGGAGAACGGATCGAGGAGGGGGTCATTCCACACTACGATCAACGTCCTAGAGGGCCTGGCCGAGCACGAGCGAGCGACGGGCGGCACACCTGAGGTGGCGGGCGCCCGCAGGCGGGGCGAGGACTACCTGCTAGAGCGGCGCCTGCTCCGCCGGCTGTCGACCGGCGCGATCATCGAGCCGGCCTTCACCGCGTTCTCGTTCCCAACCGGCTACCACTACGACGTCCTCCGCGCGCTCGAGCATCTGCGCCGAGCAGGCGTCACGCCGGACGAGCGGATGGCCGAGGCGAAGGATCTCGTCCTGCGCAAGCGTGGCGAGGACGGGCGCTGGCTTTTCGAGAACCCGCATCCCGAGCAACTGGACCTGGGCATGGACGAGATGGAGGGCCAGCCGAGCCGCTGGAACACGCTGCGCGCCATGCGGGTGCTGCGCTGGCACGAGGACACGAATCCGCGAGTACCCGCGGCGGCATAAGCGGCTCTACGCAGCCATGCGTGGTTTGCGGGTCCGGATCCGTGGTGTCAAGACCTTATCCCACGTGACTCCGCAGTGAAGTAGCAGCCGAGATCCTCACCGCGCCTTGCCAACGTGGTTACCCGTCGTCGGTGGCAGCGCGGCAAGCAACTGCCGCCACGCACCCGGCCATCGTTCCACAACGGTCGCACTGGCTTCATCCGTGGATATCCGCGCAGCCTCGTCCGTATGTCTCGACGCCCTCGCCTCGGGCGCGACGGCGCGTTCGGGGCGTCTAGACCCGCTAATCAACAGGAGCCCCGCGCGAAACGCGGATGTGAGGGCGTGCTCGGCAGACGTTCGCGGGTTCCACTCCACAGGGCGCCGAGCGCTAGGAAGAGGCGATCAGGGCGGTGGCTGACAACGAGGTCAGATGTCGGACGCCGATCGTCCGGAATCCGGGTTAGGGTCCCGAATATGGACATGCTGACGGGCGAGCAGATCGCCGAGACCAACCTGACCGACTGGCGCAAGCTGGGTCAGGGACTCCATGCCCGCTACGTGGTCGGCGACTTCGGCACCGGCGTACGGTTCGTGGCCGCAGTGGGCGAGGCGGGCGACGCGCTCGGCCACCACCCGCGCGTGACGATGGGCGACGGGTATGTCGATTTCAAGCTTGTCAGCGACGACGCCGTCTACCGCGACGACGAGGGCGCCGAGCACGTCGTCGAATGGGTGACCCAGCGGGACGTCGACCTCGCGCGACGGATCACCGAGATCGCCGCCGGGCAGGCGGTCGACGCCGACCCGGCCTCGATCACCACGATCGAGCTCGCCCTCGACACGGCGCACGCCG
>JAXIPB010000159.1:0-17343 GCA_045403155.1 Micromonosporaceae bacterium
GCGGCGGGGGCGGCTGCCCCACAGCCGCCGGGGGCCCCTACCCCACTCCACGCGTCAAACCTAACACGCGCCGCCCGCCGTGGTCAGGGACGTCGCCGGGCTGCGCCGCGATTGTCGCCACCGGCACGTCCGGATGTGAATTCGTGAAGAGGCGGGTCATCTCGCGCTCCCGCTCCGCACGCGCCATGATCCCGGCGTGCACGAGCAGCACATCGGCGGCGACCGGGTTGTCAACCCGGATCTCCTCGCTGGCTCGTGCGGCGTCGTCCTCGCTGATCGCGGTTGTTGCCGGTTCATGAACCCGGTTGAGCAAGAGCCCCGCCAGCGGCATGCGCTCGGACTCGAGCCGTCCGGCGAAATAGTCCGCTTCCCGGATCGCGTCCGGCTCCGGGACCGCGACCACGAGAAACGCCGTCTCCGGCGCCTGCAGGACTCGGTACGTCTGCTCTGATCGCTGCCGGAATCCGCCGAACATCGAGTCCAACGCGCCGACGAAGCCGGACAGATCGGTGATGAGCTGCGCTCCCAGGATCTTGTCCATCAGCTTCGAGAAGAGCCCGAACGACGCGGTGACCATCGTGAAAACGCTTCGCCCACCGCTCCGCGCGGGGGCCACGAAAAGGCGGAGCATGCGCCCATCGAGGAAGCGGCCCAAGCGGGCGGGTGCGTCGAGGAAGTCGAGAGCGGACCGGGACGGCGGGGTGTCGACCACGATGAGGTCCCATTCGCCGCGGGCGTGGAGCTGACTCAGCTTCTCCATCGCCATGTACTCCTGCGTACCGGCGAAGGTCGAGCTCATTGCCTGGTAGAACGGGTTGACGTAGATCTCCTCGGCGCGCTTCGGGTCGGTGTGCGTTGCGACGACCTCATCGAAGGTGCGCTTCATGTCGAGCATCATCGCGTGCAGTTCGCCGCTTTTGCCGGCCTTGCCGGGATCGCCACTCGGCGCACCCTTAATGGAGAGCACCTGGCGCGGAGTGTTGTCCAGCTCGGAGAGGCCGAGCGACTGGGCCAAGCGCCGGGCCGGGTCGATCGTGAGTACGACGGTACGGCGACCGTGTTCCTCGGCCGCGCGCAGCGCTAAGGCGGCCGCGGTCGTGGTCTTTCCGACCCCGCCAGAGCCACAGCAGACCACGACGCGGATCGCCGGGTCGGCGAGCAGCGAATCAATGTCGAGGCGCTGGTCCGCCGGCACGTCGACCAGTGTCACAGTCGGAGCTTAGTTTGTCGGAGACGATCAACGAGGCGCGGTTGTCGGAGACGATCAACGTGGGGGGCCCGTCGTCATCGCCGGTCGTCGTGGGCTGGCACTCTAGTTCGACCTACGGGATGGTTCGAGTAGAACGCCGGCAAGCTCATAGAGGCCGGGGAGGTCGACACCGTCCGCGAGCAGTGGCAGCTCAACCAGGGGGCGCCCGAGCGCGATCAGCTCCTTTCGCAGCGCCACCTCCACCTCCCGGCGGGCTAGATGGGCGCGCGCCTCGGCGACGAGGCCGGAGATGACATCACGATCGGCCGCCAGGCCGGTGGCCACCAGGCCGCGTCGTACCGCCGTCTGCGACAGCCGCCCCATCGCGAGCAGCGGGGGTTGGGTCGCGTTGACGATGAGGGCCCCTACCGGCAGATCCAACCGCTGCAACTCGGCGACCGCGTCCGCCGTCTCCTGGACCGGCATCTCCTCGAGCAGCGTGACGACGTGCACCGTCGTCACGGGCGAGCGCAGGACCGCGGCGACGCCCTCACTCTGCGTCTTGATCGGGCCGATCTTCGTCAGCCGGGCGGTCTCGGCGCTGACGTTGAGGAAGCGCCCGATGCGACCCGTGGGTGGGGCGTCGAGGACAACCGCGTCGTAGGCACGCCGTCCGTCGACGGTCCGCGTCACGGCCTCCTTGACCTTGCCGGTCAGCAGCACATCCCGTACGCCGGGAGCGATGGTCGTGGCGAAGTCGACCGCGCCAAGCTTGGTCAAGGCTCGACCCGCGCGACCGAGCTTGTAGAAGTGATCCAGATACTCCAGAAGTGCCTGCTCCGCGTCCACCGCGAGGGCGAAGACCTCACCCCCGCCGCCCGACGCCGTCCCTGGGTAGCCTGTCGCGATAGCGCGCTCCTGATAGGGCAGCGGGGCGCGGTCGAAGATCTGTGCTATGCCCTGGCGCTGTTCGACCTCGACGAGCAGCGTGCGCCGCCCACCCGCGGCGAGGGCGAGCGCGAGCGCCGCCGCGACGGTCGTCTTTCCGGTGCCGCCCTTGCCCGTGACGATGTGCAGGCGCCCGGGCCATCGCACGGGAGCGTGATCACTGGGCGGCACACGTCGAGGTTACCGCCGAGTCGTGGCCCGATTCAGCTCGCCGCCTCCACGTCGCACACCCACCAGCCACGCTGGTCCACGAGCAGCAGCCGGATCTGCTTCTCCGCGACTTGCTCGTACTGGGTGGTCAGGGTCAGCTTGACGGTCGCACGCGCTTCGACTCCGGCGGGCTGCACTGGGTCGTACTGCCAGCTCGTGCGGGCCGACTCGTACTTCTCCTCAAAGGTCTTGACCTCGAAGACCAGCTGCTCCAGCTGCTTCTCGTCGCGCGCGGTCGGACAGACATATTTCGCCGCCATGACGGCGTCGTGCTCGGTGAAGACGGCGGTCAGGAAGCCCTCGATCGCGGCCGCCGGGTCCGTCGAACCCGACGGCTGGGCGTTCTGCACGATCAGGTACGCCGCTACGCCTCCGCCGCCGCAGAGCATGAGCGCGGCGGCGAGCACGATCGAGATGATCAAGCCGGTGCGCCGTTTCCGGGGAACTGCCGCGGCCGGTGGGGCACTCGTCGGAGGCCACGTTCCCTCCTGGCCAGGCTGGCCGGGGTACGGCTGTGGGGCATACGCCTGAGCAGGGTACGACGGCGCGGGGTAGGGCTGGGGCGAGTAGGACGGCGCGGGGTAGGGCTGCGCCGCATACTGCTGCGGTGGATAGGGCTGCGGCGGGTACGGCTGCGCAGGCGGGAACGGGTCGGGGGGCGGCGACGGGCTTGCCGGCGGCGCCGGGTCGGGGGGCGGCGACGGGCTTGAGGGTGGCGTCGTGTGTGGCTCGGTCATTCGTCCTCGGCTCCGGACATGCTCGCGCAACGATGGTGGCCCGTCACGCTACATCCCGGCGGCGTGCCGGAGCAGCCCCTAGGTACTCGGCGGCGGCGATCGCCGGCTAATGTGCGGCCTATGCAGCCGACTCAGCGCTGGGAGTACGCGACCGTGCCTCTGCTCGTGCACGCCACCAAGCAGATCCTCGACAATTGGGGCGAGGACGGCTGGGAGCTCGTCGCGGTGATACCCGGTCCCAACCCGGAGCAGCTCGTGGCATATATGAAACGACCGAAGGGATCCGCATGAACACGAGTGATCCACGGGCGAGGCTCGGCGAACTCGGGCTTGAGCTGCCGGCGATGACGCCGCCTCTCGCGGCCTACATCCCTGCGGTGCAGACGGGAAACCAGGTGTACGTGTCGGGCCAGGTCCCGATGGCGGATGGCCAGCTGCTCGCGACCGGAAAAGTGGGCGCGGAAGTCACGCCGGAGCGAGGCAAGGAGCTTGCCGCGCGCTGCGCGCTGAACGCTCTTGCCGCGATCGACGCCCTCGTCGGCCTGGAGCGGGTCGTCAAGATCGTGAAGGTCGTCGGGTTTGTCGCATCGGCCGAGGGCTTCACGGGCCAGCCCGGCGTGATCAATGGGGCCAGCGAGCTCTTTGGGGAAGTCTTCGGCGAGGCCGGACGCCATGCTCGTAGCGCGATCGGCGTGGCCGAATTGCCGCTGGGTGCCCCGGTCGAGGTCGAGGTCATCGTCGAGGTGGCCGGATAGGTCGCCGTTCTGATCTCCGAACCGGGATCATGGGGCCTTGATCGACGAGGTCCGCGGACGGCGGAAAATGGCGCTCGGCCCGGCGACGGCGCCTCGGCCCGTACGATCGCTGGCATGGTGGGGCACTCGCGCGAGCAGAGCGTCAGGCACCTTATTGGCGCCGCCCAGCCACCGGCGGCACCCCTCGCGGCGCTCCCCGCCTGGCTGACGCTCGTGCGCGCGCCGAACCCGGGTCCGATGACGCTCGACGGGACGAACACGTGGGTGCTTCGCGGGCCAGGGGCCGATGATTGCGTCGTCATCGACCCGGGTCCGCTCGATGAGGACCACCTCTCCGCGGTGGCGGCGCATCGGCCGGTCGCGCTCATCCTGTTGACCCATGGGCATCCTGACCACCGCGACGGCCTGGCGAGGCTCGCCGAGATGACGGGTGCTCCCGTCGGGACGGCCGAATCCGGCGGCGCCGGATCTGCGGCCGTGAACGTGGCCGGCGTGGGCATCCTTGCAATCGCGACGCCCGGGCACACGAGCGACTCGGTCTGCTTCGTGGTCTCCGTTGGCGATCAGGATGCCGTCTTCACCGGCGACACCATCCTCGGCCGGGGGACCACGGTCATCGCGTACCCCGACGGGAATCTGCGGGCCTACCTCGACAGCCTGCGCCGTCTAGAGGAGCTTGGCGCCATCCCCGTGCTACCAGGTCACGGTCCGGCGCTCGCGGACTGCGCGGCCGCGGCCCGATTCTACCTCGACCACCGCCTTGCCCGGCTCGAGCAGGTGCGAAGCGCGGTGGCGGCTGGAGCTCACACATCGACCGATGTCGTCGCCGCCGTGTATGCCGGCGTGGACCACTCACTTTGGCCGGCGGCCGAACTCTCAGTAAAGGCACAGCTGGAGTTCTTGCGGCAACGGGAATCGAACGCCCCCGCGCCGAGGTTGGACCCGCCGTGAGCTCCCCATCACACGCACCGGTCTCGCTGGGAGAATTCGCGTGACCTGTCCGGTCTGCGGCACTGTGACCGTGCCGGGTGCACGTTTCTGTCACAGCTGCGGCGTCGCGTTGCCGGCGACGACGGCGACGCCTGCCGCCGAGCGCCGGATCGTCACCGTGCTCTTCGGCGACCTGTCCGACTTCACCGCGTGGTCCGAGGGCGTCGACCCGGAGCGCGTGGGCGCAGTCACCGATCGGGTCCTCGCGGCGCTCGCCGGGGCGGTGAAAACCTTCGGCGGTCTCGTGGACAAGCTCACCGGTGACGGGATCATGGCGGTCTTCGGTGCCCCGGTCGCGCACGAGGATGACCCCGAGCGTGCCGTCCGTGCCGCCCTCGCGATGCAGCGGGCGGTGCGGCGCGTGCTGGATGACGAACGCGGCGGCGGCGCCCCATCGGGCCTGCGGGTGGGCATCAACACGGGTGAGGTTGTCGCCGGCGTACAGGCGTCGTTGGAGTACACGGTCATCGGCGACACGGTGAACACAGCCGCCCGCCTGGCCGACGCCGCGACAGTCGGCACGGTCTACGCGGGCGTCGCCACCAGCGAGGCCACTCGCCACGTCGCCGCGTGGCGCAGGCTGCTTCCGTTGCGGCTCAAGGGGAAGCGACACGCGGTCGAGGCGTACGAGTTGCTCGGGCCGCTCGACGCGCCGGGCACCCGGTCCAGCCTCGGCGACGAGGGTCCCTTCGTCGGTCGGGAGACCGAGATGGCGCTGCTCGCGAGTCGGCTCGGCGAAGTCGTGGACCGCGGCGAGCCACAGGTGCTCGTGTTCACCGCCGACGCCGGGATCGGCAAGTCGCGCCTGGCCGCGGAGGCAGCGCGGATGGCCGCGGGCTTCGACCGAGGTACTCGGGGCGGGGCGCGCGTGCTCTCGGTTCGGTGCGCCGCGTACGGCGAGCGTTGGCGTCTAGGCCCGCTCTCCGACCTGGTCAAGGCGGCGGTCGGCCTGCCGGACCAGCCGAGCGCGGCGGCGACCAGGGCGGTGGCCGAGGAACGATTGCGCCGGGTCGCGCAGATCGTTGAACGCCGTACGGGTACCAGGCCCCGGTTGCAGGTCGAGCAGCTGTTGGCCCTGCTCGGCTACGCCGACCCGCCGGTGGAGCGGGACGGCCAGATGGGCACGGATCGGACCGGCCTGGATCGCCCGGACGCCGAGCACGAGGTCGCGCCCGGAGCAGTCGCGGAACTGCTCTCCGCCCTCGCGTCGGAGGCACCGCTCGTACTGATCGTGGACGATCTCCACGACGCGAGCCACGAGACCATCGATGCCCTCGGCGCCACCCTGAACCGCCTCGTCGGCCCAGTGCTCGTCGTGCTCCTCGGTCGACCCGAAATGGTACGGGCCGCGGGCGCTCTCAACCGCCTCGCCGATGCCGAGGTCCACACACTCCCGCCCCTGCGTGGCGCCGACGCCGCACGGCTGCTCTCCGCTCACCTCGGCGGCGGACGGCTCCCGGCCGAGGACCGCAACCAGCTCTTGGCGACGGCTCAGGGCAATCCGTTCTACCTGGCCGAGCTCGTTACGCTGTTGCAGGAGCGCGGCATGCTCACCCGTGGGGCAGCGGCCGGGCGCGCGATCCCCTCACCGAGCGAGCAGGGCCGGGACGCCGCCACCTGGGTTCTGGCCCCGCAGTCACTATCCGGCGGGTTGCTCAGCCGCGACCTCGCCGCGGTGCTCGCCGCCCGCATCGATGCCCTGCCGCCCGCCTCGCGCGCGGTGCTTCGCGACGCCGCCGTCGTGGGTGACACGGTGCCGTCCGCGGCGCTCGACGCCGTACGGTCCGATTCGGACTCCCGGCCGTCGGCCGTGGCGGCCGTCGATCTCGGCCGTGCGCTCGATGAGCTCCTGCACCGCCGGATGCTGTTGCCGACACGGGGCGGGCATGTGTTCGCGACACCGCTGATGCGCGAAGCCGCCTATGCAGGTGTCGGTAAGGCGGATCTCGCCGACCGGCACGCTCGGCTTGCGCGTTGGGCGGCGGGCCTTACGCCGCCCGTGCCGAGTATCGGTTGGACGGGAGACGCCGTCGACGCGTTCATCGCCGACCAGTCCGAGCGCGCGGCGGCGCTCGCCGATGCGGTAAGCCTGCGGCCCGACGCAGCGGCGAGATCCGTGGCTCCGCTGGGCGTCGCGGCCCTCGGTCGGCTCGCGAGGCGCGCCATCCGAGCCGGCGAGCCCGGCCAGGCGGCCGAATTCTCGGTGCAGGCCGAGCTGCTGGGTGGTGCGTCGCTTCCACCTGCGGATCGGTTGGTCTACGCCAGCGCGCTGCTCCAGTTGGGCCGGCCGAGCGATGCGCTGGCCGAGGCGGAGAAGGCGGGCGCGGATGCGGCCGGAGATGCGGTCGATGACGCCGAGAGCCGCGCACGTTCACTGCTGCTCGGTGGCCGGGCCTACGTGGTGCTCGGTGATCTCGAGCGTGCGGATCGAGCCTGGCGGGAGTCGCTCGCGATCGCGGAAGCCTCGGATCTGCCCGCCGAACAGGCAGAGGTTCTGCGGCGAATGGGCATGGAGGACTACCGACGCGGGCGCCTACGAGACGCTGAGTCTCGTTTCCAGCATGCGCTGTCCATCGCTGAACTGGCCGATGACCGCCGCGGCCAGGCCTGGGCGCTGCAGAACCTGGCCTGGGTGGACACGACCCTGGGCGACTTCGAGGAGGCGGATCGGACGCTGGGACGGGCCGCACGCCTGTTTGCGGAGCTCTCCGACGTGGGCGGGCGCGCCTGGCTGCGGGGGACGACGGCCTTCGCCCGTCTGCTGGCCGGCCGGCTGCACGAGGCGCGACGGCTGGCCGGAGCCTTCCTGCCGTTCGGCGAGCGCGTCGGAGAACACTGGGCCGTCGGAACGTTGCGGGCAGTCGAGGCGTTCGCGGGGGCCGAGCTCGGCGACCTCTCCTCGGCCGACCGCGAGGCCCGCCGGGCCTTCCACGAGTTCGACGAGATCGACGACGACTGGGGTCGAGGGCTCTCCTTAGTCGTAAGAGGCGTGGTGGCGCGCGGGCTCGGTGAGCCGGCTCACGCCGTTGACCTCCTCACCGCGGCCTGCCAATACGGCGAGCGCACCGGGCACCCGCTGCTGCTCGGAATGGCCCACACGATTCGCGGGTTCGCCTACCTCGACCTCGGCGAGGCCACAAGCGCCGAGACCGACGCGCATACCGTGCTCGCGGTGGCCAAGCCGCAAGACGTCGAGGACGCGATCCGGGTCGGCCCGCGAGTGCTGCTCGGCTGCTCCCGTCTGGCCAGGGGGGATGTAGCGGCCGCCCTGGTCGAGTTGGGGGAAGTGGCGCAGGTCGAGCACTCTCCGTCGGTGCTGCTGTCCAGGCGGCAGGCCGTGGCCGAGTACGCCTCCGCTCTGTTGGCCGCGGGTCGACTCACCGAGGCTGTCGCTACGGCGCGGAGGGCGGTTGAGTTGCCGGCCGAGGACGCTCGCGGCCAGGTGGTCGCGTCGCGGGTTCTCGCGCTCGCGCTCACCGCGGTCGGAGATGTCGACGAGGCGCGCACAGTGGCCTCGGGAGCGGTGCGGGCGGCCTACGCAACCCAGCTCACGAGTGAGCGGCAGGCGGCCGATGCGGCGCTCGCCGCTGCGGCATGACCCCGCCTCCCGTATCGCGTCGATCATGATGTCAGCGTCACAAATTGGCGTCGATCATGACGTGCGGGGCCTGATAGACACGATCTTGCGGCGTGTGGGCGGGGTGAAAAGGGGGCGGGTCGGACGACAGCGCTCGACGCCGCCGTGTCGTACGGTGCATCCGTGAATCAAAGTGCGTCGGCCGCGCTGCCCGCTGTTCCTGGACTGACCGGGCTAAGTGTGCTGGCGCATGGCGGGTACGCGACGGTGTACCGCGCGACGCAGACCTCGGCCTTTCGCGAGGTGGCGGTCAAGGTGGAGAACCGGACGCTCGAGAACGACAAGGACCAGCGAAGGTTCGTCCGCGAGGCCCGCGCGGCGGGACGAATGTCGAGCCACCCGCACGTCGTCGACCTCTTCGATGTCGGCGTGACCGACGACGGCCATCCATATATGATCATGGAGCTCTGCGACGGCACGTACGCCGACCGGATGCCGGCCAACCCCCTGCACATTGCGGAGGCTCGCGACGTCGGTTCGAAGATCGCCGACGCGCTGGCCGACGCTCACGCGCTTGGCGTGCTGCACCGTGATGTGAAGCCCGCGAACATCCTCATCACCCGCTTTGGCGAACCTGCCTTGGCCGACTTCGGCTTGGCCGTGCTCGCCGAGACCCGGGAATCTTCGATCACGCTCGAGCTGACGCCCGCGTACGCCGCGCCGGAGATGTTTCATCACGGCCGGCCGGCGCCAGCGTCCGATGTGTACGGACTCTGCGCCACTCTCTACGCGCTGATCACTGGGCGCCCTCCACGGTGGAGAGAGAACCACCACCCGACCATCGTGTCGCTCGTGGACATGTTCGCCGAGCAGGTCCCGCCGTTGCCGGACGCTCCGCTTGAGTTGAACGCTCTGCTTCGCCGTGGCCTCGCCAATGACCCGTCGTCCCGGCCTTCCGCAGCCGAACTTCGCGACGAGCTCGCCGGGATTCGCCGCGACCCCGACCCCACGATGATCATGCGCTCCGTGAGTGGATTCTTGACCCCGTCTGTGACCCCATCTCCGCGTCCACCAACGGAGGACGAAGCAACCCAGCCCTCGGCCACGCTGGATCCACCGACTCTCACGCCGCCCGCACTGGACGGCCCGACCCTGCCGAAATCAGCGGGCGGTTGGCCTTTCGTGCGCTAACCGGCCGTCGCGGCCTCCCCAAGATCGCCGTGACCATGAGCTCAGCGTCGCTGAGGCGCGTCGATCATGACCTCCAAATCATGATCGGCGGTTGTTAGTAGGACTTTTGTTGGCCGAGGACATGTTGGGCCACGAAGTTGAGGATCATCTCCCGGCTCACCGGTGCGATTCGGCCCGCGCGTACCCCGCCGAGCAGCGTCGCCACGCCGTACTCGGTGGTCATTCCGTTCCCCCCGTGCGCCTGAATCGCGTTGTCCACGGCGAGCGTGGCCGCCTCGGACGAGGCGTACTTGGCCATGTTGGCGGCGACCCCGGCTTCCAGGTCGCGGCCGGCGTCGTACAGCGCGGCCGCCTTTGCGACCATGAGTCGGGCGAGCTCCACTTGAATCGCGGTGTGCGCCAGCGGATGGGCGACGCCCTGGTGCGTCCCGATGGGCCGGCCCCACACCGAGCGACTGGATACATAGGATGATGCGCGATCGAGTGCGTACCGGGCCGTACCCACACCCATCGCCGCCGCCGTGATGCGCTCAGGGTTGAGGCCCGAAAAGAGCGCGGGCAGTCCCACCGCGGTATTCTCCCCGATCAGTGCGTCGGCCGGGACTCGCACCTCATCGAGGTAGAGCAGCCACTGATTCTCCGGTGACACGATCTCCATACTCAGCTGAGACTTGGTCAGTCCGGGTGCGTCGGTGGGCACGACGAACAGCGCGGGGGAGAGCTTGCCCGTGACGTCATCCTGGGTGCGAGCGACGACGAGTACGAGGGGCGCCTCGTCAACGCCCGAGATGAAGCACTTGCGCCCGCTGATCACCCAGTCGTCGCCATCCCGCCGGGCCACGGTGGAGAGGCGGTGGAAGTTCGAGCCCGCTTCGGGCTCGGTGATGGCGAAGACCATCTTGAGTGACCCATCTGCGATTCCGGGCAGGAATCGGTCCCGCTGACCGGGCGTCCCGTGCTTGCCGATGATCGTTCCGGCGATCGCCGGCGAAACGAGGAGCAAGAGTAGCGAGCATCCGGCGGCGGCGAGTTCCTCGCAGACGATGGCCAACTCGGTGATTCCGCCGCCGCCTCCACCGTACTGCGTGGCGATGTTGACGCCGATGTATCCGAGCTTCCCGGCCTCGGCCCAGAGCTCGTCGGTATGGCCGCCGGTCCGCGCCTTCTCCACGAAGTACGTGTGCCCGTAGCGCTTTCCGAGGGCCGCGACGGCGTCGCGGAGTTGCTGTTGCTCGGGGGTGTGATCGAAGTTCACGACTTCCACTCCTCATCGACGTCGGCGACTGGCTCTTGGGGGGTGACGACGGCCAGCACGGCGCCCGCCTCCACCTGGCTTCCGGGTTCGACACGCAGCTCCGTCACGATGCCCGTCTCGGGGGCGTGAACCGGGTACTCGAGCTTCATGGCCTCCAGGGTCAACAGGAGATCGCCCGCGGCGACCGGTTGTCCCGCGGTGACGACGACGCGACCGACCGAGCCTGGCATCGGTGCGACGAGCGAACCGGCGAGACGCTCGGTGGCCGGTGAGGAGAAGCGTGGAACCTCGACCAGCGTCGCCGAGCCTGTTGTCGAATCCACATAGGACGTATCCGCCACCGTGTGCACGGTGAACCTGCGCGTTATCCCGGCGGAGTCAAGGAAGACCTCCGTCTCCGCGAGATGGGTGATATCGGTCTCGACCTCGGCGTCCTCCGCCTCGGCGTTCTCGCGGGTGCACCACCGAACGGAGCGGCCACCGGGGGCCAGCGTGTATTGGACATCGACCCGACCCCACGGCGCCGCGAACGTGGCAAGCTGCGGCGCAGATGCCACGTTGCGCCAGCCGGAGGGTAAGCCCCGCCACGCCGCAGCCGTACGACGACCAGCGGCGCCGGTCACGGCGGCGGCGAGGCACATCAGCCGCTGGTCCTCGGTCGAGTCGATCAGCGGCTCGAAGACCTCCGGGCTGCGGTCCAGGAACGCGGTGTCGGTCTCACCGCTCAGAAACTCGGGCGAGCGCAGCACGCGTACGAGTAGGTCGCGGTTAGTGACCACCCCGTGGATCGCCGCCCGCGTGAGGGCCGACTCAAGCGTCCGGACGGCCTCCTCGCGCGTCGGGGCCCACGCGACCACTTTCGCCAGCATCGGGTCATAGTGGATGGTCACGGCGGAGCCATCCGCAACGCCGCTGTCGACCCGTACTCCCGCCGCCGTTGGCGGGGTGAACTCGGCATCGGCGGTGATGGCGAACCGGTGCAGCGTGCCGATCGACGGCCGCCAGTCGTTGGCCGGATCCTCAGCGTAGAGCCGGACCTCGATGGCGTGCCCTCGCATCGGTGGCGCCTCGGTGAACGGCAGCGGTCGACCCTCGGCGACGTGCACCTGCAGGCGTACGAGATCAAGTCCGAGCACGCACTCCGTGACCGGATGCTCCACCTGCAGCCTGGTGTTCATCTCCAGGAAGTAGAAGCGCCCGTCGTTGGCGAGCAAGAACTCCACGGTGCCGGCGCCGACATACCCCACCGCGCGAGCCGCCGCGACCGCCGCCTCGCAGAACGCCGCGCGCATCTGGTCGTCGACGGCCGGCGACGGCGACTCCTCCAGGATCTTCTGGTGGCGACGCTGAATGGAGCACTCGCGCTCGCCGAGCGCCACGACCGTGCCATGCACGTCCCCGAAGACCTGCACCTCCACGTGCCGGCCGGTTTCGACATAGCGCTCACAGAAGACTGTGCCGTCGCCGAAGGCCGCCGTGGCCTCACGCGACGCCGCGGCCATCGCCTCGGCCAGCTCGGCCGCTTCCCGGACGATCCGCATGCCGCGGCCACCACCGCCGGCCGATGCCTTGACGAGCACGGGGAACTCCGCCACCTGATCGGGCTCAGTCCACGATGGAAGCGTCGGCACCCCGGCCTCGCGCAGGAGCGACTTCGCTTCCAGTTTGGAGCCCATCACCCCGATCACCTTCGGTGGCGGCCCGACCCATGTGAGTCCCGCATCGAGGACCATGGTGGCAAAATCGGCGTTCTCCGCGAGGAATCCATAGCCGGGGTGAACCGCGTCCGCGCCGGAGTCCCGGGCGGCCGCCACGATGAGATCGCCACGCAGGTAGGTGTCGGCCGGCATGCTGCCCGGTAGGCGCACGGCGACGTCGGCGTCACGGACATGCGCCGCCGACGCGTCCGGGTCGGAGTACACGGCGACGGTGGCGATCCCCATCCGCCGACAGGTCGCGAAGATCCGGCGGGCGATCTCCCCCCGGTTGGCCACGAGCATCCTGCGAATCATCGGCCGCCTCACATCCGGAAGACGCCGTAGTCGGCGCGTTGATCGCCTCCGGCGAGGGCCGCTTCGGCGGCGTGCGCCGGCCGTTTCCGCGAGATCAGCCAGAGGCAGAGCCCGAGCACGGTGCGGGTGTCGCGCGGATCGATGACTCCGTCGTCGTAGAGCCGGCCCGACATGGCAAGCGCGATCGACTGCTGCTCGATCTGGTGCTCCACCATCGCCCTCATGGAGGCATCGCCCTCTTCATCGTACGGCTCGCCCTTCGCCTCGGCGGCCCGACGGGACACAATGGACAGCACCCCGGCGAGCTGCTGCGGTCCCATGACAGCCGACTTGGCGTTGGGCCACGCGAAGAGGAACCGCGGGTCGTAGGCCCGCCCGCACATGCCGTAGTTCCCGGCGCCGTACGAGGCACCGATGTTGACCGTCAGGTGGGGGACGCGCGAGTTGGATACGGCGTTGATCATCAGCGCGCCGTGCTTGATGATTCCGCGTTGCTCGTACTCCGTCCCCACCATGTAGCCGGTGGTGTTCTGCAGGAACAGCAGCGGCACGTTGGCCGAGTTGGCGAGCTGGATGAACTGGGTCGCCTTCTGCGCCTCTTCGGAGAAGAGTATGCCGCGCACGTTGGCGAGGATTCCGATCGGGAAGCCGTGGATGGCCCCCCAACCGGTTGCGAGCGCCGTGCCATAGAGCGGCTTGAACTCATCGAACCGAGAGGCGTCCAGGACCCGGGCCAGCACCTCCCGTGGGTCGTACGGGACCCGGAGCTCGGCGCTCGCCACTCCGAGAAGCTCGTCGGCGTCGAACACCGGCGGCGGCGCGGTCGGGTCGGGTGGCACTCCTTTCGTGGCGGACGCCTCGCCAACGCGGGCGATGACCTCGCGGGTCAGGCGGAGGGCGTCACGCTCGTCGACGGCGACGAAGTCCGCCAACCCCGAACGCGTCGCGTGCATCGTGGCGCCGCCGAGCGCCTCGTCGTCGGCGTCCTCCCCGGTGGCCATCTTGACCAACGGCGGGCCGCCGAGGAAGACCTTGGCCCGGCCCTCGACGAAGATGGTGTAGTCCGACATCCCCGGTACATACGCGCCGCCGGCCGTCGCATTGCCGAAGACGACCGCCACGGTCGGGATCCGCGCCGCCGAGAAGCGGGTGAGGTCGCGGAACGCGCGCCCGCCGGGAATGAAGATGTCGGCCTGCGTCGGGAGGTCGGCCCCACCGGACTCGACGAGGTTCACCATCGGCAGCCGGTTGGCCAGCGCGATCTCGCCCGCTCGCTGGGTCTTCTTGAGGCTGTACGGATTCACCGCGCCGCCCCGAACCGTCGGGTCGTTCGCGATGATCATGCAGGGCGTTCCCTCGACAATCCCTATGCCGGTCACGACTCCGGCTCCGATGGGAAAGTCGGACCCGTACGCCGCGACCGGCATGAGCTCCAGGAACGGCGCGTCGCGATCGACCAGGAGGTTGATGCGCTCTCGGGCAAGGAGCTTCCCGCGGGCGTGGTGCCGGCTCGTGTACTTCTCGCCGCCGCCGGCCAAGGCCTTGGCCACGGCCGCGTCGAGTTCCGCGAGCCGCTCGAGCATCGCGGCTCGGTTGGCATCGTAGGCCGGCGAGCGTGGGTCTATCGCGCTATGCAGTACGGGCATCGAGCAGCCCCCTCGCGATGATCTCGTTCATGATCTCTGTCGTCCCGCCACCTATGCCCATAATCCGGGCGTCGCGGTAATGGCGCTCCACTTCGGAGTCCCTGAGATAGCCGGCGCCGCCGTGGAGCTGAACCGCCGCGTCGACGACGTGGTCGCAGGCCGCGACGGCCGTGTTCTTGGCCATCGCGATCTCGGTCGGCGGCACTCGCTCGCCTGCCGCGAGTCGATCCACGAGCGACCAGACATAGGACCGCGCGACGGCGGTGATGCGCGCCATCTCGGCTAACCGATGGCGGATCAGCTGGCGACTGGCGAGTGGGGCACCGAACGTGTGGCGGTGCCGGCACCACTCGACCGTGAGGTCAAGGCACCGCTGCGCCGTGGCACACGCCTGCACCGACATCGAGATCCGCTCGCTGGCGAAGTGGCGCATGATCTGGCGAAAACCCGTCCCCGCCGCGCCGACGAGGTTCGTCGTGGGGACTTGTGCCTCCATAAAGGACAGCTCGGCCGTGTCGGAGCAGTGCCAGCCGAGCTTCTCCAGCCCCCGGGTGACGGTAAATCCGGGGGTTCCCTTGTCGATCACGAGGAGTGACACGCCGTCGTGACCGGAGCCCGGTCCTCCCGTGCGAACGGCCGTGGTGACGAAGTCGGCGCGGACGCCGCTGGTGATGAAGGTCTTGCTGCCGTTGACGATGTAAGTGTCGCCGTCGAGCACCGCCGTGGTTCGCAGCGCGGCGACGTCCGACCCGCCATCGGGCTCCGTGACCGCGAGCGCGCCGATCATCTCGCCGGCAAGTGTCGGTCTGGCGTACCGGTCGATCAGAGCCGGGTCACCGGAGGCGATCAGGTGAGGCAGCGCAATGCCGTGCGTGAAGAGGGCGGCGATGAGACCGGTCGAGCCTCCGCTCAGGATGATCTCCTCGGTCACGGTGGCGGAGTCGAGCAGATTCCCACCGACTCCGCCGACCGACTCCGGATACCCGGCGCCCAGCAGGCCGGTCTTCGCGGCTGCGGCGTGCAGCGCCCGAGGAACCTCGCCGGCGCGTTCCCAGCCGGAGAGATGGGGCACGATCTCGCGCTGGGTGAATCGACGCACCATCTCGCGAAGCTCGGTTCTGTCCTGGCGGGTCACAGCAGCTCCTCCGGTACGTCGACGGTGCGGGAACGAAGCCACTCGCCGAGCGCCTTCGCCTGCGGGTCGAACCGGGTCGAGGCCGCCACGCCCTCGCCGAGCAGTCCGTGAATGACGAAGTTCAAGGCCCGCAGGTTCGGCAGCTCGTGCCGATCGACGTCGAGGGGCGCCGACTCGGGTAGCAGTCGTTTGAGCTCGGTGGTGGTCAGGAACTGGCGCAGCCAGGCGTAGGCAGCGTCCGTGCGCGCCCAGATGCCGAGGTTGGCGTCGCCACCCTTGTCGCCGGATCGCGCGCCGACCACCGCGCCAAGCGGCGCCCGCCGCGCCCCTCCTCCGAATCTTGGATGATCCTCGGTGCTGGGGGCCCCGGAATCATCCAAGATCGCATCGGTGGTCGGTGCGGGCGGTGGCGCGATGGGGACGCGCTCGCCCGTCGGCAGCACGGCCACGTGGGGAACGGACCCCTGCGGGACGAACTCGGCTCGGAACACGCCGTACGGACTGGCGTCGCCCGGCGCCGTGGTCAGCGTGCATCCGGGATAGGACGCGAGCGCCAGCTCCACGGCCGCCTGGGAAAACGCGCGCCCGGCCCGCTTGGGATCAGCGTCATGAATATGGACCGTCAACACGGCGCAGGCGGTCTCCTCGGTCTCGGCATCGGGGCGGTCGATCCGGGCCAGCCGCCAGGTCAGCCCGTCCTTGCCGATGGTCGACTCGAGTTGCTCCTGGACGAGGGCTGCTTTGGCCTCAATCTCGAGTCCACACAGGACAAACGTCATCGCGTTGCGATATCCGCCGAGCGTATTGATGCCGACCTTAAGAGTTGCGGGGGGCGCACCTCCGCGTACCCCCGATACGCGCACCCTGTCCTCGCCCGCGGAGCGCAGCGCAATCGTGTCGAAGCGCGCCACCACGTCCGGCCCTTCGTACGCGGGCGCGCCGATCTCGTACAGTAGCTGCGCCGTCACCGTTTCGACGGTCACGCCGCCGCCCGTGCCCGCGTGCTTCGTAATCACGGCCGAGCCATCCGAGTGGATCTCCGCGATGGGGAATCCCGGCCGGCGGGCGCCGTCCGGCAGTTCGGTGAAGAACGAGAAGTTTCCGCCGGTCGCCTGGGCCCCGCACTCGAGGATGTGCCCGACGACAGTGGCGCCGGCGAGTCGGTCGAGGTCGGCGCGGTCCCAGCGGAAGCGAGCGATCGCAGGGCCGACGACGAGCGAGGCGTCGGTCACCCGGCCGGTGATGACGATGTCGCATCCGCGCCCGAGGCATGTGGCGATCCCGAACGCGCCGAGGTACGCGTTGGCCGTGAGCGCGTCCGGGAGTTCGAGCGCGTCGCCCTCGACGTGTCCAATCTGGACGTCAACGCCGAGCCTGGCCGCGATGGCCCGCAGGGCATCGGCGAGTCCCGCTGGGTTGAGCCCCCCGGCGTTCGTCACGATTTTCACACCCCGCTCGACGGCCAGCCCGAGGCACTCCTCCATCTGTCGCAGAAATGTCCGTGCGTATCCCCGAGTCGGATCCGCGAGACGGTCCCGGCCGAGAATCAGCATCGTGAGCTCGGCGAGGTAGTCGCCGGTCAGCACGTCCAGGTGCCCGCCTTCGAGCATCTCCCGCCAGGCGGCGAACCGGTCGCCGTAGAAGCCGGATGCGTTGCCGACGCGGAGCGGACCGTCCATCAGCCCGCCGTTTCGATCG
>JAXIPB010000316.1:0-4250 GCA_045403155.1 Micromonosporaceae bacterium
GGACAAGAACGCCCTGCAGTGGGACAACGTGCCGACCGAGGCTCTCGCCGAGATCCTCAACGGCCCGGCCGCGTCCCGCGCGATCGAGGGTGACACCGTCTTCAACATCTACGTCTACATCAACACCCAGAAGGTGACCGATGTGGACGTGCGGCGGGCGCTGATCTACTCGTACAACCAGGACGCCATCCTGAAGATCATTGGTGGCGACAAGGCCGGCAAGCCGTCGACGACAATCATGGCCCCGACCGTTCCTGGCTACGAGAAGTACGACGCCTACCCGAAGCCGATCACCGGCGATGTCGACAAGGCCAAGGCCCTGCTGCAGGGCAAGACGCTGAGGCCGCTGAAGTGGTGCTACCGCCCAGGCACGCCGATCCGTGAGCAGATCGCCGTCGCGGCGAAGCAGGCCTGGGAGCGCGCCGGCTTCCAGATCGTCATGTCGCCGACCGACCGCACCACCCACTTCACGATCGTGGCGACGAAGGGCACCGACTGCGACCTGATCGCGGGTGGCTGGGGCCAGGACTTCCCGTCCGGCTCGACCGTGATGGGTGTTCTCATGAAGGGTGGCGCCGCGATCACCCCGACGGGCAACAGCAACCTGTCGTACTTCGACAACGCCGAGGTCAATGCTGAGCTCGACCGTATCGCCGCGCTCACTGACGCCGGTGAGGCGGGCAAGGCGTACGCCGCGCTCGACAAGAAGGTCATGACGGACTTCGCTCCGCTGATCCCGTCCTACTACGACCACTGGTTCTCCATGGTCGGGTCGCGCGTTGGCGGCGTGTATGTCAGCGGTCTATGGGGACTCCCTTCGCTCCAAAATATCTGGATCAAGTAATCGATTCCGGCCTTCGTACGTCTCGTTGAGCACCTGGCGCGTCATTATGGTCAGCAACGAGCTCTCAGCAGCGCTGTGTGTGGCCGGTAGAGCGCCAGGAGGCCGGTGTCGCCACGCCGGCACAGCGGACCGGTCGGTCTGAGGTTCAATCCCGCTTGTACGGCGACGTCGAGGGCCCACTGCTGATGTGCCCGAAGGACGTGCACCCCCAGATCTTCTCCACTCTCGGCGAGCACGGTCCAGAGCAGCGTGAAGCCGGTCGGGAGCCGCGGTGTGCGGCTCCCGGCCGGCAACCCCCCTATTCGAGTGAGATCTTGAGGACGACGGCCGATCCGCTCGCCCCGTCGAGCTGAACGTCCGTCGTGAAGGCGAGCCTCGCGGTGAGCTGAACGGTGAACACCGTCTCTGCGGCCGTCACGGACGCGGCACTGACCTTCTTAACCACCTTCATCGGGCCGAAGTCGGCGGCCGACGGCAGCGCGATTCTTGCGGAGCCGGGCGCTCGGACGGTGACGCGTAGGGTCGTGTCGTTGAGGTACGTGGTGGCGAAGCCGGCGAACTTGTCCTTCCCGTCAAGGACGAAAAGCACCTGGTCGAAGCACACGCTCTGGCGGTCTGCGCTAACCCGTACGCCGACGACCTTGTGTGTTGTCGTTAATGCACTGGTCTTCGGGACGGTTCCCCACCCTTGGGTCCAGCTGCAACGCGCATCGGCTGTCGCCGTGCTCGGGGAGCCGCTAGCCGTCGGCGCCGCACTCGTAACGGCGGCGGCCGGCTGTCCTGATGAGGACGGCGCCTCCGATCCACAGGCATTCATGCCCGCAATGAGAACCATGCCAACAATTGACTGAACGATTCGACTCGGCCTCATAACATCGACCTCCTGAGAACAGCGCAGCGGTTTGGTGACTGCGTCCGTCGAAGGCTGCCCGATCGGACTTAAGAACCACGTAAGAACCGGGTAAAAGGCCAGCTGACCTGGGCATTGTTCTTGACGAGAGTCGGCTCCGCCGGCCCGGACGGCGAGTGGAACCCCGCGCAGGGTGGCCGTCGTGCGGTGCGGCAGGCAGCGAGCTATCGTGCCTGCATGGAGGCCGAAGAGCTGACCGCTCTCTCGGCCCGCGCGGGCTGGACCGTGGCCGAAGGTCTGCACCGATGGGTGATGCGGCACGAGGCCGGGGCGTACGCCTGACGGAACGAAGGAGAGGGGCCACCCGCGATGAATGCGGGTGGCCCTCCTCTTGCTGGGCGACCACCGCGGCGAGCTGCCCGTCCACCCAGTTCGGGTCGTAGCTCCCGACGGCGAAGAGCGTGTCCACCACGGCCCCGCCCTCTAGGCCCATGCGGTGGAAGTTGGGCCCGCGCGGGACGAAGCGCTGGCCCGACCGGGTCGTTCGAGTAGCGGTAGCCAACGCCGATGCCGTGCTGCTTCATGCCGCGATGGGCGGCGTTGCGGAGATGCAGCGGTACGGACAGTGCACCCTTCGCCTCGACGCCCGACACCGCGCAGCGGCCTTCCGGCGCCCCCGCCGAGCGCCTCGGGCCGAAGGGGATCTCAGTTCTGACAAGTCGGCGAAGGGCTAGCCGGCGGTACGGATGAGTTTCTTGTTCACGAACTCATCGGCCGCCAGCAGAACCAACTCGCGGGTCGTCAAGATCATCGGTGGCCAGCAGCAGGAACGGATCCGAGCCGCCGAGCTCCAGAGCCACCTTCTTCAGGTGCCGCCCGGCATCTCGGCGACGGCTGCCCCGGTCCGCTGCGAGCCGCATCGCGGCAGGTTCTCCAAGTTGTCGTCTTCAACGTGGACGGAACCGGCACCCGGCTTGATGGTCATTTGGCCGCGCAGTGCTGAGTCGGACCGTCGCGAGTGACGTGGATGTGGACGTGGACGACCTTGCAGGTGTGCACGTCGCCGCGGCGCAGATCGACTAACGTGGTCGGGTGCGTCATGTCGCGGGGCGAGTGTGGTGGTTTCCGGCCGATCCCGATCCCGACCGGGTGCAGGGCGGTGCGGGGGTAATCGTGGACGAGGCCGGCAGCGTTATCGTCGACGCCGGCCACAGCCCGGCACTCGCCCTCCAGATCCAAGCCAGGATGGTGGCCAAGGGTCTTCCGCCGGCGCGCTGGCTGGTCTACACCCACCACCACTGGGACCACGTCTGGGGTGCTTGTGCGTGGCCGGATGTCGAGATAGTCGGTCACGAGATCGGTCGCGATCTGCTCGTGCGCGAGGCTGCGAGGCCGTGGAGCGACGCCTATCTGGCGGATGAAATCGCCGCCAATCCGCGGCTCGGGCCGAGCTTCCGAGCTCGGGCCATGGCGGTCGATGCCTGGGAGGGTTTCGTGGTGCTGCCGCCCACCCGCACATTCACCGATGAGTTCCTGCTGCCGACCGGCGTGCACCTGCGGCACGTGGGTGGCAACCACGCACCCGATTCGATCGTGGTCACCGTGCCCGGCTCGTCCGTGATGCTGCTGGGGGACTGCATCTACCCGCCACCGGCTCACCTGCGTGAACCCGATGACGGCCTGGATCTAGAGCTGGCCCGCAGCCTGCTCGACGAGGGCAGCGAGTGGTACATCGCCGCCCACGCCGAGCCGTTCCACGGCTCCGACCAACCACCGTGGCTCTGATCGGTGGGCAGCCAGCGTCCCAAGCCACGGCCAGGATGAGGCATCGGTCACTGCACACGGAGGCCTTCGACCGTACGCGCACGACGGTTCGAGGGACCCTCTTTCATAGCCGACGGATGCGGAAGGCGAACGCCGCGACCGTGTCAGCGCTCGGCCGCATGTAGAGGCGCAGCAAACCGGTGTTGATGGAAACCTCGGCCGACGTCGGCGGTCCAGGCTCTGCTGTGCAGGTTAGCCACACCTTCTTGCCGACACACCGCGGCCTCGCTCATGGCCCACGTGAGTATTCCGATGGTGGTTGCGGCCGCCTGGCTGGGCCAGTCACAGCTGTCAATCACGCAGCACTACCTGAGGGCTACGTGGGGCGGAAGGCTTGAGGCGTCCCGAAAGCTCGAGGCGATGCTGACCGGGGCGCCGAAGCCCGGCGAGATCGCGTCCGTTACCCGGCTTGCGGGCTGATGTGAGATGACCGTGAGAATCCATCCCCGGAAACGATCAACGGCGTAGTCCGTTGATCCGGAACTAGTCCGCTGACCTGCACTTTCTTGGCGCGCCCGAAGAGATTCGAACTCCCAACCTTCTGATCCGTAGTTCGATGCGTAGGGTCCATCATGATCCATCACAGTCCTGCTTCCCGTGCGTCTCAACGGTTTGACCCACCATGGCCTAAGGCACACTGCCGTGGACGCTCTCGCGTAGCTGTCAGCGTGGCTGTCAAACTCGTCTCACCGACCCGACCAAGGGGATTCCTCAGCCACGCATCCCTGAGAC
>JAXIPB010000312.1:0-14744 GCA_045403155.1 Micromonosporaceae bacterium
TGTTCTTCCGGATGACCGGGATCCGATCGGTGTTCGACGTGGCGATGGAGGAGGTCGCTCCCGGTGAGCTGCGCCTGCGGGACGGACGCCGGTTCCCCTTCCGGTACGCCATGGTCGTGCCGCCCTTCGTCGGCGCCGACGTCGTGAAGGACTCCGGCCTCGGGAACGCCCGTGGCTTCATCGAGGTGAAGGACACGTACCAGACGCTTCAGTATCCGAACGTCTACGCGGTCGGGATCGCTGCGGCGGTGGACGCGCCGTGGCACACGGCGAACGCGGTTGGCGTTCCCAAGACCGGCTTCCCCTCCGAGACGATGGCCCACGTCGCGGCGACGAACATCGCCTCGCAGATCCGAGGCGAGGAGCCCACACGCGAGGAGAACTTCGCCGACATCCCCGCCGTGTGCATCATGGACGCCGGGAACAACGGGGTCGCGATCCTCGCGGACCGGATGCTTCCGCCCAGGAAGTGGGGCGTGATGATCCCGGGCCCGCAGAACCATCTGGGCAAGCTCGCCTTCGAGCGCTACTTCCTCTGGAAGATGCGCAAGGGGTACGTGCAGCTGCCGTAGAGCGCTACGGGCGGCGTAGATCGCGCGCCTCCACTCTGCTCTCGACGCGGGCTCGGGATCCGGGGCGTGAAGCGAGCCGCCCGCGTCAGCGAGCCGTCGGATCAGGTCCCCTCCAGAGACGCTCGGAGGCTTCGGTCGGACTTCGGTCGGCTTCGAAGTCGGTGACCGTCACGGCAGCATCGGCTCGATAACGTCCGTGGGCGACGTAATAGCGCCCTTCATCCGAACAACATCCGATCGAGCCTGTCCACGCGGCGAGGCACTGGCTCGTCACTACCGCCGCCGGCATCCCCCCGAAGACCCTGTCTCCGGGTCCTCTCAGGGCCTTGTCGAGCGCGCAAGTGGAGGGCTCACGGGCCTCCGGCCATCACGCGGATCGTCTCGACGAGGTCCCGACGATCCGGTGGCCAGTCGACCGTCGGCAGGGAGAGATCGTCGACCCGATCCATCACGTCGTCGTGACGATCGGTCATCACGATCACGGGCTTGCCCCACGAGCCGTAGTGGCGGAGCAGGCTCCCGGCACGCGTCCCGAGCATCGCGGCATCGCTGTCCAGCCACAGATCGAGCACGATCGTGTCCGCCTCCGCGGCGAGTGGGCATCGTCCTTCCTTCGAGCCGACACACGTGAACTCGGGGGCGGAGGGCCCCGGGCAAACCACGACGTCGAACCCGTCCTCTTCCAGCCACCCGCCCACGCGGTCGCGCGTATCGCCGTCTCGATCAACGATCAGGACGACCGGTTGGTCACGATCCATGGTTCATCCCCGAGTTCCGGTACGGCGCAGTCTGGCGATCGAGCCGCGCCCGGCTAGGGGCGGACGACCCGAGGGCGAGGGGACCCTTTCCGCCCGGCCAGGGGCCGGCTCGGCGTCAGGGTATCGGCTTCGGAATCGGCCCGATCGCGTAGGGCCGCATCATCTCGTTGTCCTCGTGCTCGACGATGTGGCAGTGCCACACGAAGAGCCCCTCGGTGTCGAATCGTCCTCGCACCCGGGTGACCTCGCCCGGGTAGGCGATGACCGTGTCCTTGAAGCCCGACTCCCAGACCTCCGGGGGTCGGGGCGTCCCCATCGGCATGTTCGTCGCAGGATCGAGCGCCTGCCGGTCGACCACCTGGAAGTGGATCTCGTGGATGTGGATCGGGTGCGCGTCCTCCGTGAAGTTGTACAGCTCCCACACCTCGGTGGCCCCGACGGCGGGGTTCTCGGTGATGGGAGCCGCCCACTCACGGTCGGTGGGGGTGCCGGTCTCGGGATCGAACGTGCCGAGTTCCGCCTCCTCGGGACCGTCGAAGAACGCCGAGGGCCGCTCGAGCAGCGCCAAGGAGCGAGCCGCCCCACCGACCAGCGGGCTGATCGCCGGCAGCTCGAGGAACCGTGGACAGGATCAAGAACGAGCGCTCGATCGCGGCGCCAGCACGACCGACGATGTCGCCCAGTTGGCCGTACCCGCCCGCCCACCGGAGCCCCCAGAGCCCCGGAGTCTCCAGCTCCGGTGGCGGGTCGTCGCCGATGGGCGCGAGCGTGACCGTTTCGTCGCCGACGGAGGCGATTCGAACGTCGGGGTCCATGGCGAGCGACGCGCGCCGTTCCTCGCCGTCGAGCGCGCGTGCGTGGATCTGCTTCGCGAAGTACCACCCACCGCCCGCGTAGGCGGCGGCAGTCAGGAGGACGAGGCCCGCGAGGAGTCGTCCGGCCATCGGCTGTTGGTTGCGCGAGCCATGTTGACGAGGGAGGGTACGCCGCGGCCCCCATGCCGTGCACCCGGTTCCACCATCAGGGCCGCTCAGCTCGTCACTCGCGGTGGCGACCGGGCGGAAGCTGCGCGAAGCCAGTGAGATCCTCGCCGAAGATCCGCCGCACGGCTCCCGGCCATCTTCCTCGTATCCGCGCTGTGGTGACTCCTCGTTTCGCTGCGGGCGGTGTTCGACCTCTCAGGCGATGGGCGTCGTACCAGCCATCAGCTAGCCGAGCACCGTCGCTAACCACTCGCCGAAACGGGTTATGTACGTGTCGACGTCATCGGCCGTGTGGGCCACCGACAGGCACGGTCCGCCCCACCACCCGAAGTCCCAGATGCCGCGGTTCGCCATGAAGACCCGCTGTGCGTCCTTGAATCCCGGGATGTCGGCAGCGCGAGCTCCCTCCGCCTCGCGCGGGACGATGGCCGCGGTCGTGTACGCGGCGCGGGTCCCGAGCCGCTGAACGGTCCAGGGCAGATCGACGCCGGCGATCGAGCCTTCGAGACCATCGGCCAGCCGCTCGCCCAAGTTGATGGTCCTCTCGTAGGCTTCCTCGGTCAGGACGTGCTCGAGGGCTGCGCGCGCCGCAGCGGTGCCCACCGCGTAGCTCCACATCGTGCCCCCAAGCGCGATCTCGTCCACCGGTTCTCCCATCACCTCGAACGCCGCATGAGGCGCTTCGATCCGTGCTGCCACCTCCTCGGCGAGCCCGTACGCCGAGAAGGGGACGATGCCTCCACCCAGGGACTTCCCCAGGACGAACATGTCGGCCTGGAGGCCGTACTCGTTGGTGAGACCGCCGTAGGCGCACATGAGCGTCTGGGTCTCGTCGATGAGCAGGATCGTGCCTGCGTCCCTGGTGAGCGCCCGAAGCGTTTCGTGGTAGCCGGCGAGGGGTTCGATGATGCCGACGTTCGTCATAGCGGGCTCGGCGATTACGAGGGCCACGTCGCGAGGAGACAGGACCCGTTCCAGCGCGTCCACGTCGTTGAACGGGATCACCTCCGTGGTCGCAAGCACCCTCGGATCGATCCCTTGGTACTCGGGCGCGACGCTTCCTCCTGCCGCCACGACGAGGGTGGCGTCGAGGTGCCCGTGGTAGTTGGCGTCGAACTTCACCAGGCGCTCCCGCCCGGTCGTGGCGCGGGCCAGGCGGATGCAGTCCTGGATCGACTGACTCGACGAGAGGGCGAACTGCCACCTAAGTGGCAGGAACCGCCGGGACAGTTCCTCGGACACCCACACCGCGTCCTCGGTCGGCTGTTGGAACATCGACCCCTGCTCCGCGCGCCGCGCGACGGCTTCGACGATAGCCGCCGGAGCGTGGCCGCAGAACGCCAGGCAGATGCCGAGGAGGAAGTCGATGTTCTCGTGATCATCGACGTCCCGGAAGCGAGCGCCCTGCGCGTCGGTGACCCAAACGGGTGGGTGAGGGAAGTTGAGAGAGCCCACCCAGGTCGTCGGAACCCCGCCGGGCATGGATCCGCGCGCTCGTTCTTGCAGAGCGGCTGACCGTGGGCGTTCTGCGACGAACCGCATCTGTTCGTCTTCCTCGATCGCGTGAACCCGGTCGAGGTCGATCGCCGCGTCGCTCATCTCCTACCTTTCGCGGCGGAGCGTATCTCCTGGCGGAGGCGGACGGGAATCGAACCCGCCGGGGGATTTCATCCCCCCACCGATTTTGAAGACTCACGCCGGCGGCTTGTGATAGGCAGCGGCGAGCCGCGACGGTATTCATCGGTCGGCAGAGCCGATCCGGTTCAAAGACTCCAACAAACCGCAGGCCTCGAGGTGGGTCTGGATCGTTCGCTCGGAGACCTTGCCTGCTCGAAGGTGACGTTTGAACGACGCCACCATTCTCCGGACGTCGCCCACACTTTGTCCCGTGGAAACGCTCGTGCCCTCGTCTCGCATCTCGGCTCCATCGATTGGGTGCAGTAGAGTTATTAGCTGCGGGAGCGGTGTGCAAGGTCCTGGCTTGGTGTTTCCGCAGGTAGATACGGGGACGTAGCTCAGCTGGTAGAGCACCTGTTTTGCAACTAGAACGGCTCGAACGGTGTGCTGACCAGGGAAAAGCTCGCCACGCGCGAGCGACACCGACGAAGTTATGTGCTGCTTACCACCGTCGCTGAGCCAAGCCACACCCCCGAGCGAGAAGGTGTCGGCGTTCGACGAAACGCGACCGGGCGCGCGTTGCCCAATGCCGCTATTGGCACTCACCGCAGCACGTCGGCGGGGGCGGTGGGGACGGTGCCGGTCACGGTGGTCCCGCGACCGAGCGAGGACCGGACGTCCAGCGCGCCTCCGAGGGCCTCCAGCCGGTCGCGCATGTTGGTGAGCCCAGACCCGGACGAGGTGGCCGGATCGAACCCCATCCCATCGTCCTCGATCACAAATGTCAGCGTGTCGTCAGACGCGAACAGCCGAACCTCCGCCCGCCCCGCCTTCGCGTACTTGGCGACGTTCTGCAACGCCTCCAGCACGCAGAAGTAGATCGCGGCCTCTACGTCTCGGGAGTTTCGGCCGATGCCGTTTGCATGGATCTCGATCGGAACGGGCGACTTGCGGGCCTGCGCCACCAGGGCGGCCTCGAGGCCCTTGTCGCCGAGCAGCGGCGGATAGATCCCACGGGCCAGATCCCGCAGGTTCTCGAGGGCCTCGGTGGTCTCCTGCTGGAGCTGCTCCAGGATCACGCGAACGTGCTCGTCGTGATCGATCATCGAGGCGGCCAGCCGCTGCTTGACGGCCAGGGCGACGAGCTGCTGCTGCGCCCCGTCGTGGATGTTGCGCTCCAACGCCCTGGCGCGCTCGTCCTGGGCGGAGACGATGCGTCTGCGAGACTCGCGGAGCTCCTCGATGAGCCTGACGTTGCGCAGGACCAGCCCGGCCTGGGCGGCGAGGCCCCCGACGAGCTCCTGCTTGGCCGGCGTCATCGGGTCGTTGGCGGGCATCGTCACCGACATCGCGCCGAGCAGCTCGCCCCGGTGCCGAACCTCGGAGGCGTAGTCGTCGACGCCGCCCGGCACGCCGTCGCCGTCCAGCCGGATCCGGATCGCGTCGCGCTGCTCGGGCCACGCCGCTCCGAGGCGCAGCTCCTCTCCGCCCCGCAGCCAGATCCGAGCGCGATTCGCCCCCGCTCCCTCCGCGAGCAGCCGCGCCATCCTCGGCAGGACGTCCTCGCTCGAGTAGGTTCCGCCGACCCGATCAGCGAACGAACGGAGCACCTCGTACGGGGTCGCTCGACCACGGAAGACCAGCCGGTCCGCGATCCGCGTCGCCAACCGTCGAAGCGGCAGGAACAGCACGCCGAGCACCACTCCGCCGAGCACGAGGAGCTCGTCGTGATCGCTCAGGGGGTCCACGAGCACGCTCTGACCGAGCCAGACGACGAGGAGCCAAACACCGAGGATCAGGCCCACGAGGATCGCGTAGACGACCGACTTTCGGATCACCACGTCGATCTCGTAGAGGCGGTACTTCAGGATGGCGACGCCGACCGAGACCGGCACCGCGAGCACCACGAGGCTTGCCAGGAGCGGCACGACGTCGGAGTCCGTCTCGACGATGAATACCGGGATTTGGATAGTGAAGACGAGGGCGGCCGCCGTCACGAACCACTTCATCTGCTGCCGCTCGTCGCCCCGCGATCGACGGAAGCGGCGGATCAGGGCGACGAAGGACGCGACGACCGCCGCGAGGATGGCGAGGAAGCCAACGGTCAACATCGCGTCGCTCACCCAGGCCGGCTCGACGCCGAGGGGGTTGTCGAACCGCTCGAACTCGCCGTACAGGCGAGGGGTGATGAAGAGCCCGACGGCACCGAGCGCCGTGCCCACCCCGGCGAGCCACAAGACCCGTCGCTCCCCCGCAGTCCGGACCCTGCCGTTCGGGAACAGGAGGAACAGGACGACCGTCGTGAGGGGCAGAGAGACGAGCCAGAGGAGCTCCAAGAGCTTCTCCACGACGTCGGCGCCGGGAAGCGACCCGGGGTCGACGATCAGGCCGGTGTACGCGTAGACGTAGATGATCAGTTGCAGCGGGAAGGCGAGGGCCAAGGCGCAGAACGCCCAGCCGACCAGGTTCCCCGGGAAGCGGCCGACGATCGCCGTCCCGACCACCCCGAACACCAGGAGCGCGAGGATCCCCGTGACCACACCCGCGGCGTCTGCCGCCGAGTCGGCGCCGAGCGGCGACAGGATCCCCCAGACCACCCCGATCGCGGTGAGGACGACCCCGAGCATGACCAGCCCGAGCGCGAGCCGCCGTGCGCCGATCGGGCTCATCCCGGTCCTCGGCGGCTCGGAGCGCTCGCTGATGCCGACCATGGCCAGATTGTGGGCCGTAGGCCGGCGGCGGTCTACGCAGGAGACGCCACCAAGCTGTGGCGGTTTACCACACCGCCGCTCGGGTGCTGCCACGTCTCGGCGCCGGCGAGCTGGCCAAGCTCCGCGTGCGGATCTTGCTCCTGACGGTTCAAGGGCACGGCCGCCGATGACGGTCGACGCTGTCCTCCTCCCCCCAAGGAAGATGGCGACGCGTCGCGGTTCCTCGCCGTCGTCTGCGCTGGGGCTCGGGCAAATCCTCGATGGTTCGAGCCGTTCTGGTGCCGGCGCTTCGGCGTGGCGCGCTCGAGGGATCCGAGCGCTGGCACGTGATCGATTTGCTTGCACCGACCTGCCCGTCCCCCTCGCTCCGAGTTCCATTCGCTTGTTCTCGGGGCTCTGAGGGCTTCCCCGTGTCTTCCCGAAGCGCGATCAGCCACGTGGACTCAGAAGGCGATCAGAGGACGGAACGTCCAGTCTGGCTGGCTGTCGTCACCCGGGAAGTCGGTCAGCTTGCGCTGGTCGGTGCCGTCGGCGTTCATGAGGTAGACCTCGGGGTTCCCGTCTCGGGAGCTCGAGAAGCAGAGCGCCTGCCCGCTCGGGGACCAGTTCGGAGTCACGTCTCTAGCAGGGTTGTGGGTGAGGCGCGTCACGTTGCCACTGCCAAGATCCAGGACGTAGATCTCCTCGTTGCCGTCGCGGGTGCTGACGAAGGCGATCCGCTTTCCGTCAGGCGACCATGCGGGCTGCCGGTCGGAAGCGGGATCCTCGGTCAGCGGCGTGACGTACGTCCCTTCCACGTCGGTTACGTAGATCTCGAAGTCCCCGTCGCGGTCGCTGCTGAAGACGATCTCCCGCCCGCTCTGCGACCACGCTGGGAACTCGTCGACGGCCGGGTGCCGAGACACGTTCCGCTGATCCGAACCGTCGGCATCGAGCACGTAGATCTCGAAGTTCCCGTCGCGATTCGTCTGGATGACGATCTGCTGCCCGTTCGGTGACCAGGCCGCGACGCCGTCGGATGCGGCGTTGAAGGTCAGCCGCGTCCGATCGCCCGTGCCGACGTTCATCACGTAGATCTCGTTGTCATTCGCGCTCGGGCTGGACGCCGGTCTGCTCTGGAACACGAGCTCTTGTCCATCGGGCGACCACGCGGGCAAGACCTCCCGCTCCGCCGGACTGCTCGTCAGATTGGTCAGATGTGTACCGTCGGCCTCGATCGCGTAGATCTCGAAGTTGCCGGCACCAAGGTCCCGGTTGAAGGCGATCGTGCCCTGAGTGCTCGAATCGGCCCCTGCCGATCCCACTCCGAGGCCCGCGATCAGGGCTACGGCGAGCACGAGGATAAGTCCGGTCCTGCGCATGTTGGCTCCCTCCTCCAAGAGCCCCTCAGTCGGGGTCCTTCCTCGCGGTGGATGCGATTCGTTCCGTGGGCGCCCGAGCCTTGGATGTTCGGAGGTGACCGATCGCTTAGGTCGGCTTCCAATCGCGCATCCGCGAGGAGTAGCGTCGGCGAAGGGGGATCTCACCGCGGGCCGGGCGAGCAGATCGTGCCGAGACAAGTGATCGGGTTGCCTAAGCGAACGACGCAGCTCGCGCATCCAAGCTCCATGGCGGTCCCGCGGGAGGCTGTCGCGCTGAGGGCGGTGACGGCCCCGAAGAGTTTCGACGAGTTCTTCAACGACGAGCACGACGGCCTGTATCGAGCGCTCTACTTCGTTACGGGGAATCGTCAGGACGCAGAAGACCTCATGCAGGAGGCGTTCCTGAGGCTGTGGGAACGGTGGGATCGCATCGATCAAATCGACGATCCCACCTCATATCTGTTCCGGGTCGCCCTGAACGGCTTCCGCATGCAGGTGAGGCGTGCCAAGACCGCAGCTCGACGGCTGATCGGGATCGGTGATGCGTCCGACCCCACCTCGGATGTCGAGCTCCGAGCCGATCTCCACCGGCTGATCCTCGGTGTGTCGCCCCGACAGCGAGCCGCGCTCGTGTTGTTGGATCTGTACGGATACACGTCCGGGGAAGCCGGACGGATCCTCGGCATCCGAGCCCCCACCGTTCGCGCGCTCGCGTCGCAGGGGCGCGCGGCGTTGAGGAAGACCCATGGAGACCGGGATGTCTGACATTCAGCAGATCTTCGAGCGGGTGATTCAGGAGGCCCATGCCGAACCCGGAGCACTAGAGCGTCAATTCGGACGCCAGCGCCGCCGCCTCGTTCGCCGGCGCGTGGCGGCGCTGGTTGTCGGCATCCTCGCGAGCGGTTTGGTCGGCTTCCTGCTCGTGAACCGGGTCCTCGGCGGCGTCGACACCACGCCGGGGAATGAGTCGGTCCGCGAGTCTCCTTCGCCCGCTCCGAACCAGGCGACCGACCCGATCCAGCTCCCTCGGTCGGTGCCTGAGGGGTTGCTCGCCGCCGGGACGTACACGACGGGTTCGTTCGATCCGGCCGTGACGTTCGCGGTGGGTGATGATAGTTGGTGGGTCGGCTGGGACTGGGGCGGGGGATCCGGCCCCGTCCACCTTGAGGGCGGAACGCTCTCGATCGAGCGGGAGCTACCCGACGGCGGGTTCTTCCGACTGTCCTTCTGGGACACGACGACCGCCTTGTTCACCTACGACTACCCCGACCGCGGAACGGTGCCGCCCGACCTGGTGGCGTTCATCGGCGAGCATCCCGAGGTTCGCGAGCTGGGCGTGCGGCAAATCGACGTGGATGGCCTGATGGCTACGAGGTTGGACTTCGGGTGGGCGGACGTACGTTCTGACTTGGGTTTCCTGCTGCCAGGAGTGGACTGGCGCATCGCCGGATTCAGGATCGCTTGGGACTACGCGCAACACTGGATCGTCCTCGATACGGTCGACGGTCAGGTGCTGATCAACTGGACCGTGGAAGACGTGCCCCCGGCCGGCCTCGATCGCGCCAACCGGATCGGCGAGAGCTACTTCGACGAGATACTGCGTACGGTCCGGATCCATGAGTAACCGGCGGAGAAGCGACGGGCAGTTCTCGATCCGCGGGGAGGTACTTTGCTCCGTGGGTGGGTGGTATCCCTTCCGAGCGCGGGGTGGTTCTTTGCCGCCGTGCCGGCAGAGGCGATCATCGGGGGTGAGCTCGACGGTGACCGCCATCTTTTCGGCGCATGCATCCTCAGCCGACTGGCGGACGGGACGTTCACCGATTGCTCGTCGGGCGCTCTGGCATCCTCGAACGTCGTCATCATGGCCGGACATTCAGCCGTCGGGCGCAATGCATTGCGAGGGGCGAAGCATTTCGTGACCTTCGACCCCGACGTCGATAAGGCATCCTCGGAGCTGATCCCGACGATCCTGGCGCCGCATCCGGCGTTCGATCCGGATTCCAACTTCAACGACATAGGGGTCGCTCTACTCGCGAGGCCCGTCACCGACATCGACCCCAATACGGCTACCGACCGAGGGCCTGCTCGATCGCCTTCGGTCCAGGCAGGCCGGGTTCGAGTCGTTCACGGTCGTCGGGTACGGGTGCGGCGGTCCGTATGTGCAGTGCGGGTGCTTCCCCGCGTCACTCGTCGGTTCGCAAGCATCCGCTTCGGAGGAGTTTGCCGGCGGTCTAATGGATAAGTGCTCCTGCGGCACGACATCCCACGAGCCGTTCACTCCTCACCGACCGTCGGGGGCACGATCTAGGAATAGGGTTCGAGACCCTGACTGACACGGTGCTCACCCGACGGCGGCTCGGAGAGCAGTCTCCCTGAAAGGAGCTGCTCAGGGCCCCATTCGACGACTACCTCACGGTTCCTTGAGGACCGTGCCGGGCTGCTTGAAGTTGGCCACGCTCGCCGCATCACTGGCCATCGACTTTGGCACAGGCGTCGCCAAGTGCCCGTGTGGTGCGACTCGTAAGTCGTCAGTCATGTCCGCTCCAGTTGTCCCGACATCCTCGGCCCAGGCGCCGCGATCGTAGACGCGGAGCCGTGGAGGGCGGGCTGAACCCTCTCGTCTCAGGCGGGGCGGGCGTCCGGAAAAACCACCACCTGAACGTGCTGGGAAACGCGATCCTGGCCTCCGAGCGAGTCGAGGCGGCCTAGCGAACGAACTCGTCAGGGGTACCCGCTGAGGCTCTGGTGCGTTTGTATGCCAGTGAAGGCCCAGCGAAAGAGGCGCCGTGGGCTCCGTCCCGCTCGAGTTCGAGGGCTTCTGCCACGAGGCCTACATCCCACTGATCCGCACGCTGACCCTGTACTGCGGCGACCCTGAGGTGGCGCGGGACCTCGCCCAGGAGGCTCTCGCCCGCACCTACGCGTCGTGGCGACGGGTGCGACAGATGAGCTACCCGAGGCTCTGGCTCAACCGGGTCGCGATCAACCTCGCGAACTCGCGGTTCCGCCGGATGAAGGCCGAACGCCGAGCGCTCGAGGTGGAGCGGACGCGGGCCGGTCGGTTGCACGTCGACCCCGACCCGGCGACGGCGGTCGCCGTTCGTCGCGCCCTCGCCACCTTGTCGCCGCGGCAGCGTGCCGCCGTCATCCTGCGGTTCTTCGACGATCTCTCGGTGGAGGAGACGGCCGAGCTCATGAGCTGCGGACCGGGCACCGTGAAGAAGCTCACGAGGCGAGCCCTCGATGGCCTCCGAGAGCAGCTCGGGTCCGAGTTCAGGATGGAGGTGTCCGATGGCGCCTGAGCTGCGGGAGCTGCTCGAGGCCGGGGCGGGCGATCCGCACGATCTGCCCGATGTCGAGGCGATCTGGGGAAGGACCAGACGGTTGGTTTGGCGTCGCCGGATCGGGGCGACCCTGGTCGCAACCGCGGTGGTGGTAGGCGCAGCGCTGTCGTTCCGAGCCCTGCCCGCCCTGGTCGATCGAGAGCCCAGGCCGGCGGACGACCTGAACCCTCGTTCCGCCGACACGCTGCGACAGGGTCAGCTCGAACCCGGGGCGTACGTGGCCGAGGGGTTCGAGCATCCGTTCTCGTTCAGGACGAGGACCGATTCGTGGAGCGCGTCGGTGCTGGAGCCCACCTGGGTCGGCTTGATCCGGCGAGTGAACTACCTGCATGTGCAGGTCTGGGACGGCGTCTTCGATCCGAACTCCCGAACCGCGCAACCCGCGGACCTCGAGCCGACGCCAACCGACCTCGTCGCATGGCTTGCGGATCACCCTCGGCTTGACGCGACGGGTCCGGTGCCGGTCAAGATCGGTGGCATGTCGGGTCTTCGGCTCGATGTGTCGGTTGAGAGTCCCCTTCCGTCCGCTCCTCCCGAGTGCGGTGCCCTTCGGTGCGTGATCGTGGGCCGCGTTGCAGGGGAGGGCGAGCTCGTCGATGTCGAGGTCGGCCAGATCGCACGTTTCGTGGTTCTGGACGTGCCAGGCGGTCAGCTCGTGATCCACTTTCGGGCCCCGGTGGAGCGGTTCGAGCGGTTCTCTCCCACCGTTGAGCGGCTCATCTCTACGTTCGAGTTCGAGTCGACCTGATTGATCCTGAGCGCGCGGGGTACCGATCGGCCGTTCTGGGCGTCTCCATGGTGAGAGTCGCAAGGAGGGTTGGGGATGAGGGGACATCTCGGTCGGGTGCTAGCCGTTCTCGCGTTCCTCGTTGCCGGATGCACGAGCTCCGCGGAGACCGAACCACCTGGATCGTCCGCCCTCCGGAACCGCTGTGAACCGCTCGACTCGATGCCGACAGACGAGATCGCGTTCACGCTGTTCGACGAGGATGGAGCGGCCGGTATCTACCTGATGGATCCGGATGGTTCGGACGGTCTGGACGGCTCGGGGGCGACGTGCCTCGTTGACATGGAAGGAGAAGACGTAGCTCCTGCATGGTCGAGGGATGGCGCGATGATCGCTTTCGCGAGCGACGTCGACGGTGACTTCGACGTCTATATCGTTCGTGCCGACGGCTCCGACCTGACAAGGATCACGAACGAGCCCGGGGACGAGTCGTCGCCATCGTGGTCCCCGGATGGGAGAACCATCGTCTTCTCGGGGTCAGGAGGCGGCGATGGTCCGTTCGCGATCCGAACCGTTCGCATCGATGGAGGCGGGATGACGTCGCTGGTCGAAACCGGGGATCGTTGGGAGTGGGCCTGCTGTCCGATCTGGTCACCCGATGGTTCCACGATCGCGTTCGGTGCGACCGAGGGAGGCTACGGAGGCGCGTACGCGATGGACACCGACGGCTCTCATGTGCGCCTCCTTATCGACGGCGAAGGTGATGACTCTGTCACTGAGTGGTCCCCCGACGGAACCAAGATCGCCATGGTCGCCGACCGGGACGGAGGTTGCATCTTCTTGATGAGCGCGGATGGCAGTCATCTCACGCGATTGACGAAGGGGTGCGCCGAGGGCTTCGACGTCACCTGGTCTCCCGACGGAGACCAGGTGGCCTGGGGTGGCGGTTCTCATGGCCCCGCGGACGCGTACGTCATCGACACGGATGGCAGCGACCTGTCGCTGCTCAATGACGAAGCCGAGACCGCGTACCTGGCCTGGCAGCCTTCCTAGGGCACGGGAATCTCCCCGCTCTTGCCGCTTGTAGAAGTGGCGGTAGCGGATCGAAGAGTTCGTTCGATGCGGGCCGGCACCATCCCCCTACGAGGTTCGATGCTCCTCACGACGGCGCTCGCGTTCCAATTCGCGTGCACGGACGCAGGCCGGTCGACGACGACCGGCGAGGAGCGGTCTCCGACGACGCAGTCGCCGACGTCCCGTCCGCGCCTACGGCCGGGCAGATCGACCTCGTATCCCTGCCGGCCACGATCGCCGTCTCGGCGGGATCACCACACGCGGAGGACATCTACGTGATCGAGGCCAACGGCACGGGGTTGCGGCAGGTCATGTCGGATCCGTCGGCGGACTTCGACCCCACCTGGTCACCCGACGGGACGAGGATCGCGTACCGCCACCAGCCGGGTGACGATACGAGCACCGACATCTTCATCATCGATGTCGACGGTTCGGGGGAGCACGTGCTCACCGCGAACGACGGCGTTGCGGACTGGGGGCCGGCCTGGTCACCCAACGTTTCGCCTTCAACTCGGACCGCGACACGCCCGGAAGGCTGCGTGGCTACGTGATGGACGTCGAGAGCGATGACGTGAGACGGATCGGTGGGGACGTTTGGGTCGAGTACCCCGCCTGGTCCCCGGACGGGTTGCGGCTGGCCTTCATGGCGCAGACACCGGTGGGAACGCAGAACTAGGAGATCTGGGTGATGGACTCGGACGGCACGAACGTCCGGAGGCTCACGGACTCGCCGGGAAACGACGGGTGGCCGTCAGGCTGATCCCGTTGGGCCTCGCCGCCTTCGCGGCATCGTTCCTCATCAGCTGACCCGCCGGGGCCGCCAGAGGTCGCCTCGACTCCTCACCAAGTGCCCGAATGTAAAGGCGCTCACAGGTCCAGACCCGCCACAGCGCCCAGCGCCACCCTGGCCAGCTGCGAAGGCGATCCGCTGGACCCACCAATTGGTATTCCTTGGCGGGAGTGAGTTTTCTTACCCCACGGGCCGATAACACGAACGGGGGCTTGTCTGGTACCGAACGCACGCGAACTGGGGGCCGGGTCGATCGGACCCCACGGCGTCTGGCGGTCGGATACGTACCGGCATCGGTGTCCTTCAGCCAACGGAGGAGAGGAACCGTGAGCGGGTGTCTCGAGAGGGTGGGCAGCCCGGCACCGCGTGGGGATCGCCGTCGTCGCGATTGTCCTTCTCGTCGTGCCCGCGGTTCTTACCGCGGCCGCATACGACTACGAGCGCTCCTTGGCGGACCGGATCCTTCCCGGAGTGCGGGTGGCCGGCATAGACGTCGGCGGGATGACCAGGTCCCAGGCGCTGAGGGCGGTCAAAGAGGAGGCTGACGCGCTCCTGGACCGACAGGTAAGGATCCGCATCGGCGAGCGGCAGCGGGACGGGTCCTTCGAGCAGTTCGGGGTGAGCGCCGGGGTCGAGGAGGCGGTGGAGGAGGCGTTCGCCGTCTCAAGTTCCCTCTCTTGGATCGCTCGCGCCTATCACCGGGTCACCGACAACCCGGTGGACCGGTCGATCACGCTCGCGTATCGGTACCGCAGCCAGCCCGTCCGCTCCCTCTTGGAGCGGGCCGCGACCGAGCTCCATCGGCCA
>JAXIPB010000193.1:0-7853 GCA_045403155.1 Micromonosporaceae bacterium
CAACTCGCGCAGCAGATCGGCATCGTGGACGGTGTGATCGCGGCGTCGCTTGTAGCTGGCGTCGAGCACGTCGCCGGACGAATTCGCGACGCCCGTTTCGGTGCTGCCGTCGTCCTCCCACACCCGGATCAGGCGCTCCCGCTCGGCCGCATCGAGCACGCGAGGAAGCAGCATCACCGGAGCCTGGGCCACGACCTGCACCGCGGGATCGCGGTGCGCCGCGGTGTCGAGCAGTTCGACGACTCGGTCCACCAGGTGGTCGCCAACGGCCACACCGACGACGCGTAGATTCGGGTCGAGCACGATCACGGTCAGCTCTCCGGCGGCCACGCCGTACGACGCGGCGACGGCACCGTCGGGGTCCGACCACATCGGCATGCCGCTGGTCGCCGCGGGCGTTCGCGACGTGACGCGGCACAAGGCGACGTCGTCCCGTTTGGTCAGGCGGCCGGCGAGGGCGATCAGCCGCGGATCATCGGCGGCGCCATCGAAGACGACAGCTGTGGGACGGCCACCCGCATGCGCGTAGAAGCGCGCCGGCGCACCGGACTGGCCGATCAGGACGAAGTCGGCGGCACGCTCTCCGACACCGAGCTGCCCCCGACCGCCCATCCTGATGTCACCACCTTTGAATGTGGGGATCCTACCTCCGGTCACTTCCACCAAGTCGGGCCCCAGCGAGACCGTTCGGTCAGGCAGTACGGCTGTCGACTTCCGGCCAGGTCAGAAGCGGCAGCGAGCAGTGTAGGAGGGCGCAGACCGTACGCAGAAGCTCGGTCTCGGCCAGGCTCATGACGCCGTCATAGCCGATCACCGCGACAACCCCGGACACGAGCCGCTCCTTGTCCGCCGGCTGGAGCTCGTCGAGGAGGGGCCAGCCAGCCTCGAGTTCCAGGACACCTGTTGTCGGCGGGATGGACTCGGTCGAGGTTTGGGGTAGGACCCGCGCGAGCCCGGCGCCGAGGGCCCGTCGGGCCTCAGCCGGGTCGGGGTTGCCGACGAAGGCCAGCGTCGCGAGCAGCGTGACGACCTCTGCCCGGCGGTCCTCGATCGTCTGCCGACCGTTCTGCCTGCGCGGCTTTGGATGAATCGCCTCGTAGAGTTCGCTGTAGGTCAGCCTCGCCAGGCAGTACTCGTACACGCTGATCGTATTGTCCGCGTAGATCAGCAACGAGACCGCGACCAGGATGGCCTGTCGCTCCGACTCGGAGCGCTGACGCAAGGCGGGGAAGGCGAGCTGGGCAAGGGGAAGGCGAAGCAGGGGATGGAGTCCGGCGAGGGCGTTGGCCTCCTCCCAGGTCGCGTCGGCGAGCTCCCGCCCATAGTGCTTAGCCAGCTCGGCATGCTGATGGGCCCGCGCCTGCGGCTCGTCGGACATATGCAGTCCGAGGACGAGCGGCACGACACTGTGGACACTCCGCGCTCGGGCGAGAATTGTGTCAGGGATTTGGTCGATGATCGTGCCGGCTCGCGACTGCGCCGCCTTGGACAGGGTGGCGACCTGGCCGACCACGGCGCCCACGTCGACCGGCACCCGCGCGGCGGCCTCCGGCAGCTGGCTCAGCCGTTCTGTGTCACCGGCGGGCGCTAGGCCCAAAGCTCGATCCTCCTGGATTCCTGAGGGTGGGTCGGCAGCCCACTGCTGGCTGAGCAGCTGCAGCTCGGCCGGGTCAAAGCCGGGTTCGAGCGCTCGGATGCGGTCGACAAGCGGCGGATGTGTGGCGAACAGGGCCGTCAACTTTCCGCCAGCCCCGAAGAGCATATGGCCGACCTCGTCTCGCTTCGGGCTTCGTAGCCTCGACCCCTCCCCTAGGCCGCCGATCTTCTTCAGCGCGCCGGCGATGCCCGTGGTCTGGCGGGTGTACTGCACCGCTGAAGTGTCGGCAAGGTACTCGCGCTGCCGCGAGACCGAAGCCTGGATGATCCGACCGGCGAGCACGCCGATGCCGCCCGCGACGAGCAGCGCGATGCCGATCAGCGGAAGAGGGTTATTGCCCTCGGATCTCCCGCGGCCGCGACCGCCCGCCAGGAAGCTGCCCTGCAGAAGGGTCCGCCCGATGATGGAAAGGAACAGGATGCCGAACAGCAGCCCGATGAGTCGGATGTTGAGCCGCATATCTCCGTTGACTACGTGACTGAACTCGTGGGCGATCACGCCTTGCAGCTCGTCGCGGTTGAGCCGTTCCAATGCGCCGCGGGTCACCGCCACCGCCGCGTCCGACGTCGACCAGCCAGCCGCGAAAGCGTTGATCGCAGTCTCGTCCCGCAGGACGTAGATCTCGGGAACGGTTACGCCAGCCGCGATGGCCATCTCCTCGACCACGTTGCGCAGCCGGCGCAGCTGCGGATCGGTGGTATCGGCTGGGACGAACTCGCCGCCCAGTTCACGGGCAACCCGGGCACCCCCGCCGCGCAGCGCGGCGGTGCGTACCAGCGAGGCTAAGGCGACCGAGGCCGCCACGATGATGCTGGTCACCACGAGCAGGAACACGAGATCCGACGTCTGCCCGCTGAACGCGTTGAACGCCAACGCCACGGCCAGATCGATCGCGATAACGATGCCGATGACGGCCAGCACGAAGAGCACGACCAGCCGCGACGACATCCGGCGAACCTGGCGTTGGCGTTCGAAGAAGTTCATCGACACGACCTCGGGTTGGAGCAGCGGCGTTCGGCGCGCACCGGCCGAGCGGGATCAGAATGAGACCTGCGGCGCCTGGCGCTGCTGCGGGTCGTCGACCTCAAAGAGCGCCGCGGGCGTGAAACCAAACATGCCGGCGAGGACGCTCGACGGAAAGACCTCGCGTCTGTTGTTGTACGACATGACGGCGTCGTTGTACGACTGGCGAGCGAACGCGACCCGGTTCTCGGTCGAGGCCAGCTCCTCGGAGAGCTGCATCATGTTCTGGTTCGCCTTGAGGTCCGGGTACGCCTCGGCGAGCGCGAACAGCCGCCCGAGCGTCTGGGTCAGCATATTCTCTGCCCCGGACAACTGCTGCATCGCACCCGGCTCACCCGGCGTGCCCGAAGCAGCGGCCTGCGCGGACACGGCCGCAGTCCGGGCCCTGACCACCGCTTCCAGCGTCTCCCGCTCGTGCTTGATGTACCCCTTGGCGGTTTCCACCAGATTCGGAATCAGATCGTGCCGGCGGATCAACTGCACATCGATCTGGGCGAACGCGTTTCGGTAGGCGTTGCGGGCGCGGACCAGGCCGTTGTACATCGCGACGATGACGCCGGCCAGTACCGCGACAAGCAGGACCAGGCAGATAAGGCCGATCACGAACTCCATTTCGCTTCCTCACGTCTGAGACGAGGCCGGACCGCCTCCGGGCCGACCGCGAAGATCGGGTTTAACCTCAGCCGCAGTCTGGCCTTCCCGCCGCGACATACCGCTGCTACCTCCCTCGATCATCTTCAGAGTAGCCTGCTCTGGCAAATGAGGTGGTCAGGCCCATGTCCTTGACGAGCGGGCGATGTTGAAGGACGAGGCTCGGAGCCAGTCTGTCAGGTCCTTCCATACCCCTGATCCGAATTGAAACGAGTGGAACTGGTACATGGACTCCTCGGCGCTGAGGCCTTCAAGGGTCGGTACGACGTTGAGCATATGCTCCAACCCAGGGTAGACATGGATGGCGGTCCGCTCGCCGGTCGCCTTCGCGATCGCCTGCACCGATGCGGTCACCGGCACGCTTGTGTCGTCAGCCCCGTACTGGAGGAAGATCGGGCAGCTGGTTCGCGCGTAGTCGAGCGCTGGGTCGTAGCTGAGCTGCGGATCGGCCTCCGCCACGAGCATGCCGGCGAGTTCAGCGGCTGGCATCAGCGGTGGTATCGAGGAGAGCATCGGGTTCTGCCGTACGTAGTCGGGCACGTCGTAGCGGTCCAGGTCGTCGGCCTGCCCGAGCTGGGCCAGCGCTCGATCGAGAAGGTCCACCGTGGAGGCTTCGGCTACGCCCGCCCCGACGATGGTGAAGATGCATCGCCACGCTTGCGACACAGCCGCGAGGGTGGTTTCGCCGACACCGCAGTCGCGAAGCACCTTGGTGCGGCGGTGTACTTCGGACTCGGCCATGGACACGCCGGGGGCTCCGACGCCCGCGATGAAGGCAATCTGTTGGCGGGCCGCGACCATGGGTACGGCCCACATACCGTTGGAGAAACCAGCCAGCCCGACACCTTGGGCGTCGATGTCAGGGTGCGCAGCGAGTTGCGCGACCCCCGCCTGGACGGCGTCCGCCTGGTCGAAGATGGACGGATCGGCCGTACCGCCGGAACGGCCGTGCCCGGCCTTGTCGTAGATGAGGACGGCGACACCGGCGTCAAGCAGTGCCTGCGCGTGGAGGCGGCAGAAGTCGCGCTGCCCACCAGCCGCACCGTGGACGACAACCGCCGCCGGGTGCGGCCCCGGCGTCGCGGGCACGATGACCGTGCCGGCAAGTTCGGTTTCGCCGACCTTGAACGTCATTGGCTCCTCGCGGAATCGGCGCGACCGGGCGAGCTCGACCGTCGTCCGGTCGGCGTGAAGCCGGAGCAGTCCGTCACGGCACTCGATCACCGTGCCGTCATCGGCGATCAGGCGATCGCTGGCCACCGGGTACGCCCGCATCACCTGACCGCCTTCGCCGAGCAGGACCATGGGTTCGCCGAAGTAAGGCTCCGGGAACTGGGTCAGCAGGACGCGGCGTGTGGCCGACTCGTACCAGCCGGTCAACTCCTGCATCCCGGCCGGTAGCTCCGTCACGGGCGTCAGGGGCGATCCATCCACCTCGGGTAAGCCGTCGTGAAACCCGGCCGAATATGCGACCCGGAACCGCCGCTGCGCGGGAAAGTCGACCGACAGAGCACCGTCTTGCCCGCCTCGGGCAATGGCGATGCCCGCTGGGGTGTGGCCAATCCAGGTTCCGGTGAGAGCCGTGGCCGTCATGATGGATCCTCCGATGGTTTGGCGTCGTCTGGGAAGGCGAAGAAGGCGATGCGAACGGGTCGGTTCGTGCCGTCACGCCGTCGTCGGGCGGCGGGCCGGCGGGTCCAGCGTTGGAGCAAGGCCAGGTACTCGGCCGTGAACCCAGCCAGATCCGACGCGTTCAGCGCCGCCGACGACTGGGAGAACAGCGCGGCATCCCGCCAGGTAACCGAGAGATCGTCACGATCGAGATAACCGCGTACCGCGAGCCCCAGACGAGCCGTGATGAGGTCAATCGCAGCCTCCGCCCGTCCCGGATCGGTCGACTGGGAGGGATCCCGGAAGCGAACATCGGCATGCGAAAGCCGCCAATACAGAGCGCGGCCACGCCGCTCCTGCGGCTCGATCAGTCCGGCCGCGCCCAACTCCCTCAGGTGGTAGGACATCACGCCGGTGTTCGATGACAGCGCACGGGCCAGCATCGCCGACGTTGCCGGCCCGCGGGCCAGCTGCTCCAGAATCTCCTGGCGGACCGCGCTCCCGAGCGCCCGGAGCACCGCCGTCTCCCGCTCGTCAGTTCGTGGCATGTGTGCACACTATCCTATGCATAGGATAGTGTGCAACGGTTGCGATCCCGCCTCAGGCCGCTTCCAGCGGTTTCAGTATATGTACCTTGCTTGTTACGTACCTTTGCGGGTACACTCATGATCCATGGACGCAGTGCTGCACGCGTTGTCGGATGAGAGCCGCCGCACGGTCCTGGAGGTGCTCAGGGAGCATCCGGCCACGGTCAATGAGCTGGCCGGCCGGCTGCCTATCGCCCGCCCCGGCGTCTCACGCCACCTACGGGTGTTGCGCGAGGCCGGGCTCGTGGAGGTACACCAGGACGCGCAGTGGCGCGTATACAGCCTGCGGCCCGAACCGCTGGCCGAGCTCGACGCCTGGCTGGGCCGGTACCGCGACCTGTGGCGGCAGCGCCTCGATGCTCTGCATACCGAGATCACCCGGGGAAAGCACCAACGAAGGAGCAGCAGATGACCAGCATTCGTCCACAGGTCCGCATCGTCGGCACCCTGCGCCGCACGCCGGAGGGCAAGGGCGTGGTCCGTATGGAGGACCTGTACGACACCGACATCGACGACCTGTGGTCCGCGCTCACCGAGCCGGCCCGGCTGTCCCGCTGGGTCGCCGACGTGCACGGCGACCTACGACCCGGCGGACACATCCACGCCCGGTTCACCAGCGCGTGGGACGGACCGGCCCGCATCGACATCTGCCAGGCGCCGCGACGCCTGGTGGTCACCATGGCCCCCGGCACACTGGACGAGACCGTCATCGACGCCACGCTCGCCGCCGAACAGGACAAGACCCGGCTGGTCATCGAGGAACGCGGTATTCCCTTCGACGAGTTGCCGTACCACGGCGCGGGATGGCAGGCACACATGGAGGACCTGACCGCTCACATCCACGGCCGCGAGGCAGGTGACTGGCGTACCCGTTGGAGCGCCCTCAGTCCCACCTACCAGGACCTCGCCGGCGGCCTGACATGACAGACCCGCACGACGAGCGTTCCGCGCAGGGCACCTTCCTGCAGGCCCAACGACGCAGCGCGTTCGCAGATCGCCGGACAATGCCGATGTGTGGACGCCGCCCAGTGGGATGGGATTTCCCGAAACCCTTGGACCGCTGCTGCCGTGACATGGGCGCTGTCATACCGAGGAGCCGATGTACGGCGGTGGCGCCGAGGGCGCTCACCGACCGTCCTGGTAGGACGACCCGCAGTGCGACAGCGTGGAACGCACGCATAGTCAGGCGCACTCACGATCTGGTGGACTCTTCCGCTCTCTCTGACACGGAAGAGTCCACCAGATAACAGAGCAGCTGGGTCGGAGGCCCCGTTCGGCGCCTGAGTCTCTGTGCACCAGCGTGGTTGGGGTTCCCCGACCTGGTCGGGGAACCCCGGCACGGCCGGTCGTTAGACGCCCGCTCCGACGAGTTCCCGCTCCCGATCCGGCTCCGACTGCGCAGCGGCGGGCTTCTTGTAGTTGGGGATCAGCGCAAAGGCGGCGACGGTGGCCGCGCCCAGAAGCACCGCGCTGACGGTGAACGCCACGTTGTACCCGTACACCGCGCCAAGTGGCGCGCTCGTTGGGCCATTCGCCGCGATGTAGTTGGCGAGCGCCGTGGTGAACACCGTGTTGAGCAGGGCCACGCCGAGCGAGGCACCCACCTGCTGAGTGGTGTTGACCATCGCGCTGGCCACGCCGGCATCGTGGTCGGAGACACCCGTCAACGCGGTGTTGCCCAGCGGAACGAAGACCAACGCCATACCCACGGCCATGATTACAAGTGCCGGCAGGATGAACGACGCGTACGACGAGTCGATCCGCAACTGGGTCAGCCAGATCATCGCGCCGGTGGCCAGCGTGCCGCCGACCGCCATCATGTTCCGCGGCCCGACCCGCGGCAGCAGTCCACTGCCGACGATCGCGGTCACGATGAGCGCGCCGGAGAACGGCAGGTACGCGATCCCGCTGCGCAGCGGAGAGTAGTGCAGCGTTCCCTGGAAGTAGTACGTCATGAACAGGAACATGCCCAGCATGCCCGCTCCCAGCAGTACCGAGACCAGGAACGAACCGCCGCGGTTGCGGTCCCACACCACACGCAGCGGCAGGAGTGGGTTGGCCGAGCGTGCCTCAACCACGACGAAGCCAACCAGCATGACGGTGGCGATCGCGAAGAAGGTCAGGGTGTTGCCGGCGGCCCAGCCGTCCTCGGCCGCCTTCGTGAACCCGTACACCAGGGCCAGCAGACCGCCGGTCGCCAGCACCGCGCCCGGCACGTCGTACCGCGTGTTCCCCTTCGCCCGGCTCTCCTTGACGATCGGGACGGCCAGCGCGAACGCGATCAGCGCGATCGGGATGTTGACCAGCAGCGTCCACCGCCAGCT
>JAXIPB010000258.1:0-20323 GCA_045403155.1 Micromonosporaceae bacterium
CGGCAACGACCCCAGGTTCGCCGATGCCGACCTCGCTGCGGTGGGCCGTCCGACTGCTCGCCGCGGAGGCCGCCGGACTCGTGGTTGTGCTGGCGCTGCTCGTCTACGAGGACGTCACCGCTCCTGCACAGAGTGCTCAAAGCGCCCTTCTGGTGACGGTGTTCGCGGCGCTCATGGCCGCCGTACTGGGGTTGCTCAGCTGGTCCCTGCGGCATCGCCGGCGCTGGGCTCGGGGGCCGGCGATCGTGCTTGAGATGCTTCTCCTGCCGATCGGGTACTACATGGTCGGCGGCGGCCTGGTGTGGCTCGGCCTTCCGGTGATGGCCATCGGTCTCGGCGGTGCCGTGGCCCTGCTCGCACCGTCGACCCGCGCCGCGCTCGGGGTCCGATAGGAGCCGCTCAGCGCTTTCGCCGGCGTTTGACTAGGCCGACGAATGCCTTCCCGGACTTGGCGTGGCCGGTCACGTCAGTCGCGTGGGCAGTGAGCACCTGCCACGTGAACGACTGCTCGGCCGGCATGACCGCCTTGTCGCTGACCGGTGCCGAAACTGTGACGGCGAGACAGTCGTAGAGCACCCGAAATTGACACGTGAGCGTCGCCTCTTCGGGCGGTGGTGGCCCCGGCAGCGACAGCAGCATGACGCACGCCTCGTCGACAGCAATACGAAGATCCTCGATCTCGTCATGCGGGAAGCTCAGCCGCGCGGCGAGACCCGCGGCGGCGGTACGCACCACGTTGAGGTAGCTGGTCAGCGCGGGCACCGTCAACTCCACGACGTCCCCCTGCACAGACGTCTCCGTGCCCGCCTGACCGGTATGACCGGTCTCCGCCCCCCCGGGCGTGTCCTTGCTCTGCGCCATGATGCCCTGACTCTAGGGCCTCGCGGCAGATCCCGCGTGCGCCCGCCGACCCCGTGTCGTACAGGCTCGGGCCGGGTGTGGGCCAGGCTCGGGCCAGGTATGGGCTAGGCGTGGGCTAGGCGCACGCCCATAGGTAGCACGAGGCGAACCGCCGGACCCCGCGACCGCCCTCAACCAGCGGACGTAGGTGCTGTTCGAGCCGTTCGGCCTCGTCCGGAGCGAGCGCCGCCGCGATCGTCTCGCCCAGTGGTGGGTCGAGCGGATTGCCGGGCGTCCCGATGAACGACTCCCAGTTGTCATGCCAACCGCCAGGCACGATCTCGACCTCGTACGCCATGCGGATATCGCCGAATCCGGCGTCCTCCACCCACGACAACAAGTCCCGCTCGTCGAAGTCCAACAGCGGATGGTTCTCCGGTCCCTCGCAATCGCGGACCACTCGGACCCGGGCGGCCAGATCCGCCACCGCCGTCACGTCGTAGCCCTCGAAGATGTGGTCGGGCTCCGGTACGCCGAAACGATTGATCGGCTCGTACAGGGAGATCCGCCCGCCGGGTCGCAGCACCCGCCGAAACTCGGCTAGCGCACCGGCCTTCTGCGCCGCGGGCAGGTAGATCAGGACGGATCTGGTCGTGACCGCGTCGACCGACGCGTCGAGGATGGCGTCCAGATCCGAGGCGGAGCCCTGAACGAAGCGACAGCGATCGACGAGACCGCCCGCGTCAGCAAACGTACGCGCGTGGCTGAGCAGATCAGCGGAGATGTCCTGCAGGATCACCACTCCCGTGGCGCCCACCCGGTCGAGGGCGCCGAATGAGATTAGGCCGTCGCCGGCTCCCACGTCGAGGACGGTGTCCCCTTCGGACAGTTGGGCGTTATCGAGTACCCGGTCCCGCACCGGGCCTAGCTTCTCCATCATTCCGGCGCGCCGCACGGGGTCGCCCCCGAAACGCGCCCGCAACAGCCAATCCGCCCACTTGTCGCGCGCCGCCTCCACCACGTCGACACACTATCCCCGTCGCCACACGATCCGCGTCGCCACACTATCTCCGTCGCCACACGATCCGCGTCGCCACACGATCCGCGTCGACACACGATCCGCGTCGGGCACACGATCCGCGTCGGCAGACTATCCGCGTCGGCAGACTATCCGCGTCGGCACACGATCCGCGTCGATCCCGCCACCGACCCGCGAAGCACCGCGGGCCTTACGGATCTGCTGCGATCGGGCTTAGTGCAGCAAGAATTTCAGGCCCACCATGATCATGCCGAGGAGACCGCTAAACACGCCCGCGAGGAACAACCGCGGGCCCTTGAGACCACTGGCTCGTCCGGCGGCCCAGCCCAGGGCGGCGAGCAGGCATGTCGTCGCCAGGAGCGCCAGGTCCACGGCGAGATCGACGCCCGCCCCGAGCAGGGCGGCGATGAGAAGTACGGCCAACGGCAGATAGGTGGCCTCAACGAGCGGCCAGCCCTCGCGGAGGACCAGTCGCACAGAGTGAAGGCGACGCTCGATCCGTAATCCAACGATTTCGGCGTAGCGCTCGGCGAGCCAGTACACGAGCACAGTTACGAACGTCGCTGCGGCCACCGGAAGGACGGACTCCATCTCGGCTGAGGCGGCCATGGCCGCGGCCCCGACGATGAGGCCGTAAATGGCCAATGCGAGTCGCCTTGGAGATGACCGCCGGACGTTCCGCTCTGACTCCGTCGCGCGTTGGTTCTCAATCATGTCCCCAGGATGGTCAGCCCGGCCCGCCACCGAAGGAGTTTGCCGCGAATCAGGCTATGTGAGCCGCGCAACCCGCGTGAGCGAGCGCAACGCGTCGCCCTCGATGCGGTATGGGATCCATTCCTCCATCGCCCTCGCGCCGATGCTGGCATAGAACTCGCGGGCCGGGTTCCAATGCAGCACCCACCACTCCAGCCGCCGGTACCCCCGCTCGACGCAGATCTCGGCGAGCGTCGCGAGAAGTGCGCGTCCGGCGCCAGTGCCGCGGGCGCTCGGTCGTACGAATAGATCCTCGAGGTAGATCCCATGCACGCCTTCCCAGGTGGAGAAGTTGAGAAACCACAGCGCGAAGGCCATCGGCTCCTCCGTAGCCACGTCGGCCGCGACGTGGGCAAACAAGGCCGGGCGGTCGCCGAAGAGTGCCGCGTGCAGCTGCGGCTCGGTGAGGTGGCACGCGTCGGCGGCCCGCTCGTACTCGGCAAGTTCGTGCACCATCGCGACGACGGCCGGCACGTCGGAGGCGCGTGCCGGCCGGATCGCGTATCGGGGTTGGGTCACGCCTGCTTGGTCTCCCAGAAGATCTTGGCGATCTCGTCAATCTTGGCCAGCAGTTCGTCGGCCTTGGCCGGGTCGGCCGAACCCTTCGAGCCGGAAGCGCCCGCGAGCTTGGTGGCGTCGTTGAAGAGTTGGTGCAGGTTGGGGTACTTCTCGAAGTGCGGTGCCTTGAAGTAATCGGTCCACAACACCCAGAGGTGGTGCTTGACGAGTTCGGCCCGCTGCTCCTTGATGATCAGGGCGCGGGTGCGGAACTCTGGGTCGGCGTTGCCCTGGTACTTCTCGCTGATTGCCTTGACCGACTCGGCCTCGATCCGGGCCTGGGCCGGGTCGTAGACGCCGCAGGGCAGGTCGCAGTGGGCGCTGGCCACGGTGCGCGGTGTCAGCAGTCGGGGCAGTCGCATCATTCGGCGCTCCTTTCGGAAGCATTCGTGCGTCGCAGTGGGTGACAATTGCGATGATCTCGCAGCCGACCCTACTCCTCACGTTGAGCCCGCGATTCGTGGAGTGCGAATGAAAGTGGGCATGGTGCCCGTACTCATCAAAGGCCCGTCCATGGCTCCCACGCTGCGCGACGGCGATGCGGTGCTGGCCCGGCGCGGCGGTCGACCACCGCGTCCCGGCGACGTGGTATTGGGCCGATTCCGGTCGCGGCCGGACCTGCTCGTGGTCAAGCGGGCTGTACGCACCGACGGGTCGGGCTGGTGGCTTGAGGGCGACAACGAGTTCGTGGCCGACGACTCGAGGACGTACGGGGTAGCCGACGTCGAGGGGCGGGTGGTGCTTCGGTACTGGCCCCGATTGAGACGGTTCTGACCCGACGTACGAAGCCCGATATGCTCGCCCGATGCTGGAGTCGGAGGCCCACGAGCCCATCTTTGAGTTGCACCGCGGCGGCAAGATGGCGGTCCAGGCCACGGTTCCGCTGTCGACTCGCGAGGACCTGTCGATGGCCTACACGCCCGGCGTGGCGAAGATCTGCGAGGCGATCGCAGCCTCACCGGCGCTGGCCCGCGACTACACCTGGATCGGACACACGGTGGCCGTGATCACGGACGGCTCGGCGGTGCTCGGCCTCGGCAACATCGGGCCCCGCGCCGCGATGCCGGTGATGGAAGGCAAGGCGGTGCTGTTCAAGCAGTTCGGCGGCGTTGACGCCGTTCCGATCTGTCTGGACACACAGGACACCGACCAGATCGTTGCCATCGTGACGGCGCTGGCCCCCAGCTTCGGCGGGATCAATCTCGAGGACATCGCGTCTCCCCGCTGCTTCGAGATCGAGCGCCGGCTGGACCAGGCGCTGGACATCCCCGTCTTCCACGACGACCAACACGGGACGGCGATCGTCGTCCTCGCCGCGTTGCGCAACGCGGCCGTCGTGCTGGGTCGCAAGTTCGGCGAGCTCCGGATCGTCATTAGTGGAGCCGGCGCCGCCGGCACCGCGGTGGCACGTATGCTGCTGGCCGGCGGAGCCGCCGACGTCGTGGTGATCGACTCACGGGGCGTGCTCCACAGTGGTCGTACCGATCTCAATCCAGAGAAGGCGGCGCTTGCTTCCGTCACGAATCCGCGTGGCGTCGGTGGCGGCATCGTGGACGCGTTGGTGGGTGCGGATGTCCTCATCGGAGTGTCGGGAGGCACGATCGACGAGTCCGCGCTGGCCGGCATGGCACCCGGCGGGGCCATCTTCGCGCTCGCCAACCCGACACCCGAGGTTCATCCGTCGGTGGCTGCCCGGTACGCGGCGGTCGTGGCGACCGGCCGAAGCGACTTTCCCAACCAGATCAACAACGTGCTGGCATTCCCCGGTGTCTTTCGCGGCGCGCTCGACGCACGCGCAGCCAAGATCACCGAGGCCATGAAGATTGCCGCTGCCGACGCGATCGCGTCCGTGGTCTCCGACGCGCTGACCCCGGACGCCATCGTGCCGTCCCCCCTCGATCCGCGGGTCGCTCCGGCAGTGGCGCGGGCGGTGGCCGCGGCCGTCGTCTAGGCCGCCGGGTCCGCCGCTGCCGCGCCGATGCTGCTAGCGTGCGGAGACATGCGAGCCGCCTTTGCCTCCGCCATCAACGCCGACGATCCCCTGGCCGGCCTCACAGTAGGCGATGCCCCCGAACCGAAACTCGTCGACGATGACTGGGTCACCGTGGAGGTACGGGCGAGCGCCCTCAACCATCACGACCTGTTCTCGCTTCGTGGTGTCGGCCTGCCAGCCGATCGGCTGCCGATGATCCTCGGCTGCGACGCGGCGGGCGTCGACGACGCGGGCAACGAGGTCGTCGTCTATCCGGTTTTGCTTGACCCGTCCGACCCGAGGGGATTCTCGTTGCTCTCGGAGCGTTACCCCGGCACGCTCGCGGAACGCGTCGCGGTCCCCCGCTCCAACCTGGTTCCCAAGCCCGCCGCGGTGTCCTTCACCGATGCGGCGTGCCTGCCGACGGCCTGGCTCACGGCGTACCGGATGCTGACCGTCAAGGGGCGGGTGGACGAGGCTGACGCCGTCCTCGTCCAGGGGGCCGGCGGGGGAGTCGCGACGGCCGCCGTGGTGCTCGCTCTCGCCTTGGGGAAGCGCGTGTACGCGACGAGCCGCGATCCTGGCAAGAGGGAGCGGATCGCAGCGCTGGGCGCGACCGCAGTGGAGCCTGGGGCGCGTTTGCCCGAAAGGGTCGATGTGGTCATCGAGACGGTCGGCGCGCCAACGTTCGACCATTCGTTGAAATGCTGCGCGCCGGGCGCGCGGGTCGTGGTGTCCGGGGGCACCGCCGGGTATCTGGCCACAGTGGATATTCGCCGGCTCTTCGCGTTTCAGCTTGAGATTCTCGGCTCGTCGATGGGTACGCCCGATGAGCTAGCGCAATTGCTGCAGATGTGTGCGGGCGGCATGAAACCCGTCGTGGACACGGTGCTCGGGTTCTCTCAGGTTCGCGAGGCCTTCGAGAAGCTGCGGGCTGGCGGTGTCTTCGGCAAGGTGGTGCTCGACCACACCCGCTGATCGGGGCGCCTGCAATGTTCCGCGAGACGCTGTTCCGCAAGACGCTGTTCCGGCGAGATGCGATCCGCGACACGAGGCCGGCCCGACACAGGCCGGCCCGACACGAGTCCGGCCTGGCGCACGGGCGCCGGGCCGGAGGGTTCTCGGTTGTCGTCGTGTTACTTGATGCTTCTGGCCAGCTTGGCGTAGGGACCCTTGCCGTGGAAGGCCAACACGAGATCGCCCGCCTGCGCCTCCCACTTGGCGTAGTGGTTGGGGTAGGCCGAGACCTGGACCTTCTGGGCCGCCGCGGTCAGCGGCAGCTTGTTCCACCCGGGCACATTGACCAGGCTCTTGTAGAACGCCTTCGAGGCGTAGGTGGGATTCTGCAGCTGCCTGGGCGAGCCCCAACCGGCCGACGGACGCTGCTGGAACAGGCCGAGCGAGTCGTGGTCGTTGCTAGCGCCGAGGTTACCGAAGTTGTTCAGGGTCGACTCCTGCAGCGCGGTGCCAATGGCGATCACCCAGGCGCGCGGGGGCAGATGCATGCTCTTGCCGGCGTCCACGATCGCCTTGGCGTTCTTGAGCTGCGCCTTGGTGGGCGTGAACCGCTGCTGGGCGCCGTGAATGCCGCGCGGATGCATCTGCTTCGCCGTGGGCGCGGTCACCTTGCTGGTCGGCGCTGAGTGTTTCGCCGCTGCGACGGCTGCGGATTGCGCACGTTCCGCGACCGCGGTCGGGTTGGTCGCCGCAGGTACGGAGAGGCCGGCGACCACTGCTATGGCGGCAACCGCGGTTACAACGTCCGGGCGGTGGCGGAGTGGGGCGAGACGGGTCTTGAGCATGCTGAGGGAACGGTCGACGTTGACCATAAACATGATCCGTTCATTCAGGGGGATGGGGGATGGGGGATGTACCCGCGGGGGACCGGGGTACCGAACTCTCAACCACCCACTGACTCCGGGCAATCCCGAAATATCCTCATGTGAGCGGGGTTACCGGGCCCGAGCGCGACAGCCTTCGATCGGCCGTGACTCACGTCTCAAGCAGCGCCCAAGATCTACAGCGGGGATTGGACGCGGACCCGCGTGCGAGACGCTCCTCCCCGCGGGTTCGCGTCCAATGCCCTGGCCGCTGCCCATCAAGATCGCCATGATCATGAGCTGACCGTTGTCAAACAGCGCCGATCATGACCTCCAAGTCATGATCGGCGGTGGTGTGGGGGAAGGGCCGCGCACATCATCGATGAGTACCCCTGGGTTGAGCACGCCGGACGGGTCCAGTGCCGCTTTCGCGGCGCGCAGGGCGACTGCGAACGGCTCCGGGCGCTCACGGTCATACCAAGGGCGGTGATCCCGCCCGACTGCGTGATGGTGGGTTATCGTGCCGCCGCCGGCGAGGATCGCCTCGCTGACCGCGGCCTTGATGGCATCCCAGATCTGCACTTCGTCACCCCGGCGGCCGGCCGAGTACACCGTGAAGTAGGGCGCGGGTCCGTCCGGGTACACATGGCTGAACCGGCAGCCGACCAGGGCGCCGGCGGCGGCCACGGCCGACACCACGGCGGCGTGTAGTTGAGGAAACGCCGCCCAGGTACAGGCGGTCTCGAACGTCTCGACGACAACACCGAGCCGGGCCAGACCGTCGCGGATATACGGGGCACCCAGGAATGTTCCGCGCCATTCGTCGGTCGAATCCTGCGTAGATTCGTCGACGACCCCCCGTCGGGAACGGCAGATTTCCACGGCCCGGTCGATCGCGTGGTTCACCGGATGATCCGCGGACTCGAAGCCCAGCAGCAGCCGGCACGAACCGTCGGTGACTCCGGCTCCGAGCATCGACTCGACGGCGTCGAGCAGGCGGCAGTTGGACGGGCGAAGGCCGGATTGGGCCACCTCTCGGGTCGCCTCGACGGCGTCGGCGAACTCGGCGAAGCCCACCGCCGACCTCACCACGAACCGCGGGCGCAGCTGTATCCGTACCCATGCCTCGGTGATCACGCCGAGCGTCCCCTCCGAGCCCAGCCAGAGCCGATCCGGTGACGGACCGGCACCCGAAGAAGGCACCCGGAGCGAGGCGGCGACCCCGACCGGGGTCACGATCCGGACCGCCTCCACGAGGTCGTCGATGTGGGTGTACCCGGTCGCGTAATGTCCGCCGGCCCGGGTCGCGATCCATCCGCCCATGGTGGAGAACTCAAAACTTTGCGGGAAGTGGCGGAGTGTCAGTCCGTGCGGGCGCAGTCCGTCCTCAATGGCCGGTCCGAGCGTCCCGGCGCCAACGCGCGCTGCGAGGCTCACCTCGTCGACCTCGTGCACCCCGCCGAGATCACGAAGATCGAGGCAGACGATGCCGCGGGATCGGTCGCGGCACTCGATTCCGCCGACGACGGATGTGCCGCCGCCATAAGGCACGACGGCGACGTCGGCGTCGGCGGCCCAGTCGAGGACGGCGGTCACGTCGGCCTCATGGCGCGGGTAGGCCACCAGATCGGGCGCCGCCGCGAGGTCACCGCCTAGCGCCCGGATCACGTCCCGATAGGCCTTGCCGTACGTGTGAGCGGCGCGGTCCGGTGCCGCGGCGGTGCACCACGCCGCCAGAGCGCGCGGTGCCCGTACCCGTGGTTCTGGCAGTTCGACGTCGTGCAGCGTCGGGATCGGCGCCAACTCGCCGTCGAGCCGCAGAAATTGCCCGATCCGTGCGGCAAGCGCGGAACACGCCGCGGCGTCGAGGGCCTTGTCGGCCCAGCCCCATCCCCACCACGACCGCTCCCGACCCATGGGGGGAGAGTACGCGCGGCGCGGTCCGGGTCGCGGTCGCGATCTCGCCACGTGTGGCCACCCTGAGTATTCTGCGGTCGTGTCGGACGACGTCTCTGAGCGGATCGAGGTCGCGGTCCCGCCCGCGCGCGTCTATGACGTGGTCGCCCAGGTGCATCGCATGGCCCGGTGGAGTCCGGAATGCTTCGCGGTGTGGGTCTATCGCCGGCGAGACGGAACACCGACGCGGTTCGTGGGCTTCAATCGGCGGCGCGGCTACGTCTGGTTCACGACCTGCCGCGTGGTTGTCGCGGAACCCGGACGTGAGTTCGCCTTCGATGTCACCACGTTCGGATTGCCGGTGTCCAGGTGGGGCTACCGCTTCGCCGCCACGGACGCCGGTACGGAGGTGACCGAGTTCTGGCGGGACCGGCGCAGCCGCGGCGCGCTCCGACTGGGGCGGATATTCACCGGGAAGTCCGCCCACATGCGACCGGAGGTCAATCGCGACGGGATGCGCAGGACCCTGCGGCGACTCAAGGCTGATCTGGAAGCGCCGGAGAGCTAGGCGTCCTCCTCGAGGTCATCGTCATCTAGCCGGGCGAGCCACGTCGCGAAGCGCTCGATCGGCGTCTCGAACTCCGGGTTGGTGTCCAGGAAGTCTCGCAGCCGCAGGGCGATCCACTCCATGGAGACGGTCTCCTCCCCGCGGCGCTCAATCAACTCCTCGATGCCTCTATCGGTGAAGTACATGGCGAATCAGGGCCGGGGCAGTGCCGCGTCGATGATGGCCGCCTGCTCAACGTCGTGCACCTTCGTCGAGCCCGTGGCCGGGGCAGCCGCGGGCGGGCGGGACAACCGGAGCATGGGCACTCCATCTAGGCGCTCAAGCAGGTTGAGCGCGATGTAGGACCAGGCACCCTGGTTTGCCGGCTCCTCCTGGACCCAGACAAAATCCTCCGCGTTCGGGTAGAGCGCGAGTTGGGCTTTGACCTCATCGACCGGAAGCGGGTGAAGCTGCTCCAGCCGGATGACCGCGGCGTTGGTAATGCCCCGTTCGGCCCTGGCCTGGGCGAGCTCGTAGTAGATCTTGCCCGAGCAGAACAGGACGCGCTCGACGTTCGCCGGCGTGAGACCACCCTGGTCGCCGATCACCGGCTCGAACGTACCGCTGGTGAAGTCCGACACGGCCGAGACCACGAGCTTGTGCCGCAGCAACGACTTCGGCGTGAAGACGACGAGCGGCTTCTTCTTCGGCGACAGCGCCTGCCGGCGTAGCAGGTGGAAGTAACTGGCCGGCGTCGTCGGCACCGCCACCCGCATGTTGTCCTCCGCGCACAGCTGCAGATAGCGCTCAATCCGTCCGGAGGTGTGGTCGGGTCCCTGACCCTCATGTGAATGCGGTAGGAGCAGCGTGACCGAAGACTGCTGGCCCCACTTGGCCTCGCCCGAGGAGATGAACTCGTCCACAATGGTCTGCGCTCCGTCGGCGAAGTCGCCGAATTGCGCCTCCCAGGCGACAAGGGCGCCCGGGTTCTCCACTGAATAGCCGTACTCGAAGCCCATCACGGCGAACTCGCTCAGCAGAGAGTCGTAGGCGAAGAACCGCCCTCCCCTTGCCTCCACTCTTCGGACCGGGAGGTAATCGGCGCTGGTCACGGAGTCCACGATGGACGCGTGACGCTGGACGAACGTTCCGCGGCGGGAGTCCTGGCCGGACAGACGCACGGTAATGCCCTGGTTCACCAGCGACCCGAATGCCACGATCTCCGCGAACCCCCAGTCGATGTCCCCCTGGATCGCCATCTTGCCGCGTCGCTCCAACAGTTGCGAGACGCGCTTGTGCGGCGTGAAGCCCTCGGGCAGTTGGGTGTGCGCCTCGCCGACGAGAGCCAGGACGCTCTGGTCGATCGCGGTCTCCACCACCGGCTCCGGCTCGTAGTCGCGAGATCGCGGAGGCTTCGCTGAGGCCGCGGCGGCGTCGCGGGTCGCCTTGAAGACGTGCTCGAGCTGAGCCTGGTAGTCGCGCAACAACTCCTCGGCCTGCTCCAGCGTGATGTCCCCACGCCCCATCAGCTCCTCCGTATAGATCTTGCGGACGGAGCGCTTGCCGTCGATGATCTGGTACATCCGCGGGTTGGTCATCGAGGGGTCGTCGCCCTCGTTGTGTCCGCGGCGGCGGTAACAGACCAGGTCGACCACGACGTCCTTGTTGAACGCCTGGCGGTATTCGAACGCCAGCCGGGCCACGCGCAGCACAGCCTCCGGGTCGTCACCGTTCACGTGGAAAATCGGCGCCTGGATCATGCGGGCGACGTCGGTCGAGTAAAGCGACGAGCGCGAGTACTCCGGAGCGGTGGTGAACCCGACCTGGTTGTTGATGACAATGTGGACGGTGCCGCCGGTGCGGTATCCGCGCAGCTGCGACAGGTTCAGCGTCTCGGCGACCACGCCCTGGCCGGCGAACGCCGCGTCGCCGTGGACCAGCAGCGGCAGCACGGTGTAGCCCTCGAGCTTGAGGTCGATGCGGTCCTGCTTCGCCCGGACGATGCCTTCCAGGACCGGGTCGACCGCCTCCAGGTGCGACGGGTTCGCGACCACGCTGACCGTCGTTGCGTGCTCGCCGTCGGGCGTGGTGAACTTCCCGGTTGTGCCGAGGTGGTACTTGACGTCACCGGAGCCCTGAGTCGTCTTCGGATCCAGGTGCCCCTCAAACTCGGAGAAGATCTTCTCGTACGGCTTACCGACGATGTTCGCCAGGACGTTGAGCCGGCCGCGGTGCGCCATCCCGATGACGACCTCGTCCAGCCCACCCTCGGCCGAGGCCTGCAGGACCTCGTCGAGCAGCGGGATCACGCTCTCGCTTCCCTCGAGCGAGAACCGCTTCTGCCCGACGTACTTCGTCTGCAAGAAGGTCTCGAACGCTTCGGCGGCGTTGAGGCGGGTGAGGATGTGGCGCTGCTCCTCCGGCGACGGCTTCGTATAACGCCGCTCCACCCGCTCCTGGATCCAGCGCCGCTCCTCCGGGTCCTGTATGTGCATGTACTCGATGCCGGTGCGGCGGCAGTACGAGTCGCGGAGCACGCCGAGAATGTCCCGCAGCTTCATCCGCTGCTTTCCCGCGAAGCCGCCGACCGGGAACGAGCGATCCAGATCCCACAGGGTCAGGTCGTGTTCGCGGATGTCCAGGTCCGGGTGGTGCCGGACGTGATACTCGAGCGGGTCGGTGTCGGCCATGAGGTGGCCGCGCACCCGATAGGCGTGGATCAACTCGATGACCCTCGCCGTCTTGTCGATCTGCCCCTCGGAGGTGTACGCGACATCGCGCGTCCAGCGGACGGGCTCGTACGGGATGCGCAGCGACGCGAAGATCTCGTCGTAGAAGCCGCGCTCGCCCAGCAGCAGCGCATGGATCACCTTGAGGTACTCGCCCGACTGCGCGCCTTGGATAATGCGATGGTCGTATGTGGACGTCAAAGTGATGATCTTGCTAATTGCCAGATCCGCGAGCTGTTCGTCGCTCATTCCCGCGAATGCCGCCGGGTGCTCCATGGCGCCGACGCCGATGATCGTGCCCTGCCCCTGCATGAGGCGCGGCATCGAGTGCACGGTTCCGATCCCGCCGGGGTTCGTCAGCGAGATGGTGGTGCCCGCGTAGTCGTCCATCGTGAGCTCGTTGCGGCGGGCGCGACGGACGATCTCCTCGTACGCCTGCCAGAACCGCTTGAAGTCCATCCCGTCGGCGCCCTTGATGCTCGGAACGACGAGGGTGCGCGAGCCGTCGGGCTTGACCATGTCGATCGCGATGCCGACGTTGACCGCATCCGGGGTCACCGTGACTGGCTTGCCGTCCACAATGGAGTACGAGTTGTTCATCTCCGGGTGCGTCGCGAGCGCCTTGACCAGCGCAAACCCGATGATGTGGGTGAAGCTGACCTTTCCGCCGCGACCCCGGGTGAGATGGTTGTTGATGACGATGCGGTTGTCCGCCAGCAGCTTCGCCGGTACGGCGCGGACGCTCGTCGCGGTCGGCAGCGCCAGCGACGCGTCCATGTTCGACACGATCTTGGCAGCGACGCCCCTGATCGGGGTCGTCTGTGCGCCTCGCGCGGGTGCCGGTACGGGTGCTTGTGCGGGTGCTTGTGGGGGTGCTTGTGCGGGCGCAGCGGGCGCGGGTTTGGGCGCCGGCGAGGGGATGGAAGCGGGTGGTGCGGCGGCGGGCTCGGGGGCCTTCACCGGTGTGGGCGCGCCGCCATCCGTACTCCGATCGGGCCGGTAGTCCGCGAAGAAGTCGTGCCAGGCGGGATCCACGCTCGACGGGTCGGCGAGGTAGCGCTGATACATATCCTCGACGATCCACTCGTTCGGGCCGAAGCCAATGAGCGGGTTGTCCGCTGGATTCGTCGCTTGGCTGGTCACGACAGCCATCGCCCTTCCTGATATCGCGGTGTCGCGGTGAGGTGCAAGTGCGGGTTAAAGGCTACGCCTTCGCCGCGCCGCGCGACCGAGGCGTCCCGCGCCGGTGGGAGGTCATCGGGAGTAGCGCGAGACGCCTCGGATCGTCATCGAGGTCGTTAGGAGATGTCCCTTTTCCGGGTGATCAGGGTGCCGACGATGCCCGCGACAACGCCGTATCCGACGAGTACGAGGGCACCGGCCCACCAATCCGGACCGAACTCATTGAACGAGAACTGCAATCGCTCAGGAGAGATCATGATCTGCGAAGCGACCCCCGGGATGATCACGATGTAGTTCCAGATCCAGTCCTCCTTGATGACGAACTGGCGCAGGAGGCTGAAAAGGAGGAACGCGACCGGGTAGCTGAGCAGGTAGAACGCCGAACCGGTGAGGGTTGCGCCGAGCTGGCTCCGGATGAGTACGCCGAGCCCGACTCCGAGCACCGCCCAGATCACGAACGCCAGCAAGTTCATCAGCACCGATCTGAGCACCGGCCAGTCCGTGAGGGGCACCGCGTACTCGGTGGAGCCGAAGAACGCCGAGCCGATCGAGAGGTCAATGACCGTCACCACAGCCCAGAAGCCGAAGGCGAGGCCCACGGCCGCGGCGAGCTTGCTCAGGATTACCTGCGTGCGGTGCGGCGTGGTGAGGAACGTTGTCGTCGCGGTCTGGTGGAAGAACTCGTTCGTGACGATGAGCGCGCCCAGGATCACCATGAACAACAGCCCGAAGAACTGCCCTGAGGTGTAGACGTTCGCGGCGCTACGGACCAGGATGCGACCGACATCGATGGAAGCGAGATAGTCGCGCTCCATCGCGGCGATTTCTTCCTGTGTCGGGCCCCCCTCGCCGGGCGGGATCTTCTCGCCGAAGTCCGGCGGCGGGTTCTGCTTTGCCTCCTCGGCGAAGCTGAGCTCGGAGTCGGCCTGAAGGATGTTGATCAACAGGGCGAGGCTCGTCGTGGCCAGCATGATGACCCCGAAGATCCACCAGGCGTTGGTGGTCCAGATCTTGAGAAGCTCGGCCTTGATGAGTCGTGTCGGGGCACCGCCCACGGAACGAAGCGGACCCGGGGCGGTCGACGCGGCCGGCGGCGTCGGCTGCGCTGGCTGCGTGATCGTGCTCATCGGATGCCCGCCTTACCTTGGGTGAGTTGCAGGAACACGTCCTCGAGGTCGGGCTTCTCGGCGACGAGCTCGTGGAGTTCGACGTGAGCGGCGAGCGCGGCCCGTCCGACGGCCGGCGCCTCGACGCCGGTGATCTGGAGGGCGCCGTTGCCGTTGACGTGCACAACCGCGCCGAGCTTGTGGAGTTCGGTGGTGAGCGCCTCGGCGTCCGGCGTGCGGGCCCGGACCGAGCCGACGTGCGCCATGCCGTCGACAATCCGCTCCACCGGGCCCTGAGTGATCATCTTCCCGGCGGCGATGATGATCACGTCGTCGGCGAGCTGTTCCATCTCGGACAGCAGATGGCTCGACACGAAGACCGTGCGCCCCTGCGCGGCGAAGGCCCGCAGGAACTCACGCATCCAGCGGATGCCCTCGGGGTCGAGACCGTTCGCGGGCTCGTCGAGAATGAGCACCTTCGGGTCGCCCAGCATGGCGGCGGCGATGCCCAGGCGTTGGCGCATACCCAGTGAGTAGCCCTTGAATTTGCGCTTCGCGGCCGGGGTGAGGCCAACCAGGTCGAGGACCTGGTCTGCCCGCTCGGCCGGATAACCGGCGGCGGCACAGACGATCCGGAGGTGGTTTCGCCCGGTCCGTCCCTTGTGCGCGCTCGACGCCTCGAGCACAGCGCCCACGGTCCCGAGCGGCTCGGCCAGGCTCGCATAGCGGTGGCCGCCAATGGTGGCGTTGCCCTTTGTCGGCGTCACCAGGTTGAGCATCATTCGCAGCGTCGTCGTCTTCCCAGACCCGTTGGGGCCCAGAAAGCCCGTCACCCGTCCCGGCTCTACGGTGAACGACAGGTCGTCTACCGCCCTGACCCTGGGATAGACCTTGGTCAGGCCGGAGGCGACAATCTGTCCCTCCATCGATCTCCTTCCATACGTGCGCTGCGGCTCGTCGCCGCCGCCGCAGCAAGAGTGTCCGACGTTACCCGTGTGGTCAATGAGTAGGGGTACTCACCGACCCGCCACCGCCTCCGCAGATCTTGGAAAGCTGTTGTAGCCATAGCGCAGTAACTTTCCCAGATCCACTTTTAGCGGCCGAGTTATCCACACCTCGAGTGATGGCCATTGATACGAGCGCCTCCCACTCCGCACACTCCTGCGCGTGCCATCGATTCCGAGCGACGACGCGACCGACCTGGACTTGCTGATCTTCCGCCAGCACGGTGTACTCGCGTGGCGACAGGCGGTGGCCGAGGTTGGCGCCGGCCGTGTGCGCAGCATGCTCGCGTCGGGCCGGTGGCGGACCGTTTGCCGTGGAGTCGTCGCCACCCACAACGGCGAGCTGGCTTATCCGGCCACGCTATGGGTCGCGGTGCTGGCGGCGGGGGAGAACGCGCTGCTCGCAGGTCTCACCGCTGCCATCGAGGCCGGCTTGAGAGGCTTCCGCGCTTACGCCGTACATGTAGTCATTCCGCATCAACGCCGCGCGGCCAATCTGCTTCGGCGACTGCCTCCCGACATGCCACCCGTGCGGGTGCACAGGACGTCTCGCCTGCCCGCCAACCACATTCAGCGGGCGAGGCCGATGCGTACGACAGCGCCTCGTGCGCTAGTGGATGCAGCCCAGTGGGCGGCCAGTGACAACGAGGCGCGCACGATCGTGGCGGCCGGTTTCCAGCAGCGTCTCGCGACCACCGACGAGGTCCTGACAGTGACGGGCGCCTTGCCGCGAGCCCGCCGTCGCGCACTGATCATTGAGACTGCGACCGACGCGAAAGGCGGAGCCACCGCGCTCTCCGAGATCAACTTGGTGAAGCTGTGCCGGCGATTCAAGCTCCCGCCGCCCGATCTGCAGGAGCGGCGAAAGGACGCGTCCGGTAGGTGGCGCTACATCGACGCGTACTGGCGCGACTTCAAGATTCAGGTGGAGGTTGATGGGTCGCATCACATGGACGTTCGCCACTGGGAATCGGACATGACTCGTCAGAACGACATTTGGCGGCCGGGCGAGAGAATCCTCCGGTTCACCGCGTTTCAGGTCCGCCACCGGCCCGAGCTTGTCGCACGGAAGATTCGTGAGGCGCTGATGGAGAATGGTTGGCGCGGCTAGGAGATGGCGAGCCAGGTGGCGCGCGCGGTCGCCATCACCTCGCCGGCGGGGGAGTAGAGCGTCGACCGAACGAAAGCCTTTCGACCGTCCTCGCCGGCCATCTCGCCCACGACGACGCACTCGTCGCCCGGCGCCGGAACCGAATCGACCCGAGCGGTCATCTGGCCAAGAACGTACGGCCGTGCATCGAGGGGCGCCGCCCATCCGCCGGGGCAGTCCAACGCGGCCCACACGAGCACGGGCGAGATATCCGCCGGCACCATGAACGGCGCCGCGGTGCGGCCGTCGGGCAGCCGCCCGGGGAAGACGCGGAGCCCATCGCCCGGTTCGCGCTGCGGACCGCACACGAAGCAGGTCGGGAATGGATGGGCGACGAGTCCGCTGTATGACGCCGACGCCGTCACCGCCTCGGTGAACGGCACCCCAGCAACCACCTCGTCGCCCACCGCCTCTCGGCCGGCCTCGGCGACGAGGTCGGTGCCCGCGTAGACGCGCACCGTCGAGCCATCGTCCACATTGATCTCCGTATCCAGATCGAGCTCCGTCTCCAGCGGTGGCGGCCGGTGCAACCGCACCCGCACCCCGTACGCTGCATTGTCCACATGCGACGCCACGAGGCCGCAGGTGTAGCCGCCGTTGCCGGTGCCGGGTGGGCCGTTGAAGCGCGAGGAGATGATCACCTGTCGACCTTCCTGATGACGTGCTTGAGCCCGGACCATACGTCGTCGACCGCGCAGACCTTGACGTCCACCCGACCGTGGGCGAGGGCGAAGTCGCGCACGACGTTCTCATCGAGGTCGGTGGGTATCCCCGCGGCGCGCTTGGGCCAGGCTATCCACAGCGCCCCAGCCTTCGTGGTCAACGGATGCAGCACCGGCCACCGGCTGATCAGCCGCGAGGCCCTCGGGCAGAAGGCGAGAATGACGTCGTACGGTCCTGCGCCGACCCGGCGCCGAACATCGACTCCGGCCGGCACATCGCCGAGCGAGAATCCGGCCGGCGCACCGTCCAAGAGCACCGCGGAACCGGCCGTCACACCAAGCTTGCGTGCCAACGGCGTACCCGAATATCCCGCCACCCAGACATGATCTCACCACCGCCCCGTTCTTCCTTGGGGCTATCGCGATGTATCGCGTCTTGTGTTACGATACATCGCGACAGGTTCACGATCACGATTAAGGAGGCACGGATGTCGACGTGGCTCATCGACGGCCCGAAGCGGTTGACCATCGACGGCGACGTCTCGCAGCTGGACGTTTGGTTCGCTCACGGCAAGCTCCGGGTGGTCGGCACGGACGGGCCGCCGCGCATCGAGGTGCGCAAGGTCGGGCGAAAGGGCGCCACCGTGACGCTCGACGAGGGCGTGCTCGCCATCCGCCACGACATCAAGCAGGGCTGGCGGCACTGGGCCGGCCCGTTCTGGTGGTTCCTCGCTGGGCGCCGCAACTTTACCGCGGACGTCACCGTGGCGGTCCCGCCGACCGCCGCGGCCAACCTGACCGTAGTCAGCGGGTCGTTGCTGGCGTCCGGCCTCCGGCGTGGCGCGAACATCGATGTCACCAGCGGTTCGGTCACCATGATGGGTCTGGGCGGAACCGTTCGGGCGAAGGCGGTGTCGGGCTCCATCGAGGCGATGGGCATGGGCGGTGACCTCGGTATCGAGACTGTCTCCGGCTCGATCAGCCTCACCGAGTCTCCGGCTGAGCGCGTGTACGCCCGTACCATCTCCGGTTCGATCACCTGCGACCTCGACAACCCGTTCGCCCGCGACGTCCGCCTGGACACGACCTCCGGATCCATCGCGGTGCGGGTGCCCGAGGACGCGGATCTCGACGTCAGCCTCAGCGCAACCAGCGGACGCGTCACCAGCGGTTTCCCGCAGATTCGCGGCAGCGGCCTGCCCGGCACGCATGCGGCGAGGGGGCGCATCGGCTCCGGCTCGGGCACGCTGAACGCCTATGCGGTCTCCGGCTCGGTGTCGCTGCTCGCCCGGCCAGCCAACGACGCTGTATTTGACGCAGGATTTGACGCAGGCGTGGGCGAGGAATCGTGACCGCGGTCTTCAGCCACGGACGGCTGCGCCTTTACCTGCTCAAGCTCCTCGAGGAGGGGCCGAAGCACGGGTACGAGCTGATCCGCCTGTTGGAGAACAGGTTCCACGGCCTCTACGCACCATCGGCCGGCACCATCTACCCACGGCTGTCCCGGATGGAGGCGGACGGGCTGATCACGCACACCGCGTCCGGTGGACGCAAGGTCTACGACATCACCGACGCTGGCCGCGACGAATTGCGCCGACGCTCGGGTGAATTGGCGTCGCTGGAGTCTGAGATTCACGCGTCCGTGGCCGACCTCGCGGCGCTCGCGGACGAGGTCGAGGCAGGGGTACGGGGATCCGTGCGCGACTTGAAGCGGGAGCTCCGCCTGGCCAGAAACCTCGCGCAGACGCCGCTGCGCGAGGAGTGGCGGCATTGGCGCGACACCGTGCAGGCCGGCGCCCGCCCGAGCGGCCGCGTGTCGACCGAGGCTCCCGTGGCGGAGGTCGAGCGTAAGGTAGCCGATCTCGCCGAAGAGATCCACCGGCTCTGCGTGCTCGGCCGGGCTACGCCCGAGGACCTGCGGGTGGCGTCCACGGTGCTCGACTCCGTCCGCGAGCAACTCCGGCACATCCTCCGCGGCTAACCCCCGCCCGCCTCCGTTCCGGCGCCCCCCGCCGCCAAGATCGCCGCAACTGTACGAAACTCGCCCGATCCGGGGCGCTCGGGCCGGGCAACTGTCGGACACCTGTGATGATCTTGGGGGCAGTGATCTTGGGCGAGGTGCTCACAGGAAGCTCTCAGACAATGCCCAGCCATGGCAAAGGCGCTAGGAGAAAGATGTCACGCATGGGAGTTCGGAACGGCTCGGTGCAGTCCGGGGGCACCCTGTCGACGGACGCCCGACAGGAAGGGACGCAGGCTCGCCCGCGGCTGCTCGTCGTGGAGGACGATCCGAACATCGTCGAGCTGCTTTCGGCGAGTCTGCGTTTCGCGGGCTTCGACGTGACCGCTGCGACGAACGGCGCCGCAGCGGTGAACGCCGCCCGGGCGGATCGGCCGGATCTCGTCGTCCTCGATGTGATGCTGCCCGACCTCGACGGCTTCGAGGTGATCCGCCGTATGCGCGAGGGCGGTGTGCGTACCCCCGTCGTCTTTCTCACCGCCCGCGACGCGACCGACGACAAGATCCGAGGGCTGACGCTCGGTGGCGACGATTACGTCACGAAGCCGTTCAGCCGTGAGGAGCTGACGGCGCGCATCCGTGCAGTGCTGCGCCGATCCGCGTTGGACCGACCCGAGTCGGCGAAGTTGAGCTTCGCCGATCTCGAGCTTGACGAGGAGTCCCACGAGGTCCGCCGGGGCGGCACGCTGGTCTCGCTGTCGCCCACGGAGTTCAAGCTGCTGCGCTACCTGCTGCTCAACGCGGGGCGGGTGCTGTCTAAGGCCCAGATTCTCGACCACGTGTGGCAGTACGACTTCCGGGGCGACGACAGCATCGTCGAGTCGTATATCTCCTACGTGCGGCGCAAGGTCGACTCCGTTGAGCCCCGGTTGATCCATACCCGTCGGGGCGTCGGCTACGTCCAGCGCATGCCCACGTGAGCGTGGCCGTGTCCGAGCCGGCTGAGTCCTCGACGCCGGTCGAGTCCTCGACGCCGGTCGAGTCAACGAGGCCGGTCGAGTCAACGACGCCGGCTGAGTCCATGACGCCGGCCGAGCCTACGGCT
>JAXIPB010000244.1:0-3250 GCA_045403155.1 Micromonosporaceae bacterium
GATATCGATGTGCGACCGATCGCAGTCGTGCCGACGTAAGGACGCGGGGGATCAAATAACAAACTAGCAACGGGCGGAGAAGCGGAGCCGGTTGCGACGGTGCCGACCTCAGACCGCGGACTACCTTTAGAGAAATCGAACACGTACACAGTTGGCACTTGAATGCGGGCGGCCTCGGTGCCGACGGCGGCGTCTGTGCTGGCCATGACCGTCCGCGCTTGGTCGTCGAGCATGGCGCGCCATTCGGCTGGTGGCGGCTGCACATCCCGTGGCGGCGCGGGCGCGGGGATCTGTCCAGGCGCGGGCGTGGGCTGCGGGATCAGTTGCTGCTCGGCGAGGGCATACTTGCGCCGCTGCTCCACCAAAGCAGCGATCTCTGCTTGGGCGAGGCCGAGGGCATACGTGATGTTGCGTAGCGGTTCCCGGTTGCCGATGGCGGCTCGGGCGTTCTCGCGCATCGAGGCGACGATCAAGCCGACCCGGTTCTGGAATGCCTCCGCGGCCGAGCCAGGTCGGGGCGGCCAGCGCACGAGAAGCTGGTTGAGCGCCTTCTCGAGCTGGTCAGCCTGATCGCTACACAGCACAGCCATACGTCGCCACGCATCGTGCTGCGCCCAGTTGACGCGCAAGTCCTCGCCGCTCACCATCTGCCAGATCTCGTCGAGGCGGTATGCGCTCCAGTCGGTGCCATGTGCGTTACCGCCGACGGACACCTTCACCGCTCCGTCCCCAGCCGCAACCGATTCAGCTCGCGCTGAGTCTCGCGCTCGCGTTCCGCCATCTTGGCGGACTGCGCCTCGCTGAACGCGGCGGACAGTTCGGCGGCGACCCGGGCGGAGTTCGCGGCCGAGGAGAGGTCGGTTTCCCCGTACTTGGTCGCAACCCGATTGATCGCATCGATAAGGATCTCGGATGCCTCGACGTATTCGGTGAGGTTCGCCGTGGAGGTCCGCAACGATTCGTGGTACGTGGCGCGAGCGGCCTGCACTTGCAGGCCGATATTGCGCTGGCCGAAGCCGACGCCCACGCTGTGATCGTTGTTGATGCCTAACACGCCCGGTCTGAGGTTCGTGTCGAGCTCGCGACCGAGAAAGCTGCGGAATTCGTTGAGCCCGTCGACATCGACCTCGACATGCGTCAGTTTCAGGTCAGTGTGCGGGAGCGACTCTGCGCCCTCGCCGAGGTCCATCGGATGACCCCCCTCCCGAACACGTTCGTCGATACGTGCGTGAGGGTAGCCGACCGAACGCGGCCAGAGCTAGCGGGGACTCGCGGACTGTGGATAACTCGCGTTGTCCATTTCGGAGGCATCGTCAGCCAGCCCAGGGCGCCACCGGAAGTACTTCGCGACGATCACCGTTGTGATACCGACGATCATGGCCACGACATTCGGGATGATGAGCGCCCAGTCCGACCGTACGGTGCCGTAGGCCACCCAAAGCACGAAGCCCGGCAGCAGGACGCCGAAGTAGCCGATGGAGACATCCGCGGACGAGCGTCGCCGCCACATCTGCCGGATCTGAAGCATCGGCGAAATGGCCATGAGCAGCCCCCACAGGCCGGCGGAAAATCCGAGAATCGTGACAGCCATGAACACCTCTATGATCACTTGAGGCGCTCTGGCGGGCGGGCCACGTCCATCAAGGGGGCGATGGGGAGCGCAAACGCGACCAGAACGATAGTAGCCGGGATCTCCGCAGCCACGTCGGCCGCGATCGCGCCGTGTTTCCAAGTTCACAATCTGGGCTGACGGTTGCGACGCCATCGATCGTCCCCGATCATGTCCTGGGCCGCGGCGCCGGTGGGGAGGGGGCACGGTGGTCGACGACGATCTCGACGACGCCGAGCGGCGCATCAACGATTGGCAGGCGTCGCTGGAGGAGCGCGCCACGCGGGCGCAATCCCTGCTGGCCAGGCTGGAGGGGTTGCGAGTCGAAGGGACGGTGGCGGACGGACTCGTGACAGCGACCGTAGACCAGGCCGGTCACCTGGTGGCGCTCACGTTGGCCGATGGCGTGCGGGCCTGGTCGGCGGAGCGGATCGCGGCGACCGTGGTGGAAGCGACCGTGGTCGCGCGGGCCGCCTTGGCCGACCGCGTGCACGAGATCTCCCGCGACTCCGGCCTGGTCGAATGAGGTTCGATGAGGGTGTCGAGCGGATCTCCGTAAGTCACGATCAACTATCCGACCATGCCGCAGCGTTGCGCCGGCTTGCGCTGCGTGCCGATCAGGTCGAGTCGGCCGCCCGGTTGGCCACTCTTGACGTCGGCGCTTACGGGCTTATGTGCAGCGCGCTTCCCCGTACGCTGATGCCGGCGCAGACCGGATTGGTGTCGGCAATGCGCGACGCGGCAACGGAGATCGACGCGGTCGCGGCCGCGCTGACGATGGTCGCGGACGATTACCGCGCCGCCGATGCCAAGGCCGCGATGAGAATTGCCGAGACCGGCGGCGGACGCCGCGGGTGACGAGCCCGGCGAACCCGCTGATCGCCGCACGGGTGGATACGACGACGGCCTACTCCGGGCTGGGCATCATCGAGTCGGTCGACATGCTCGTCACTGGCGTCCGAAGTGGATCGTGGGTCGATACCACGCTCGGCACGATCGGTACCGTCGCCGAGGGTGCGGTCTGGGCGCTCGATCCCTTTGGGGCGTTGGTGGCGTCGGGCTTCGGGTGGGTGGTCGAGCACGTAGAACCGCTATCCGATGCGCTGGACTGGCTGGCCGGTGATCCGGATCAGGTCGCTGCCAACGGCCAGACCTGGCGAAACGTGGCCGCCGAGCAGGCCAGTGTCGCGGAGCTGTACGCCTATGCGGTGAATCAGCAGACCGGCGACTGGGTCGGTCCCGCGGCATCGGCCTACCGCACCCGGGCCGGCGAGACGACGGAGCTGCTGACGGCGCTGTCCCACGCGTCGACGGGCATGTCCACGATCGTCGCGGCGACGGGCTCCCTCGTTTCTCTGGTACGCATGATGGTCCGCGACCTGATTGGCGAGCTCGTCTCGATCTTGCTGGTGAGACTTCCACTATGGACAGCGGAGACGGTCGGCACGCTGGGTATCGCAGGTCCGTACGTGGTTGCACAGATCACGTCCCTCGGCGCCAAGTGGGGCGCGAAGATCAGCCGCCTCCTTCGGGCACTCGTCTCCAGCTTGCGCAATGTCATGCCGATGCTCCGGCAGCTCGACGATCTCCTCGCGACGATCGCGGGCTTGCTTCGACGCCGGCCGATCAGTTCGGCGCCGC
>JAXIPB010000145.1:0-3963 GCA_045403155.1 Micromonosporaceae bacterium
GAAGGTCTCGACCGGCTCGGGAAGCGAGGCGAGCCACACCGCCACGGCCGGGCCGCCCTCGACCTCGCGGTCGCCGCCCACCACCGTCTCCGCGACACAGCCGATGACCCGCTCTGGCGCGGCCTCCACCCGAAGGGCCTCCGATGCGACCTCGGCGGATGCGGCGTGATCACGCGAGGTAACGAGCAGGGCGAGCGAAACCTCGGCCTTGCCGAGCCGGACACGGGCCTCCTCGGCAGCCTCCCGGATGGCCTTCGCCGGATCGGGGTCGGTCGAGAGCGCCGCACCGATCCTCATCTCCTCGACCCTACACGGTGGTCATCTACTCTCGATCAGATGAGCCCCCGAAGACTCGGTCACCCCCTGGGCCGGTGTTAGCCTGGTTGCAAATCATGGGCGAGTAGGCCATCAGGAGACCGTGAACGTCTCCCTCGAGTTCGTGGTGAAGTCGAGGGCCGTGTACTCGACGGCCGGCTCGAGGTCGATCGAGAGGAAGACCGACTCGCTCGCCGGGATCGTCTGCATGCCACCGAGGAAGGTCACGGGCGGCTGGCCCTGATAGCCGCTCCGGATCCACCGGTCGACGTCCTTGATGCCCATGCCCGGCTCGAACACGACGAGGGCCAGCTCGTGGGGCTCCGTGCCACCGTTTTCGAACTCCACCGTCTGCTCGCCGGAACGAAGGGTCGGGAGCTGAAGCCCGGCGTCGGTCGCCGTGATGGTGGCGTCCGGCTCGGGCAGCGCGGCCCCGCTGTCTCCGGCTATCGTGAACAGCTCGTGCATCCCGAGGGCTGCATGGGGCGTGCCCTGGGGATCGGGGAAGAAGCAGAGGAACACGTAGCCGCCAGGCTCTAAGGTCCGGGTGACTTCGACGGACTGACCGGGCGACAGAGCGGCCACCCCGGCCACGTCCTTAGCCCATTCCGGGGGCTCCTCTCCGGACTCCATGACGGCCCTCCATGGTGGCCGGGATTGCTCATCGGCCCGGGGGCGACTGGATGATTCGGTCGGCACGCGGCTGAGGCATCTACCCGGCTCCTACCGGTCGACCGCCGCCGCCCGCCTGCCCGGGTCCACTGCGCAAGCTCGCTCACCGAGGGCGCGGCCCAGGCGACCGCGGTGCCTGGCTACCCACCGGTAGGATCGATCCGTCGTTCGAGGGAACGTACTCACGAGCAGAGCGATCGGCGCACCGGCGGGCAACAGTCTTGCCAGGTGCGACACGGCCCCACCACCGGAGTAGGTGCGGCCGTCGGTCGTCACGAGATGCCAGGACTCCATCTTCCGCTCGGGGTCCATCCCCATCAGAAGATCCTCGGCCTCCGGGCTCTGGAGCGCGACGGGTCGGAGGTGGCCGTGCCGATCCCAGGTGAGGATCTTGGACAGCGACCACCTGCAGAACCCGCAGTCATCGTCGAACAGGATCACAGCCGGCTCCATGCTCACAGGGTAGAGGAGCACCGGCACTTGGTGAGAGACCCGGTGTGTTCTTCGACGCGGAAGAGGTCGGAGGATCAAGTCCTCTTCTTGAGGCCCTAATGCCCGACCATGCTGGACAAGCGAAACGCTGGTGTCCCCTTGGTTATCAGCAAGCTATCGAGGAACTCGGCCGCCCATCGAATGTCCGCCCACAAGCGCCCGCTTCATGGCATTGACCTGCGGAAATGTAGGCAGGAACCTCTGGCAGGGTGGCGGAGATGGACTCTCTCCCCTCATCCGAGTCTCGCGCCTGTGCCGATGGGACCGCGACCTGCCCTCCCAATCCGGGTGTTGACCTTGGAGTGCGCTCCAAGGCGTACCTTGGCCACATGAGGCTCACCGTCTCGAAGCTCGCCACCGCAGCAGAGGTCCCGCCGGACACGATCCGGTACTACGAGCGGATGGGACTACTCCCCCCGATGGGACGCTCGGCATCGGGCTACCGCCTGTACGGCGAGCAGGCCTTGGAGCGTCTCCGGTTCATCCGTGGCGCGCAGCGGGTCGGCCTTCGGCTTCGCGAGATCCGGGAGCTGCTGGAGATCCGCGACCGCGGGCTCTGCCCATGCGGGCACACCGAGGAGCTCGTCCGACTTCGCCTGGCCGAGCTCAATGTGGAGATAGACCGGCTCGGCGCTATGAAGACCGAGCTCCTCGCGCTGTTGGAGCGCTTCCCGTCAGACGAATGCCCGCCCGACGCGGAGGTGTGGGCATGCGAGAAGGAATTCATCCGTGTGGGAGGAGGTGACATCGGTGGACCCTGAGCCCATCTGCCCGCCGGGCCCATACTGCCCCGACTGCCCGCCCGCAGGGTGAGCGATCGAGGCGAGGCGGCCGACTCCTGGCGCGCTGCCAAGTCTCCGAGGATGGCAGCGCTTTCGATGCGGGGCCTCGATCTCACGCTGTGGCAGGCCGCTCGCACAGGCCAAGGGGAGATCAAGCGGCGATCCACTCCGTGAGGGTCGGGATTTCGGGAGGTGCCTGAAAAGGATGACGCAGCGGTCACTAAGGGGCATCGTGGCCGGCTTCCTTGCCCTTGGTGGCCTCTTCGGTGAGCCACCGAACCTGACTGGGTATCCGAACTCCATGGCCTCGCTCGGCGATTCCATCACCCGGGCGTTCAACACGGGCGGGTTGTTCACGGACGCACCGAGGAACTCCTGGTCGACGGGCACGCGGAGCTCTGTGCAAAGCCACTACGTACGCATCCTTGCCGCCGAGCCGGCGATCCTCGAGAGGGACTTCAACGACGCGGAGAGCGGCGCGAAGATGATCGATCTGGAAGCTCAGGTGAGCAACGTCACCGAGCAGAACGTCGCCTACATCACGATCCTGATCGGGGCCAACGACCTCTGCACCAGGACGGTCGCAGGGATGACCTCGGTCGATGACTTCCGCTCGCGGTTCGAGCGGGCGATGGGTACGCTCTCCGCGGGCTCTCCTCGCGCGCGCATCTACGTTGTGAGCATCCCCAACGTGTACCGGTTGTGGGCCATCCTCAAGGACGATCTCGTCGCCCGTTTGGCCTGGCGAACCCTCGATGTCTGCCAGTCGCTGCTCGAGGATCCACGCTCCACCGACCCCGAGGACGTCGCCCGCCGTAGGAGCGTGAGGCAGCGCAACATCGCCTTCAACACCGAGCTTGCCGAGGTCTGCGCGCTGTACATCCACTGCCGTTTCGACGAAGGAGCGGTGCACGAGGACCCGTTCACCGCGGAGGACGTCTCGAGGCGCGACTACTTCCATCCCTCGCTCGAGGGACAGCAGGGTCTCGCCCAGGTGACCTGGGCCTCGACGTTCGACTTCACTGACCAGATCCCCCCGACCTCCACCGCCATGACGGCACCCGTCGAGGGCGGCACCTGGGTGATCCTGGCCGCCGCCGACGACGTCGCCGTCGCCGGTATCGAATACCGGCTCGATCTAGGACCCTGGCAGCGCTACGCGGACCCATTTGTCCTCGCCGCCGGGAGCAACATCCGGTTCCGGGCTGTCGATGTAAACGGGAACATCGAGGCGACGCACGTCTTGACGGCCTGAGAGTGAGCGAACCGCTACCAGCCCACCATTCCCTAGCGAGACCGTTCGGTTCCCGACGGTACGGCGCCCCGGGGCAGCGCGCACCACGCTGGTGGATCTGGTTTCGCAAGGTGCCGCTTAGGCGCGGAAGCAACAGCCTGGAAGGCCTCAAGGGCGACTCGCGGCCCGGCCGCGCCCTGGGACCGAAAAGCGTCCCCATGTGCGCGCGCGCATTATGACAAGCCATCCGGCTCGCACCTGTCTCCGGCTGGGGACGGCCGCCGCGACATCGCGGTGCGGTTCGCGACGGCGTTGCGTAGTGAACTCCCGCGCGGGGAGACGACTACGCCGAGGCTCGCGCTTCGGCCGTATGCGTGACGGGCTCAGTCGGCCGCTCGAAGCACCCCGTGCAGATTCCGTTGGCCGGCGATGAACGGCCACGGTGTGTCGAATCGACATCCGACGTGC
>JAXIPB010000248.1:0-4855 GCA_045403155.1 Micromonosporaceae bacterium
CGCCACGATCGGATCGTGAGGCGGACGTCGCGGGAGTCTTTCAACGAGTGGTGGTACGGCTGGTTCCTGTTCAGCGCGATCCACTCCGGGTATCGCACCAGCAGCGCTGCCCGGAAGTTTCTGATCCTGGGCACGGCGGCGGCGATCGCGTCCGGCATTAGCGTGCTGTGCGTGGCGGTCAATCACGCCGAGACCTGGCGGGTGCAGGACCTACGCGGCTGGCTGCCCCTGCTGTTCATCCCAGAGATCGCTCTGGTGGCGTTCGCGTTCGGTAGCGTCTGGGGACTCGGCGCGGGACTCGCGGCGTCCGGGCTCACGGTGCTCAGTGCCGTCGCCGACCGCGGCGCCCTGTTCGGCACCGCGGACACGGTGAACCTGCTCGGCTTCATCGTGCCGCCGATGTTCCTCGCCGCGGGCTGGTGGTATGGCACCGACCGCGTTCGGGACCGTCCCCTGTGGCAGGTCATCCTGTCGGCGCCGGTCTTCCCGGTCGCGTTTCTGGTCTCTCTGGTGTGGCTGGTCTCCAGCACGCCGCCCTTCGGGGGCGGCTCGGGGTCGGGCGGCCCGGGCCCCGCGTACCAACCCCAGGCGATGCTGGTGTACCAGCAGTCCCACGCGAACCCGATGGCTCGGCTCGATCAGCTAGCGGCCGACCCGGAGGACTACGAGTGGGCATACGGGGTCCTCAGCGAACGGATAGAGCAGGGCAGCGTCGACCAGGCCGATCTGGGCACGGCGATCGATACCGCGCTCGATCACCACTGGAGTCTGCGAAAGATGACCCTGCTGCTCCACCTCGACGCAGAGACGGACCTGAGACTGCTGGCCGGGTTCGCCGCGATCTCGTGCGGTCTGGCACCGGACCACGGGGTGGCTATGGTGCAGGCTGGGACCGCAACCAAGGAGCTGGCCGAACACCTGGCCGAAATCATGCTGGAGCGCCAGCGCACGAGGCCACCAGACGAGTGAACTCGCGGCGCGAGCGGGTGTTCAGCACCTCGTACTGTTCGATGTCTCGTTGCATTAGTCGCCTCCCGACATCGACCGGGCCCCTCGAGGTGCCCCGCTCCGTAGGAGTCACGATATCGAGTCAGTTATCCCGTAGGGAATCACATGATGAACGACGGGCTACGCGTTAGTCACCGGCAGGCTGACGGCAGCTTGCGCCCGGCCGGCGACAGCGCGCAGGTACGGCATCGGCGGCAGCGACGCGATCAGCTTCAGATCGTCCAGGGTGCGGCTGCGCTCGTCGAGAAAGCACATGACCCGCTCGACCGGGTTGGCGGAGAACAACCGGGCAAAGGCCAGCTCGAGTTGGGCCGGATCGTGGTCGAGGACGTCCAGGAGGACGGCGTCAAGGAACCGATACCGCGTCTGCGGCGCCGGAATGTGGAACGGGTCGCCGTGGCGGACCAGTGACCGTGCGATTGCTGCGCTGTCGCACTGGATCCGGCCGAAGGCGTACCCGGTGCTGGCCTTGACCATGCCGCCAGCGGCCCCGATCGCCAGGATCCTTCCGGTGCGCCGTCTCGTCGGGCAGGCTCGCAGCTCTAGAACGGCCGTCTCGGCGCGCAGGATTTCAAAGCCAGCGCCGCTCAGAAGATCGGACAGGTACCGATCGAGGGCCGCGCGCCGGTCCGCGCCGGTGGGTACCTGTGCTGTCCGCGGCACAAACTCGGTCAGCTCCACGAGGGCCTGGAAGGGCCCGTGGGGCAGCACGTACACGAACCGCGAGCCCCCTGCCTGGGGGATCCGGAAATCGAATAGCACTGGCGTCACCGGGTCGAATACGGGGCGGTCACATCGCACTTCCCAACCGGTGAATGCCAGCCGGGCGTCCACCCGCGCGGTCGCCGGCGGCGCCGTGACGCTGTCGAAGACCCACCGGCTACGGATCGTGTCGCCGTCGATCGTGACGCTGGCGCCGTCGATGTCGTCAGCGATCCGCTCCACGCGTCCGCGCTGGATTTCGAAGGCGGGGCAGCGGCGCAACAATCCGGCCACAACCGAGTACAGGTCTGATCGACGGACCACGTGATAGCGGTAGCGGCCCAGCGGAAGCAGCCGGGACGCCCCGTCGGCGACGATCCGTACCTGTTGGTAGGTCTGCGAGATCGCTTCATCGAGCAATCCCGGCTCCGCCGACCAGTACCCCCAGCTCACCGCGGACGGCCGCGCGTGGGCGTCGTCGACGACCAGCACGGACCGGTCTCGCCAAGCCGACGTAGCCAGGTGCGCCGCGAGCGACAGGCCGCTGAGTCCGCCGCCCGCGATCACGGCGTCGAATTCGCGCACGATCAATCACCCGTGACCCGCTGCGCGGCGAGCTTTCCGGAGATCAGGACCATCGGAACTCCGACACCCGGCTGGGTTCCCGAGCCAACGAAGACCACATTGGACAGCCGGTTATGCAAGTTACTGGGCCGGAACGGGCCGGTCTGCATCAGCGTGTGCGCGGCGGCGAAAGGTGTTCCCGCGGCCATCGAGGATTCGGCCCAGTCGGCCGGGGTTACCACGTGACGAACTTCGATGGCGGAGCCGAAGCCGACGTACCCGCGGGCCTCCAAGAGACGGACGAGTCCGTCAGCGTAGCGCTCGGCCAGCCCGTGGCTCCAGTCCTGCGCGCCGACCTGGAGATTGGGCACCGGCGCCAGGATGTAGTAAACCTCGCCGCCATCCGGCGCCAGCGAACGGTCACCCTGGGTCGGATTGCTGATGAACAGCGACGGATCGCTCATAAGGCGACCCTCGTGGATCACCTCGTCGAACGTGCGTCGCCACGATCGGCCAAAGTGGATGTTGTGATGCGCGATCTTCCTGTACATCTGCTTGCTTCCGATGTGGACAACTACCGCCGACGGTGACGCCCGTAGCCGGGCTATCCGTCGCGGTGTCTGACGAAGCAGGTCTCGATAGGCGACGGGGAGGTCCGGGTTAAGCACGACGACGTCGGCTACGATCCGCTCGCCTTCCGCGGTGTATACGGCGGTGGCTCGCCCGTTGGCCGTGTCCACCCCGATCGCGGTCGTGCCGTACTGAAACCGTACGCCGTGCTTCTGCGCCGCCGCGGCCATCGCCGTTGGTACGGCGTGAACGCCACCCCGCGGGAAGTAGACACCGGACACGGTGTCCATATACGCGATCACTGCATACAGGCCGAGCGCCTCGTGCGGGGCCAGACCCGCGTACAGGGCCTGGAACGCGAACACCCGGCGGGTACGCGGATCGGTGAAGAAATGGTTGATCTTTGCCTGCAGGCGACGGAAGCCACCGGCCGCGACCAGGCGCAGCAGGTCGGCGGTCAGCAGGTCGCGCGGGCGGTCCAGGTTGCGCTCGATGAAGTCGCGACGTTCCAGCCGCCACAGCCGTCGCGCGTGGTCGACGAAGCGCAGGTACGCGTCCGCCTCGCGAGTGCCGCAGACCCGAGCGACCTCAGCGGCCATCCGTGCAGTGTCGGCGATGACGTCCAGTGTGGAGCCATCGTGGAAATGGGCCCGATAGGCCGGATCGAGCCGGCTTAGCTCCAACCAATCGGCCAGCGGCTCACCTACGGCCGCGAACGCCTCCTCAGCCAGCTCCGGCATCGTGAACACCGCCGGGCCGGGGTCGAACTCGTATCCGCCCAGGCTGAGCCGGCCGGCGCGCCCGCCCGGCACCTGCTCGCGTTCGATCACCGTCACCTCGCGTCCGGCCCCGGCCAGGTGGAGCGCACAGGACAATCCGCCGAGACCGGCACCAACGATCAGCACGCGCTCGGTTGGTCCGGCGACGGTTCTGGTCAACGTGGGCCGCCCGGAACCCTTCGGACCACGCGACCCGATGGCGTGAGCAGACTTGACGCGGCCGTTGCGAGCTTACGCGGCAGCGGCACGGTGGCCCGCCGCCCGAACACGTCGTAGCCTGCTCGGACCACCGCGTCCAGGATTGCTCCGTACGCCAGATAGGCCGTGCGGATGCACGCCTGCGAGGTCGGGTCGAGCATCGGGATGCCATTCGCCGCCAGAGAGTAGTGGCGCCGCGCCCGGTCGACCTCGAAGGCGATCAGCGCGCGGATCGGCGGCGACGTCCGCCGGGCACGCAGGTCATCCGGGGTCACGCCGTACTCGGCGAGGTCCTTCAACGGCAGGTAGATCCGGCCACGGTCGAGATCCTCGCCGACGTCCCGGATGAAGTTGGTGAGCTGGAAGGCCAGACCGAGCTGGCGCGCCGGGTCGCGGGCGGCCGCGAGGTCCTCCGCCCCCAGGATCGGCAGCATCATGGTGCCGATGGCGGCCGCCGATCCTTCCATGTACTGCAGAAGCTCGTCGTACGTCGAATACTCCGTCACGGTCAGGTCCATCTCCATAGACCGCAGGAAGGCGTCGAAGTCCTCCCGGTCGAGGTTGAAGACCGCGATCGTGTGGAGCACGGCCGGCAGCACCGCGTGCTCGGTCGGGGCTCCGTCGAGTACCGCCATGAAACGCGCCCGCCACCGGTTCAGTGCCGCGATGCGAGCGGCCTGTGGGGCGCCGTCGAGGCGGTCAACGATGTCATCCGTGTAGCGGGTGAAACCGTATAGGGCGTGCACATGCCGCTGCTTCCACGCGGGTAGCAGCCGGGTGGCCAGGTAGTAGGTGCGTCCGTGGAACTTGTGCACCTCCCGGCAGAAATCGTACGACGCGGCCAGACCGCCGGATAACCGCCTCCGAGCCGTCATGCAATCACGCTCCGTTTCATGCCATAGCCTCGTAGACTCGACCGCCTCCGGTCAGAGCAGGCAGTCCCTAACGCACAGGACCAACGACCCGCCGGCTCAACCAGACGCTCCTCCAGATATTGGCGTGCTGATTCATGCGGTTGGCCGCGACCGAGGACG
>JAXIPB010000253.1:0-7441 GCA_045403155.1 Micromonosporaceae bacterium
GGCGCACATGTTCCACTCAGCGCCGCGGCGGCTGACCCGGGCGGGGCCAAGGAAGGTCGTGCTGCTCATGCCCAGGCCAGCGTCGGCGACGGCGCCTCGGAACCCGGCCGAGCGCCGGAAGACGGCCGCGCCGAAGTCCACAAACGCGCGAAAGGCGCAGCCGCCGAACCACGCGTGCCCGCGGAACTCCGCGCCGGCGAAACTCGATCGGCCCGCGAAGGTCGCGTCGCCGAACCATGCGTCGCCATCGAACGTAGTGGATTCAAAGATGGCTGGCCCGCGGAAGACCGACCGCTCGATCCACGCGTGGTCGTGCAGGGTTGCGCCACGAAGGCTCAGCGGCCCGCCGACATGGAGGCAGCGGAACTTTGTCGAACCCAGGAGTACCGCGTGATCCAGGCGCAGCTCACCGTCGACCCGACACCCGGACAGGTCGAAGTCGGTCAGCGTGGCCCCGGCGAGGTCGAGGCTTGCCCCGCCCCAGAATCCCGGCTCGGACGGGCGCAAATGGCTGGCGAGAATGGTCATCGCGGCCAGGCGTAGTCGGCCATCCTCGACGGCCGGCATCCGCAGGTACGCACACAGGACGTCAACGATGGCCTGGCGGTGCTCGGGGTGCTGCGACCCGAGCACCTCCAGCGTGCGCAGACCGCCCACCCGCTGCGGCGGGCTCGAATCACTCAGGCGATCGAGCGCCTGGGCATACAGCGCCGCGAAGGACGGCGTTTCCCGCCGGAGAGCCTTCCACATGAGCAAATGATCGCGGGTCGACGGGCGGAGTTCCAGTAGGCGCACGGAGTTAATGAAAACCTATAAGTCTCCCTATAGAGACTTAAGGGACGAACGTGTAAGTATACATATCAAAGAACATCGATGAGGAGAAGACCGTGAGTCGGATACACAAGCGCCCGGCCCTGATCGTGCTCGTGACTCTTCTCGTCGCGATTGGCGGCGTAGCCGCGCCGTCCGCGGTCGCGGACTTCCGGGGCCCCTGGAACGACCTCCGGGAACTGCCCAGGATGGAGGTTCAGAGCCTCGACGGCGGCGGGAACAACCGCAGCCATCCCGACTGGGGCAAGGCCGGCAACGAATATTCACGGGTGGCCCCGACTCACTACGCTGACGGGCGCAGCGCCCCAGTCGCCGGGCCGAGCAGCCGATACGTCAGCAACCGCGTCTTCAACGACAAGCATCAGAACCTCTTCTCAGAGAACCGCGTCACCCAATGGGGCTTTACCTGGGGCCAGTTCCTGGACCACACATTCGGGCTGCGCGACGAGACAGGCGAGAAGGCGAACATCGCCTTCAATGGCGCCGATCCGCTCGAGGACTTCGCCAACACGCTGGGCTACATCCCGTTCAACCGGTCGGCCGCCGCCCCGGGCACGGGCGAACGGAACGCCAGGCAACAGGTGAACACCGTCAGCTCGTACATCGACGCCTGGGCGGTGTACGGCGGAACGGCAGAGCGTCTGGAGTGGCTGCGCGAGGGCCCGGTCGACGGCGACATGAGCAACAACAGCCCCCGCCTGCTACTCGGCGAGCGCGGGCTGTTGCCCCGGCGCGACAGCCGAGGCGACGCCGCCACCGCGCCAACGATGGCGATCGACGGCCGACTCATCGGCCAGCCGGGCGGGGCGCGCGTCGCCGGCGACGTCCGGGCGAACGAGAACATCGCGCTGCTCGCGACGCATACCCTATTCGCCCGCGAGCACAACCGAATCGTCTCGCTGCTGCCAAACTGGCTGACCAACGAGCAGAAGTTCCAGATCGCGCGGCGGATCGTCATCGCCGAGCAGCAGTACATCACCTACCACGAGTTTCTGCCCGCCCTCGGCGTCCGGCTTTCGCCCTATCGCGGGTACAACCCGCGGGTGAACACGGACCTGAGCAACGAGTTCGCCACGGTCGGATACCGGGCCCACAGCATGATTCACGGCGAGATCGAGATGGAGACCGATGCCGCTCGGTACTCGCCGGAGCAGCTGGCGTCGTTCGAGGCACAGGGCGTCGAGGTGGCCGTCAGCGACGACGGACACGAGGTCGAGATCGCCGTGCCGCTCAACGTCGCCTTCTTCAATCCCGACCTCGTCGGCCAGCTCCAATTAGGACCGTTGCTGCAGGGCATCGGGCTCGAGTCGCAGTACAAGAACGACGAGCAGATCGACAACCAGCTGCGAAGCGTGCTGTTCCAGGTCCCGGTGCCTGGCAACGTGGGGTGTCTCGACGGTCCGGGCCTGCCCGAGTGCTTCCGCGGCGTGGTGGATCTTGGGGCGCTGGACATCGAGCGGGGACGCGACCACGGCATGCCGAGCTACAACCAGCTTCGGCGCGCCTACGGCCTGCCGCCGACGTTCTCCTTCACCGGCATCACGGGCGAGTCGACCTCTTCGTTCCCCGCCGATCCCGAGCTCACCCGGGGCAACGAGATCAACGATCCCGACAGCCTCGACTTCGTGGCCCTCTTCGACATCGATGGGCGTCCGATCGCCGCGGACAGCGATGAGGCCGAGAGCGCGGCGGTGACCGGGGTACGCCGCACCACGCTCGCCGCGCGGCTCAAGGCGATCTACCGCTCCGTCGACAGCGTCGACGCGTTCACCGGGATGATTTCCGAGCCCCACCTGCCCGGCGTCGAGTTCGGCGAACTGCAGCTGGCCATCTGGAAGCGTCAGTTCGAGACCCTTCGGGATGGAGATCGCTTCTTCCACCTCAACGACCCAGGGCTCAGCCTCATCGAGCGGAGCCTGGGCATCGACTACCGCCACTCTCTCGGCGACCTCATCGCGCTGAACACTGACATACCCCGGGACGATCTGGCACAGAACGTGTTCCGGCTCTCCGCCGAGCCGGACACGAAGGTTGCGGCAGGGTCCGGCGCGGTCGCCCCCCGCGCCGAGCCCACCGGTCAACCTGGTGGCCGGGGTTTCGGCGTCGCCACCACGACGCCGACCCCGGCCGCCGCCACGCGGAGCCGGCCGAAACCGCGGAGACGGATCAGTGCTCGATGATGGGTCGGATCTCGACACTGATCCCGGGTAGGCGCAGCGGGGGCCACGTCGAGCCGATCCGAACGGCTTCGTCGAGGTCGGCGACCTCAAGCAGCACGACTCCGCCGACGACTTCCTTCAGCTCCAGGTACGGCCCGTCGGTGACGACGGTCTGACCACCCTTGGTACGGAGGGTGCGGGCCTTCGCCGGTGAACCGAGATCGACACCGCCATCGGCGATCTTGCCCTCGCCGCCCCACTTCTCAAACCAGTCGAGCACCTCCTGCATCGCCTCCGGCGTGGCGTGCTTGCTGTCCTCGCGCCAGTCGTCGGGTGTGTTGCAGATGAGCATCGCGTAGCGCATGGCTTCCTCCTCAATGGCGACCTCAGCGGCCGACGGCGCCGCCTCGATCAGGTCACGAACGCCCAGCCGTTCGGCTCGACATTTCATTCATGTGACGTGGGTCACAGTGTGCCCGGGAGGAGGAGGCGACCCTGTTGGCATATGGTCCCCCTCGATTGCCCCCTCGCAGCTCAGGAGTCCCCGCGTGACCAGGCGTGAGCAGGTACAGAAGCTCGTCGAGTCCGATGCCTTCCAGCGCACGATCATCGCAGTGATCGTCGTCAACGCGCTAACCCTCGGTCTGGAGACCTCGGAGACGATCATGGCCAGCGCGGGCGGCCTCCTGCACGCCCTCGACCGCCTCATGCTGGCGATCTTCATCGTGGAGCTGAGCCTGCGCCTGTACGCCCACCGGTTGCGGTTCTTCCGCGATCCGTGGAGCATCTTCGACTTTCTCGTCATCGGCGTCTCACTGGTGCCGGCCGCGGGCGGACTGTCGGTGCTCCGGGCGCTGCGGATTCTGCGCGCGCTGCGGCTGGTCTCCGCCGTGCCGGGCATGAAGAGGGTCGTGGCCGGGCTGCTCGCGGCCATCCCCGCGATGACGTCGATCATCCTGCTGCTCGGCCTGGTGCTCTACGTGGGCGCCGTGCTCGCGACCGAGATGTACGGCACCACGGCGCCAACGCACTTCGGCGACCTCGGCAGCTCACTCTTCACGCTCTTCCAGGTCATGACCGGGGAGGCGTGGCCCGACATCGCCGCCCAGGTGTTGCCCACGCATCCATCCGCCTGGATCTTCTTCGTGGTCTTCATCCTGGTCTCGACGTTCGTGGTGCTAAACCTCTTCACCGCGGTCGTGGTGAGCGCCATGGAGCCGGAGCGGCAGGAGGAGCTAACGATCGACGCGACCGTCCTGGACGAGATCCGCGCGCTGCGGGCCGAGATCGAGGCTCTTCGTACGGAGCGTGTGGTGCCCGGCCCGCGACAGGGCGGCGCGTGACGGGTTCCACACCGCAAAGCCAAACCACCGAGGGAAACTTGGAGATCGTGGGGAACATCGTCCTCGTACGGCATGGTCAGACGGAGTGGAGCGCCAGCGGGCGCCACACGTCGTACACGGATCTCGACCTGACCACGGAGGGCGAGCGTCAGGCCCGGGACCTCGGGGAGGCCCTGGCCAACCGCGCGTTCACCGCCGTAGTCGCCAGTCCCCGCAGACGGGCGCTTCGCACCGCCGAACTGGCCGGGCTCAATGTGAGCGCCGTCGACGACGATCTGGCCGAGTGGGACTACGGCGAGTACGAGGGGCGGACGACGCCGGAGATACACGCCGACCGACCCGACTGGTCACTGTGGACCGACGGAGCCCCGGGCGGGGAGACGCCGGGGCAGATCGAGGCTCGCATCGACCGCGTCCTCGAGCGCGTCACGCCGCTGCTCGACGACGGCGATGTCGCGCTGATCGGGCACGGGCACGCACTGCGGGTCGTCGCCGCCCGCTGGATCGGCCTTCCCGCGCGCGGTGGCGCGCTGCTGCGGTTGGACACGGCCACGCTCTCCGAACTCGGCTTCGAACATGGGCGGCACGTGGTGCTGCGCTGGAACTCACCTATATAGGCGTTGATCCATGAGGAACTACATCGCCACCTTTGGCGGGCGGCCCTCGTACGGCGTGGAGAGCACGACCGTGGTGCGCGTGGAGACGTTCGCCGCGGCCCGGATCTCCTGCAGCAGCCGCTCGAGATCGGCGGGGCTCGCCACTCGTACGAGCAACAGGTAGTGGTCCTCCCCCGCGACCGAGTAGCACGCCTCGATCTCGCGCAGGTCGGCCAGCCGGTCCGGAGCGTCGTCGGCCTGCGACTGGTCGAGCGGACGGATCGCGACGAACGCGGTCAACGGAAGCTCGAGCGATCCGTAGTCCACACGCGCCGCGTAGCCCTTGAGGACTCCCCGCTGCTCGAGCCGGCGGACACGCTGGTGCGCGGCGGAGACCGATAGCCCCACCTTCTCGGCGAGGTCCGTGTAGGACAGACGCCCGTCAACGGTGAGCGCGGCGACGATCGCGCGGTCGATCTCCTCCACGCGATGACCGTACACGGCGGCTGTCGAATCCGACGCGCGTCCGTTCGTCATACGGTTGAACGGACGCGCGGGCGTCCCCGAAACAGGAGGCGGTCAATGAAGTACGCGGTGCTGATCTGCGGCGTCGAGGACGAGTGGGCGCGGATGGACGAGGCTACCGCCGGTCAGGCGATGAGTGAGATCTCGGCCTGGGTCCGCAAGTGGCGCGATGCCGGAAAGATCCTGCCCGGCGGCGAGGAGCTCGACCGCGTCGCGAAGGCCAAGACGGTCCGCCCCGGACCCGATGGGCCGGTCGTGACGGATGGGCCCTACCTCGAGTTGAAGGAGGTCGTGGGAGGCTTCCTCGTCCTGGAGGCGGGTGACATCGATGAGGCGGTTGCCATCGCCGCGACCTGGCCCGCCCTACGTGGATCGACGAGCGTTGAAATCCGGCCGGTCATGGAGTAGCCAGGCGGCGCGAGAGCAGCTCGCGCTCGGCCGGATTGGTGGCGAGAGCGAGCGCTCGGCGCAGGGCCGCGTTCGCCTCATCGTCTCGTCCGAGCGCGCGCAGTAGCTCGGCCCGCGTGGCATGCAGCAGCCGGTACTCGCCGAGGCTCTCCCGCACCGCTTCGACCTCCGCCAACGCCACGTCGGGTCCGTGGGTGTACCGGGTCGCGACCGCCCGGTTGAGCAGCGTGATCGGCGAGGGTTGCAGGTCGTGCAGCAGGTCGTGGTACTGGCGGATCGCCGCCCAGTCCGTCTCGTCGAAGCTCCGGGCGATCGCGTGCTGGACGGCGATGCCGGCTTGGACCTGGTACGGACCGGGCCGCGCCCGGGCGACGGCGGCGCCCAGCCGGGTTACGGCCGAATTGATGAGGCGACGGTCCCAGCGTCGCCGGTCCTGATCCTCGAGGAGAACGATCCGTCCCTCGCTGTCGAAACGGGTGGCCGCCCGAGCCTCGTGCAGCTCGAGCAGGGCGGCTAGGCCGGCCGCCTCGGGCTCGGTCGGCATCAGGTCGGCGAGCTGACGAGCGAGCTCAAGGCCTTCCCGCGCGAGCTCCCGCCGCTGCGGCCAATCCTGCCCTCCGGCCCCGCTGGCAAGGTACCCCTCGTTGAAAACGAGGTAGATCACAGCCAGGACGGCCGGAAGGCGCTCGTCGTACTCCGCCGGGTCGGGTGTCTCGAACCGCACGCCGGCCTCCCGCAGCCGTCGCTTGGCCCTGACCAGCCGCTGCGCCATCGTCGGCGTCGGCACCAGGAAGGCGGCCGCGATCTCCTCGGTCGCCAGTCCGCTCGCGGCGTGCAGGGTCAGAGCCACCTGGGCGGGCTGCGGCAAGGCCGGATGGCAGCACGCGAAGATCAACGCCAGCCGATCGTCGTCTGTGGGCTCCAGCACGGGCATCGCGGTGGCCTCTGCCGCGATGCGGGCGAGCTTCTCCAGGCCAGCCGAGTCTCGGCGGGCCCGGTCGACGGCCTTGCGCCATGCGGTGGTCACCAGCCAGCCGGCCGGATTGCCGGGCACACCGTCCCCGGCCCAGTGCTTGAGCGCCTCGGCGAGGGCGTCCTGCAAGGCCTCCTCGGCGCGATCCAGATCGCCGAGGCGGCGGGCCAGCACGCCGAGCATGCTCGCCGAGTCGCGCCGCCACACCGCATCGACCGCCGCACCAACATCCGCCACGCCGGCCAGTCTGCCTGGAGTGCGGGCGGCTGTACCATCCACGCTCACGCCCGGTTCAGCTCACCGCGTCGGACCCGGACGCGGGAATAGCGATCGTGGCAGGGCCGACCAGACTGGCTTAGCCTTGATCCACGGATGAGATGAGCGTTGGTGACGGCGCGCCGGACGCGATGATGCCCTCCGGGCTGGGAAGATCGAAGTTCTTGACGCTCTGATCTGCCGGTCCGGGAGGGCACCTTCGCGGTGAGGTTACTACACAATGCCGGTGCGGTTCGCGCATCGTTTGATGATCCGAATTTGGTGTCGTCCGCGGGGCTGGTGCCGGTGATGCGGCTGGCCGAGTCGTGCGATCTGTACGGCATCGTGCGG
>JAXIPB010000182.1:0-11363 GCA_045403155.1 Micromonosporaceae bacterium
CATGACCTCCAGGTCATGATCGACGGGATCTTGGGGGCCGTGGGGGTGCAGGGGGGCGCAAGTGTTCAACCGTTGCCCCGAATGCGGCCGCTGAACCGGGCAGGTGTCGAGCAGTTGCGGTGACCTTGGCGAGGCAGCACCAGCGCATCGCGACGTGTCCGGTGTTGGGCTTTAAGGGAGGTCCGTGATCACGGCGTCTAGCGCAATCTCGACCATCTGGCCCAAGGTCTGCTCTCGCTCCTGTGCGGTCATGCGCTCGCCGGTCTTGATGATGTCGCTGACGGTCAGGAGGGTCAGCGCCCGCGCCTTGAATCGTGCCGCGATCGTATAGAGCGCCGCCGACTCCATCTCCACCGCCAGGACGCCGTACTCGGCCAGCGCGTCGAAAAGATCCGGCCGGTCGGTGTAGAACGCGTCAACCGCCAAGATGGGACCGACGTGCATCTCGATGCCGCGCTGCTCGGCGGCTTCGACGGCCGCCCGCAGCAGGAAGAAGTCCGCGACCGGCGCGTAGTCGATCAAGCCGTCGAAACGCATCCGGTTCATCGCGGAGTCAGTAGCGCTTCCGCTCGCGGCGATGAGGTCGCGGAGCTTGAGTGACTCCGTCAGGGCGCCGCACGAGCCCACCCGGATCAGCGTCCGCGCGCCGTACTCGTTGATCAACTCGTGTGCGTAGATCGAGCAGGACGGCATGCCCATGCCCGATCCCTGTACGGACACGTCGACACCCTGGTATTTGCCTGTGAAGCCGAACATGTTGCGCACGCTCGAATAGCAAGAGGCGTCCTCGAGGTATGTCTCGGCGATCCACTTCGCCCGCAGGGGGTCGCCCGGCATCAGGACCCGTTCGGCGATCTCGCCCGGCTTGGCGCCAATGTGCGTGCTCATACCGGAGATCTTCGCATCGACAGCCAGCACATAACCCGGTGCCCGGGTGACGACGGTCGCGACCGCATCCACGCCCCGGGTGGCGAGTGCCCGGCGAAGTCTGGAGACATGGGAATGAACCGCGCCCTCCGCGCCGGCGGCCGGTTGGCACGGCCTTGCCGCCGAGTTGTTCTAGATAACGAGCACCCGCCGAGTTACGCGCCGAGCGCCGGCCGAGGGCGGGCCGGCCGGCCGGAACCGTCGGGGATGGCCGCACGCTCGTCGGGTACCCTTCTCGGCGGTGGTGTGTCCGAGTGGCCTAAGGAGCACGCCTCGAAAGCGTGTGAGGGTTCACGCCCTCCGCGGGTTCAAATCCCGCCGCCACCGCCACGAAGACCTGACCGAGCCACGAAGTCCTGACTGAGCCACGAAGACCCTGACTGAGCCACGAAGTCCTGACTGAGCCACGAAGACCCTGACTGAGCCACGAAGTCCTGACTGAACCACGAAGACCCTGACTGAGCGGATGCGATCAGCACGTGCCGTAGCCGGTGTCGAAGAGCAGGCGGGCATAGTGCTCGATGCCAACGATGAGCTTCTGAACCTGGTTGCCGTCGTGGAGAATCAGGTACGCCCGATCGCCGGCACCGGTGACGATCAGTCCGGGGAACTGCTCTGACCCGGCCGGCACGGGCAGTTCGATGGCGCTTGGATATGCCCGCCGCGCCTCGGCCAGCTTGGTGCCGACCATGACGCCCTCCGGGGTGCGTAGCGGAGCGTGGGCCCAGATCAGCACGAGCCGATCCCTCTCGAACACGGGGCTGGCGTTCGGAATCGATGCGAAGCTTGCGACCCCGCAGACGGGATCTGCTGTCGTGACCACGCCGGTTCTGACCAACTCCGCCATCGACGCGCCGATCCGGATGTCACGGAGTCCGCTGAAGTCGATCACATTTGGGTCCGCAGGCCGCGTCGTGACGGTGGCGCCGGCGGTGGCACTGGCGGTGGCGCCGTCGGTGCTGGGGGTTGTCGTCGGACCGCGTTGGGGATCGCTTGTGCAGCCTGCGGCGGAGACGATCACGAACAAGCCCAATGCGACAAGCCTCAGCGACGGACTGGACATCTCCTGATCATGCCTTAGGTGACCGAAGGTCGCTGATCCAAGCGACGCGCCCTCAGCAGACGTCGAACCCCGTCTGGAAGAGAAGTCGCGCGTGGTGCTCGTACCCGACGATCAGCTTCTGCACGACGCCCTGGTCGTGTAGCAGCAGGTACGCGCCAGCTGAATCGCCGACGGATAGGCGCGCCTGACGTCCTCGAGCGAGGTGCCGACCGTCACGCCTTCCGGGGTACGCAGCGGAGCGTGCGCCCAGATCAGTACGAGCCGGTCGCCCTCGAAGACCGGGCTCGCCTCCCTGATGCCGGTGAACGTCGGGCCGCAACCGGGCTCCGAGGTGGAGACGATCCCCGTACCCTTCATCACGCGCATGGACCCGCCGAACTGAATGCCGCGAAGACCCGAGAAATCGATCACGTTGGGACCAGCCGATGGCGAGGGGACGGCCGCGCCCCCCGCCTCCCGGTGCTCGATCATCGTGCTGCTGCCCGCGACAGAGGCGAGCGCCAAGGCACCCACCATGGCGGTGCCGACTTTGATCCACAGCCATGCGGTCATCCACCGATGGTGCCCGGCACAATTACGAATCGCCATCGCGCGACTACTCGGCGCAGTCAAAGGTGGCTCAGGGAGTGACCCGAAACACATAGGGTGCGGGTTATGTCGCATCCCACTGCTAAAGATCACAGTTACGGTGGCGAATGTGTGGTCCAGCGCCGCATCGGCCACCAAAACTACGATCTTGGAGTCGTACGCCTACCGGAGATCCCAGTCAGTTGATCAATGATTGCCCTAGCGACCAGTCAGTCTTCGAGTCACGCTTGAGAGGACACGCCCAAACCGGGCGCAGATTCACAAATCGGGGGAACACGTAATGGAAGGCAGCGAGATCACACGGGAGAAGCGCCTCCGGCGCGCAGCGGCACGGCAAGGACTCCGTCTGTCGAAGTCAACCCGGCGTGACCCTTACGCCAACGACTACGGCAAGTACAGGGTCGAGGACCCTCACCGCGGCGGCGTGATCGTTGCCGGTGCGTCGCCGTTTGACTACAACCTCGACCTGGACGGGGTTGAGGCGGTCCTGTTCCCGGATCGGTACCGGAGTCACGGCCGCCCGCTCCGCCGGGACGAGGACTTCGAGAACGCGATCACTCCGCACGCTCCGCACGATGGCAACTGGGTGGGCGGAGACCACGAGGGGTAATTGGGTGTGATGGGCGCGGCGGTACGGACCAGCACAGAGCAGGCGGTGGGCAACTTCAACACCCTCGGTGCCGCTGCGGGCCTAGAGGCCTATTACGCGCTCCAGGGTCACCTGGCGCTGCAGTAACCCGCGTCGATTCTGACCTTGGCCAACAGTTCGGAGATCCCCGTGGAGCAGGCGTTACGGCATTCATGGATAAGCATCGTTGGTCGGAACTGGTCCGGAGACGACGAGGACGGCCCGGCGGGGGTGCCAATACCGGCATGATCAGGGGCAACTGAGACCCGAACTGAGACCCGAACTGAGACCCCAGAGCCGACGCTGACGCCGTCCGATCGGACGCCCCGGCGTTTTGGTTGACCAAAGGAGCGGAGGATACGAGATTCGAACTCGTGAGGGTGTTATCCCAACACGCTTTCCAAGCGTGCGCCCTAGGCCTCTAGGCGAATCCTCCGCCGGACACGATACCGAAGCCAAGGTCCACCCGTCACTCGGGTAGAGTCGTGCGGAGCCCCTCGTGCGGCGTCCATCTCGTGAACCACCCCAGGGCCGGAAGGCAGCAAGGATAAGCGAGCTCTGGCGGGTGCACGGGGGGCCTTCTCGTGCGTGGGTGACGATGTCGGCGGTGGGCGGTACGGTGACCGCGGGCTCAGTCGTTGACGTACCGACGTTGATCGGGGGGAGGTGACGCAGTGGCGCTCGCGCTCTACCGCAAATACCGGCCGCGCACGTTCACCGAGGTGATCGGGCAGGAGCACGTCACCGAGCCGCTGATGCAGGCGCTGCGGTCGGGACGGCTGCATCATGCGTACCTCTTCTCGGGCCCACGCGGCTGCGGCAAGACGTCCTCGGCCCGGATCCTCGCCCGCTCGCTCAACTGCATCAAGGGCCCAACTCCTGAGCCGTGTGGCGAGTGCGATTCGTGTGTGGCACTCGCCCCGGACGGTCCGGGCTCCATCGACGTCATCGAGATCGACGCCGCCAGCCACGGTGGCGTCGACGACGCGCGGGATCTCCGCGAGCGGGCCTTCTTCGCGCCGGTTGCCAGCCGATTCAAGGTGTACATCATCGACGAGGCGCACATGGTCTCACCGCAGGGATTCAACGCGCTGCTCAAGCTCGTCGAGGAACCCCCGGACTACGTCAAATTCATATTCGCGACGACGGAGCCGGAGAAGGTTCTCGGCACCATCAAGTCGCGCACCCATCACTACCCGTTTCGCCTGATCCCGCCGAGCGTGCTGCGGCCGTACCTGGAGAAGCTCTGCCGTGAGGAGGGCGTCAGCGTCGAGCCGGCCGTGTTTCCCCTCGTGGTACGGGCGGGGGGCGGCTCGGTTCGCGACTCGCTCTCGGTGCTGGATCAGCTGATCGCCGGCGCAGGGGTCTACGGCGTGACCTACGCCCGGGCCGCGTCCCTGCTCGGCGTGACCGATGTCGCCCTGATCGATGAGATGACGGATGCGCTGGCGGCCGGAGACGGGGCCGCCGCGTTCGCCACGGTCGACCGCGTCGTCGAGGCCGGACACGATCCGCGCCGGTTCGCCGCCGATCTCCTGGAGCGGTTACGAGATCTGATCATTCTGCAACGGGTGACGGACGCCGCCGCGAGCGGCATCATCGACGCCCCCGAGGACCAGCTCGACCGGATGGCTTCGCAGGCGGCCCGCGTCGGCCAGGCCACGGTCTCGCGATTCGCCGACATCGCGCATGACGGATTGACGGAGATGCGGGGAACCACGGCCCCCCGACTATTGCTCGAGTTGATCGTTGCGAGGATGCTGCTGCCGGGAGCCGACGACTCCAACGGCGCGGTGCTGCAGCGCCTGGAGCGGATGGAGCGCCGCCTCGGCGCGGCCTCTACGCCGGAGACGCCGGACGCCCGCCCGGCCGATGCCGGCGCCGGGTCGGGCGCGGCCGCATCGGCCGCTGGGCCGTCGGCTGCGGAGTCGGTACGGGCAACGCAGGCGCCGCCCGAACAACGGCCCACGCCGCCTCGTACGCCCACGCCCCCTGGTACACCCACGCCTCCTCGTACACCCACGCCCCCTGGTACGCCCACGCCGCCGCCCGTCGCAACCGAGCCGACCGGCGCAGCCCCGCCCGTCGTATCGACGCCGCTGCCGCCGATCGAGGGCGAGGCGCCGCCCACGCCCCCTCGCTCCGACGGCCCGGGGGCAATCGACGCCGCCGCGGTCCGGCGGGTCTGGGACGAGGTGCTGGCGATGGTTCGTCGGCGAAGTCAACGTGCCTGGGCGGTCGTGCGCGAGGCGATGGTGCGCGATGTGCACGGCGACGAGATCGTGCTCGTCTTTCAGCACGGCGTTCACGCGAACATGTTCGGCGCCCAGGCAGAACTCCTCGTCGAGTCGGTGCGCGACGTGCTCGGCGGTCGATGGCAGGTCCGCGCCGAGATCGGCGGCGACGAAAGCAGCCGCGGGGCGCCGACCCTCCCCATGAACGGTCTCTCCCCATCGAGCACGCAGTCGCCCGTCTCCGATGCGTCGGCGGAAGGCGTGACGGCATCGAGTGCGACGGATGATGTCGGCGCCGAGGGCGAGTGGCCGACTCCGGCCACCCCCGGTGCGAGCGCGGCGTCGGCCGAGTCGTCGGCTGCCTCGTCGGAGTCCCGCGGTGGGGCAAATGGTGGGGCAGGCGAGGGTGCAGATGGTGCCGACCGCGGGGCGGTGAAAGAAAGCGCGGCGAAAGGAAGCTCCGCGAAGACGGTCGCGGAGACGAGGCGGCGGCCGGCGGCCAAGAGAACCCCTGGGCAGGGCGGACGCACGCCGAACTCTGCCGCCGCCACTGCGTCATCCATTGACGAACCTCGCTTCGACCCCGGCGATGAACCCCTCGACGACGCCAGCTCGGTGCGCGAGACGGGCGAGGAACAGGCGATCCGGGTGCTGACCGAGACATTCGGCGCTGAGCGGATCGGCGAAACCAACCCGAGCGCGTAATCGGCTGCGGTGGGCGTCTAGGCTCAATCCCTGAGCCGAGTTCGAGCCGAGCGAAGGAGCAAGCCGTGCGGCCAGGTGGACAGCCCAACCTGCAGCAGCTCATGAAGCAAGCCCAAAAGATGCAGCAGCAGCTGGAGGCCGCGCAGGCCGAACTTGCCGAGACTGAGGTGACCGGCACCGCCGGCGGCGGACTGATCACGATCACGATGACCGCGTCTGGTGAGTTCCGTTCGGTGAAGATAGATCCGAAGGCGGTCGATCCCGACGAGGTCGAGACGCTTGAGGATCTCATCCTCGCCGCGATGCACAACGCGACCGGCGCGGCTCGGGAAATGACAGAGGCGAAGATGGGCCCGCTCAGCGCCGGGATGGGAGGCCTCGGCGGCGGCCTGGGCCTGCCGGGCATCTGATCGCGCCATGTACGAGGGTGCGATCCAGGATCTCATCGACGAACTTGGGCGGCTGCCCGGCATCGGGCCGAAGAGCGCCCAACGGCTCGCGTTTCACCTGCTACAGTCCGATTCCGCGGACGTAGCGCGACTCGCGGCCGCGTTGCAGCGCGTAAAGGAACTCGTACGATTCTGCTCGACCTGCTTCAACGTCGCCGAATCCGAGCAGTGCCGGTTCTGCCGCGACCCGAGGCGCAACGATCAGATCATCTGCGTTGTTGAGGAGCCCAAGGACGTCGTGGCAATTGAGCGCACCGGAGAGTTCCGTGGGCGCTACCACGTACTCGGTGGAGCGATCAACCCGCTCGAGGGCATCGGGCCCGACAACCTGCGGATTCGCGAACTCATGGCTCGCCTCGCCGAGGGTGAGATCAAGGAGCTCATCCTCGCGACCGATCCCAACACCGAGGGTGAGGCGACGGCGACCTACCTCGCTCTCCTGGTCAAGCCGATGGGCATCGCAGTCACCCGACTCGCCAGCGGCCTGCCCGTCGGCGGCGACTTGGAGTACGCCGATGAGATCACCCTCGGGCGGGCATTCGAGGGCCGCCGCGCCGTCTGAGCCGCGGCAACGTCCGCAATACATGAGTCGGTGGTGGTGAGCCAGAAGTGGTTAGTCGGAAATGGTGATGCGGATGCCGATGGTGCCGTCGCGGCCGCGCCGAACCCGGCTCCCCCACAGCGTGATCCGACCCCTCAATCCGTACTTCTCCCGCAACAACTGCCGAACCCGCTCCGTCCCGACGCCGTCAAGGATCGCCGCCTGTCCGCCGACATGGTCGCCGTTGACCCGCCCGCGAACGTCGCACGGCGCCACTCGAACCTCCGGGTTGCGCCTGATCCGGCGAACCTTGCCCGCGTTCGTCACGCTCCACACGACGATGGCGTCGCCGTCGCGAGCGGCCCACATCGGCGTCGGCACCGGCCGGCCGTCCCGCCGGTACGTGGTCACGAGTAGGTACTGTGCGGCGCCCAGAGTGTCCAGTGTGGATGTCACGGAACCAGCCTAGCCCGGGTCCATACCGGAAATAGGGGCGCCATCGACAGGGCAGACCGCTACGGTGGCCGAATGATCCAGCCGCCACGCTCCGGCGACGCCTTCGGCGAGCTGGTGCGGGCCGCGCTCGCCGAGGAGACCGGCCACGGCCCGCGACCCACCATAGGCGGAAGTATCCCCCGACCAGCCATCGAGATTGTCGAGCGCGACGATGGGCTCATTAACGGAGCACCGGCGGCGCGCTACCTCTGCCGGCCTGACCAGTGGCCACCCTTCGATCAGCGTGCACTCGATCGCATCGAGGGCCGCACGCTCGACATTGGCACCGGAGCGGGCCGACTCGCGTTGGCGCTACAGGATCGCGGCACTCCGGTTGTGGCACTCGATGTCTCGCCGGGAGCCATCGAGGTCGCCGCCGCGCGGGGGGTTCGAGAAACGGTGTGTGCGACCGTGGCCGAGCACGCGTCGGGCGGCCAGGAAGGCTATGACCGCTTCGTCTTGTTCGGCAACAACCTGGGCCTGCTCGAGTCGCGTGAGCGCGCGCCGGGCTTCCTCGCCGCGCTCGCGGCGATGGCGAATCGCGGGGCCAAGATCATAGCGCAGGGGACCGGACCGTACGCGACTAAGGACGAGCTGCATCTGGCCTACCACGCGCGCAATCGGGCCGCTGGCCGAATGGGCGGCCAGTTGCGGGTACGGGTCCGCTACCGCGACCTCGCCACGGAGTGGTTCGACTATCTCTTGTGTACGCCGGACGAGCTGGCCGACCTCGTCGCCGGCACGGCGTGGCGCGTCGAGTCGATCGATGACGCGGATTCGCCCCTCTACGTCGCGGTCTTGCGGCTGGCCTGATTGTTCTGTGACTCCACAGTGGGCAGACCGGCGCTGAAGGCCGTGAACGCCTCGTCGCGAAGGTCACGCATCGACAGCCGGCCGCCCGACTCCGCCCACAGGGTGAGTGATGTGTCCCAGGACGCCGCACAGGCGCCGGCGACGAGAAGGGGATACATGTCATTGCGTGGGTCGAGTCCAGTGCGTTCGGCGACGAACTCCACCACCGCCAGCCGCATCGCGTTGATCAGGTCGAGATAGCGAGTGACCATTGCTGGCTGCTGACGCATGAGATCCATCCGAGCGAGGATCTGCTCCTCCTCCTCTGCGCTGCCGACATCGAGTAGCGCCATGACCGCGATGATTGACTCGATCGGCGTCTCCGAACGTGGGCGAGCGGCGAGCTCGGAGCGCAGGCGGCTGACCCGGTCGGTGACCACGTCGCCGAAGAGAACGTCCTGTTTGGACGAGAAGTAACGGAAGAACGTCCGTACGGCGACGTCGGCCGCCTCGGCGATATCCTCCACCGTCGTCTGCTCGTACCCCTGCTCGGCGAAGAGGCGCAGAGCGGCGCGCTCGAGCGCCTGCCTCGTCTCCAGCTTCTTGCGTTCTCGTCGCGTGGGCGCCTGATCGATCGTCACCACGCCCGTCATCGTGTCACAGCGAGCGACCCCAGAGGGTGGCTGAGGCCTCGGGGTGTGGCGCGCCGAGACATATGGCATGCTATGCCATTAGGCATGGCACGCCAGAAGGCATCTCATGCCACTAATGATCCGCACGCCGCTTCCGGGGGATTGTGATGTTTGGGACCATCGTCCGGCGCTCTACTTCGAGGCCGTGGTTCGTCATAGTCGGCTGGCTCCTCGCGGCCGCCGTGATCATCGCGGTTTCGCCGAAGATCACCGACGTCACCAATACGGACCAGTCGGCCCTCGTTCCGGAGAATGCCGAGTCGGCGCGGGCGGCGGATCTCGCGCGGCGCGCGTTCCCCGACAGTCAGGGTGCGACCGCGGTGATTGTGGTCAAACGCGCGGATCGCGCGCCGCTCAGCCACGCCGATGTCGACAGGCTGGCCTCCCTCTCGCGCCGGCTCAACACGGCATTGTCCGCGTCGGTCCGCGGCGTTCATTTCGCTCCGGAGCAATCTGTGTCGCCGAACCGCGCGATCGGCCTGCTGGGCGTGACGTTCGCGGGGTCCTCCGAGGACGCGTCGGTTCGCGAGGCGGTCGGTGAGCTACGGCGAGATGTGGCCGCCGCGCTCGCCGGCAGCGGTTTGAGCGCACGAATGACCGGCGATGCCGCCATCGCCGCGGACAACGCACATGCCCTCGCCGACGCCGAACGCATCGTCACAGTCACAACACTGGTACTCATCGTGGTGCTGTTGCTGCTCATCTTTCGCAGCCCCATCGCTGCGGCCCTGCCACTCCTTACGGTCGGGCTCGTATTCGGCGTCTCCACGTCGCTGGCCGCAGCAGCCGCGTCGGCGATCGGGGCGGAGGTTGGCCAGGAGTTGCCGATCATGCTCACGGTCGTGCTCTTCGGGATCGGCACCGATTATCTGCTCTTCCTGCTCTTCCGCTATCGGGAGCGGCTGCGTGCCGGAGACTCGCCCTATGACGCCATTGTGGCGGCCGTCGAACGGGTCGGAGAGGCGATATTCTCGGCCGCGTTCGCGGTGATCGCGGCGTTCAGCGCGCTGGCGCTGGCCGCCCTGGGGTTCTTCGCGACCTTGGGGCCGGCCCTCGCGATCGGTGTCTTCGTGATGCTGCTCGCGGCGCTCACCCTGGTGCCCGCGGTCGTCGTGGTGCTGGGTCGGTGGGTCTTCTGGCCGGCGAGACCCGCCAACCGTGCCGGCGCCGGACGGCGCAGTGCCTTCGCCGCGGTTGGCCGTTTCGTGGCGCGATGGCCGGGAATCGTGGTGGTCGGTGCCTCCGTGCTGGTGGGCGGGCTCGCCGTGGGTTCGCTCGCCTTCTCTCCGAACCACGATCCAATTCGGCAGTTGCCGTCGAAGACCGAGGCGGCCCGGGCGTTCGACGATCTCAAGTTGGGGTTCCCGGCCGGAGCACTCCAGCCGACCGACATCTATCTCACCGCCGGGCGAGCGTTGAGCCAGGCGGAGGTCGCCACATTCGTCCAGCGGGTTGCGGGCGTCACCGGCGTCGCCTCGCCGCTGCCGCCGATTGTCTCGGCCGATGGCGAAACCGTTCGTGTGCCTCTCATTCTGGCGACCGAGCCGTACGCCGCGGAGTCACTCGATCTTGTCGCTGGGCCACTTCGACACGCCGCGCGGGCAGCGGCCCCCTCGGATGGGGCGGTGCTCGTGGGCGGCCAGACGATGGCCTTCGCCGACGTCCGGGCGGCCACGAACCGAGACCTGGCGGTGATCTTCCCGATCGCCGGACTGCTCTTCGTTCTGATCCTCGCCGGGCTGCTGCGGGCCGTGCTCGCGCCGGTGTACTTGGTGGTGATGGTGGTGATCGGTTTCGCCGCGACACTGGGCGGCGCCACCCTCCTGTTCCAATACGCGCTCGGTTGGGCCGGGCTAGCCTTCACCATCCCGATCATCCTGTACCTGTTCGTCACGGCGATCGGTACGGACTACAACATCCTCGTGACCGCCCGACTGCGCGAGGAGATACGCGACGGACGCAGTCCCCGGGAGGCGGCGGCGCTCGCGATCGCGAATACCGGGCCCACAGTGGCGGCCGCGGCTGGCATCCTGGCTGGCACGTTTGGCTCGCTGTTGATCAGCGGCGTGCCCTTCTTCGTCGAGATCGGGTTCGCGGTCACGCTCGGCATTCTCATCGTCGCGTTCGTCATCTCACTCCTACTGGTGCCCGCCGCGACCGCCTTACTGGGCAAAGCCGCCTGGTGGCCAGGCACTCCCCCGACCACCCCCACTTCCCGCGCCGATCATGATTTGGAGGTCATGATCGCC
>JAXIPB010000302.1:0-33906 GCA_045403155.1 Micromonosporaceae bacterium
TCACCATCACTGCGCCACCCGAGCGCCGATCCTGACCCCCCGCCCCCCCGCCCCCCCACCCCCAAGCGTCGATCATGACCTGGAGGACATGATCGACGGAATTTCGCGACGTCCAAATCATGATCACGGAGATCTTGGCGGCATTCCAGGGGGATCTTGGGCGATCTTGGGATGTGCGGTTCTACTTGACATGCCCACAAATATGGGTAAATCTCATAAACAGGGCTAATGCCGCGCTTCCGCGCGGAGGCAGACGACGAACAGGTGCGCAGCCCGTCTAACGGGTTCGGGCTCACCTGAGGTGGGGCGATGCGTCCGTGACGATCGGACCCGAGCCGTCGACCGTTGACACCCTGCTCGGCGAGGAACCGCTGGATCCGTCGGGCGCGCCACGGGCCGAGGCCGGAGCGCCCATCCAGGGCCGCTCGCTGCGGCAGATTGCATGGTCGCGGCTCAAGCGCGACCGCGTCGCGATGGCCGGCGGCGCGATCGTAGTGTTGCTCGTCCTGGTCGCGTTCGTAGCGCCGCTGATCGTCCGGCTGCTCGGCCATCCGCCGAACGAGTTCCACCAGAACCTCATCGACCCGTCCCTCGGCATACCGTACGGGCGGTTCGGTGGCATGAGTTGGGACTTCCTGTTCGGACTCGAGCCGCAGAACGGTCGCGACCTGTTCAGCCGGATCGTCTACGGCTCCCGGATCTCGCTCCTCATCGCCTTCTTCGCCACCGTGCTCTCGGTGCTGATCGGCACCGTCCTCGGCATCATCTCCGGGTACTTCGGCGGCTGGACCGACTCGCTGATCAGCCGGACCATGGACATCTTCCTTGCCTTCCCGCTGCTGCTCTTCGCGATCGCTCTGGTCGGCGTCGTTCCCTCGGAGGCGTTCGGACTGAAGGGAGACGGGCTGCGGATCGCGGTCCTGATCTTCATCATCGGGTTCTTCAACTGGCCGTACATCGGCCGGATCGTGCGCGGTCAGGCGCTGTCGATCCGCGAGCGGGAGTTCGTGGACGCCGCCCGAAGCCTGGGCGCCCGCTGGCCGTACATCATCTTCCGAGAAATGCTGCCCAACCTCATCGCGCCGATCCTCGTCTACGCGACGCTGCTCATTCCGACCAACATCCTCTTCGAGGCGGCGCTGTCCTTCCTCGGACTCGGTGTCCCCCCGCCGACCGCGACCTGGGGCGGCATGCTCGCCGAGGCTGTTCGCTACTTCCAGGTCGCCCCGCACTTCATGCTCTTCCCCGGTTTGGCCATCTTCGTCACCGTGCTCGCCTTCAACCTCTTCGGTGACGGCCTGCGCGACGCGCTCGATCCCCGAGCGAGATGACGCCACCACGAGATGACGCCCAAACAGTCCGAGCGAAATGTAGAGGTGCCAGCCGATGAGAAGAAGAAGAGCCGTAGCACCGATCGCCGCAGCCGCGGCGTTCGCCCTCGCCCTGTCCGCCTGCGGAGGCGACGAATCCACGACGACCACGACCACCGCGGAGTTCGACGCGGCGGTTGGGAAGGTGTTTCAACCATCCGACGCCAAGGGCGGCACGATGACATTCGCCAACGCCGGCGACTGGGACTCGCTCGACCCGGCGGACACCTATTACGCGTACTCGTGGGACTTCGTGCGCCTCTACGGACGGGCGCTGACAATGTTCGCGCCGGCACCGGGGGCCGCGGGCACGAAACTGGTGCCCGACCTCGCCGAGGCGCTCGGCGTGCCGAGCAACGACGCCAAGACGTGGACGTACAAGATCCGGCCAAACATCAAGTTCGAGGATGGCACGCCGGTCACCTCCAAGGACGTGAAGTACGCCGTGGAGCGCTCGCTGGACAAGGAGACGTTCCCCAACGGGCCGACGTACTTCAATGACTTCCTTGACCTGCAGGGCTACACCAGCCCGTACAAGGATCCGAGCCCCGACAAGCTTGGCCTGAAGGCGATCGAGACACCGGACGACCAGACGATCATCTTCAAGCTCAAGGTTCCGTTCTCCGGGTTCGACTACTTCGCCATGCTCCCGGCCACGATTCCCGTGCCGCAGGCCAAGGACACCGGTACGAAGTACAAGGAGCACGTGGTCTCGACCGGTCCGTACAAGTTCTCGGTCAACAACCTCGGCAAGAACTTCACCATGGTCCGCAATGACCAATGGGATCCGGCGACCGATCCAAATCGCACGGCGTTGCCCGATCAGCTTGATGTCGCGCTCAACGTCAACGCCGACGACATCGACGCCCGGCTCATCTCCGGCGATCTTGATGTCGACATCGCCGGGACCGGCGTGCAGCCGGCCACCCAGGCACGGATCCTCAGCGACCAGAACCTGCGTAAGAACGCCGACTCCGCGCAGGTGGCTCGGCTCTGGTACGTCTCGATAAACCCGGACGTGGCTCCGTTGAACAATATTCACTGCCGCAAGGCGGTCGAGTACGGCGTTGACCACGAGGGCTACCAGCGTGCGTACGGCGGCCCGCCCGGCGGCGACATCGCGACGAACATGCTGCCGCCCCTCATTCCGGGTGCCCAGAAGTTCGACCTGTACAACTTCGGGTCCAAGCCCAACGGCGATGTCGACGCGGCCAAGCAGGAGCTCGCCGCGTGCGGCCAGCCGAACGGCTTCGCGACCAACATCTCCTACCGCGCCGAGCGACCAAAGGAGAAGGCGACGGCCGAGTCGATGCAGCAGTCGCTGGCGAAGGTCGGCATCCAGACCACGCTCAAGCCGTACCCGGCCGGAGACTACTTCAAGCTCTACGCCGGCAAGCCGGACTACGCCAAGGCCAACAAGCTCGGCCTGATGGTCAACGGTTGGGGCGCTGACTGGCCGGACGGATTCGGATTCCTGCAGCAGATCGCGGATAGCCGGGTGATCCGGGCCTCGGGCGGCAACACCAACCTGAGCGTGAAGCTGCCGGCGGTCGATGCTCTGTTCGACCAGGCATTGGCGACCACCGACGTCGCGGCGCGTGAGGCGATCTGGCCACAGATCGACCGGAAGGTTATGGAGGCGGCGCTGGTGCTGCCGGGCATCTGGGCCCGCGGGCTGCTCTACCGCCCGCCGGTGCTGACGAACGTCTTCGTCAACGACGGGTTCCAGATGTACGACTACATCTCACTGGGCCTCAAGCAGTAAGGGGTCTCAAGCAGTAAAGGAAGGCAGGTGATGGCGATGGGTGGCCGGCGGGGTTAGCTCGCCGGCCACCCGAGCCGATAGTCGTGGTGGCATACGTTCTGCGCCGACTCGTCGCAGCGGTTTTTCTGCTATTCGTGGTCAGCGTCGTCACGTTCGCAATCTTCTTCCTCGTGCCGAGGCTCGCCGGGGCGACGCCGGAGACGTTGGCGTCGCGGTACGTCGGCCGGACCGCCGGCCCGGAGCAGCTCACCGAGATGGCCGAGAAGCTCGGCTTCAACGACCCCTTCTACGTGCAGTACGGCCGCTTCGCCAAGGGCTTGGTGGCGGGTGCGGATTTCAGCACTGGACCGACGGTCGAGCACTGCCCGGCGCCGTGCTTCGGCTACTCCTTCATCACGCAGAATCCGGTCTGGCCGGACCTGACGGACCGCATCGGCGTGACCTTGTCGCTCGCCGCCGGCGCCGCGATCATCTGGCTGGTGGTGGGGGTCTCCATCGGCGTCCTGTCGGCGCTGCGCAAGGGCAGCATCTTCGACCGGGGCGCGATGGGTATCGCGCTGGCTGGCGTCTCGCTGCCGATATTCTTCACCGGACTTCTGGCCCTGTCGATCTTCTCGTACAACCTCGGCTGGTTCCCTCCCGGCGGAAGTTACACCCCCATCACCGAGGATCCGCTGCAGTGGGCGTACGACCTCACCCTGCCCTGGATCACGCTGGCCTTCCTCTACGCGGCGGCCTACGCCCGGCTCACCCGCGCCGGGATGCTGGAGACGATGAACGAGGACTTCATCCGGACCGCGCGCGCCAAGGGCCTGGTCGAGCGGACCGTCGTCACCAAGCACGGCCTTCGCTACGCGCTCACCCCGGTGGTCACCATCTTCGGGCTCGATTTGGGCCTGCTGCTCGGCGGCGCGATCCTCACCGAGAGCACGTTCTCCCTCAACGGCATTGGAAAGTACGCCGTTGACGCCGTCACGAGCAACGATCTGCCGAAGGTGCTGGGAGTCGTCACGCTCGGCGCGTTCTTCATCATCCTCGCCAACCTGATCGTGGACATCGCGTACGCGGTCATCGATCCACGGGTCCGGCTGTCATGAGCGAGCATGGCGTCGTCGTGACCCCATCATCGGGATTCGGGGAGGGCGCCTGGCCGCCGCGCGGACCTACCGCCTTCCTAGACGTCCGCAACCTGGTCGTGCACTTTCACACCGACGACGGCCTGGTCAAGGCCGTCGACGGATTGTCATTCGCCCTTGAGCGGCACCAGACGCTCGGCATCGTGGGTGAGTCGGGTTCGGGCAAGAGCGTCACCAGCCTCTCCATCATGGGCCTCCACAAGGGACAGTCGGTCAGGATGAGCGGCCAGATCTGGCTCGACGGTCAGGAGCTGGTGTCCGCGTCGCGGGAGACGGTACGGCAGCTGCGCGGGCGGGAGATGGCCATGATCTTCCAGGATCCGCTCTCCTCGATGCACCCCTTCTACACCGTCGGCGCGCAGATCGTCGAGGCTTACAAGGCCCACCACGACGTCTCGGGCAAGGTGGCCCGGAAGCGCGCGATCGACATGCTCGACCGGGTCGGCATCCCGCAGGCACGGACGCGAGTCGACGACTATCCACACCAGTTCTCCGGCGGTATGCGCCAGCGCGCGATGATCGCGATGGCGCTGGTCAACAACCCGGAGCTGCTGATCGCGGACGAGCCGACGACGGCTTTGGACGTGACGGTTCAGGCGCAGATCCTGGACCTCATCCGCGACCTGCAGCAGGAGTTCGGCTCGGCCGTCATCATCATCACGCACGACCTCGGCGTGGTGGCCGAGCTCGCCGACGACATCCTCGTGATGTACGCCGGCCGCGGCGTCGAGTACGACTCGGCCGAGAAGATATTCGGAGCGCCGGAGCACCCGTACACGTGGGGGTTGCTCAGCTCGATGCCGCGGATGGACCGAGAGGTACGGGATCGGCTCCTGCCCATTACTGGTACGCCGCCGAGCCTCATCCACGTTCCGTCCGGCTGCCCGTTCCACCCGCGCTGCCCGTACGTGGATCGCAACGGCATTCCATGCCGGACGGTCGTGCCACGGCTCCCCGAGGACGGCGGCCCCGGGGTGGCCTGCCACATCCCGGAGAAGGAGCGCCGGCAGCTCTTCGACGACGAGATCGCCCCGACGCTATGACCCCGCCTACCGCCCCACCCGCCGCCGAGACCCTCCTTCAGATAACCGGGCTGCAGAAGCACTTCGCGATCACCAAGGGAACGCTCCTGCGCCGAAAGGTGGGCGCCGTGCGGGCGGTGGATGGCCTCGACTTCAGCATGAGCAAGGGCGAGACGCTGGGACTGGTCGGCGAGTCTGGTTGCGGCAAGACGACGACGGGCCGGCTCATCAGCCGGCTGGTCGAGCCGAGCGCCGGGCGGATCGTGCTGGCCGGTAGGGACATCACCCACCTCTCCCCGGGGGCGATGCGGCCGCTGCGGCGGGACGTGCAGATGATCTTCCAGGATCCGTACTCGTCGCTCAATCCGCGGCACACCGTCGGCTCGATCGTCTCGGCCCCCTTCAAGGTGCAGCACATCCCGACCCCGCAGGGAACGAAGCGGGCGGTCCAGGATCTGCTGGAGCTGGTCGGTCTCAACCCCGAGCACTACAACCGTTACCCGCACGAGTTCTCCGGCGGCCAGCGCCAGCGCATCGGCGTCGCCCGGGCGCTCGCCCTGCGCCCGAAGCTCATCGTCTGCGACGAACCGGTGTCCGCATTGGACGTCTCGATCCAGGCGCAGGTGGTGAATCTGCTGGAGGACCTGCAGCAGGAGCTCGACCTGACGTATCTGTTCATCGCGCACGACCTGTCGGTGGTGCGACACATCTCCGACCGCATCGCCGTCATGTACCTCGGGAAGATCATCGAGCTTGCCTCTCGGGATTCGCTGTACGCGGCGCCGAAGCACCCGTACACCGTGGCGTTGATGTCCGCCGTGCCCGTGCCCGACCCCTCTCGCAAGGCCACCGGTGGCCGGGGCCGGATCCTGCTCACCGGCGACGTGCCCAGCCCGATCAATCCCCCGTCGGGGTGTCGCTTCCGCACCCGGTGCTGGAAGGCCCAGGAGGTGTGCGCGGTCGAGGAACCGCCCCTGCGCCCGCTGGCACCCGGCCACTTCACCGCCTGCCACTTCCCCGTAGAACCAGGCGAAACCCTCACCATTGACCGCCGATCATGATTTGGAGGTCATGATCGACGCTGTTCGGCGACCGTGAGCTCATGATCCGCGAGATCTTGACCCGAATCCGCCGATCGACACATTGGTTGCACGCCGCCACGACCACGCCCCACCGTCGCAGCCGCCGACGAACGGCGACCGGTGAACATGGCGCGTCAGGGCAGGTTGAGAAAGTCTCGCAGCGCGGCTTCGACCGCGTTCAATGTCGAGGGCGCGATGAACCCGAGGTTCTCCCGCAGAGCCGTGCGGTCGATCCGAACGACGGCCGTGACATCAACGGATGCCCCCGGGAGTGGATCACTTTCATCGAGTCGCACGAGCAACCCGCCGCCTGGTGCGTCGCGAGCTACTCGCAAGCCCCACGGGAAGACACCGTCCAGGCCATTGAACTCGTCGTTGGAGATGATGAGGATCCGGTACTGCCGGGAACCCTGGATGTACGCCCAGATCTGTCCCCGGGTCACCATTCGGCGGGGCCGAGGGAGATATCGCTACTCGCTCGATCTAGCTCGTCAAGTCGATCGCGTCCGGTGATGGCCGCCCATTCCAGATAAGCGACGGCCGCCGACCGCTGCCTTTCCCGTCGGCTGCTCGCGGATTCCATCTGCGCGCGTACGGCGGCCACTACGGCGGCTGATGTGTTCGGCTGAGTGCCCAGATATGCGGCCACCTCATCCGGAACGCTGACGCTCAACTTCACGGTCATACCAGAATCCTACCGCCGCGAGAGCCACCAGATCGCCGCGGCGCACCCGGCGTGCTGGGCATCCTCGCGACTGTTTACCACTCGCCCGGTCCGAACGCGCGGGACCGGGCATCTGTCGCACACTCGCGAGGATCTATCGTGGCCTCATGGCAGCAGGCGAGGGCGCTGGTACGAAGGAGAGTCCGTGGCGGCTCACGACACCGCCCGGCACGTCCGAGTACGAGATGTACAAGGACGAGGACCGGGATCCGCCGATCCTGGTCTGCACCGTTGGTAAGACGGTGCTCCACTACGACCTCCGTTGCCTCAAGGACCTGCATGAGATGCTCACGGCGCACGGCGACTGGATGCCGCTCGGCGGCGCCGACGAGCAGAAGCCGGCGGCCGAGGGGACGGTCGAGGCGTGGGGGCGCTCACCGGAGAACCCGATCGGCGGGTGGTACGGCCTCAGGAAGGGCTACCGGGGCCGGTTCGGGGTTTACCTGCCGCCGCTGATGGAGACGTTGGGACTCGCCGAGGTCGAGCACAACCCGCGCAACAATCGGATGCGTGCTCTCTAGGCACGGCTGACGCGCCGCGTGTCGTCTGACTGCGGCGAAAGGTCGGTCAGGAACCCGGTCAACGCACGGTAGTACGGGACGATCGTGGCGATGTCGACGTACTCGTCCGGGCCGTGCTGACCCGCTCCCCCGATCCCGAACGCGACCGCGTCGATGCCCCGCTGATGGTAGAAGCGGCCATCGCCCGCGCCGTGCTTGCGAAGGAAGGCGGCCGCGTATCCCTGCCGCCGCGTGGCGCGGCGGAGCACCTTGATGTCATCCCGGCCGCGATCGGCATGGTGCGGTGGCTCGACACGGTCGATCGACACGGAGACGCCCGAGCCGCATAGCTCAGCGAAATGCGCAGTGATCTCCTCGACCGGGCGGCCGTTGAGGTCGCCGTCCTCGGACGGGTACCGCACGTCCAACACGGCCTCGGCCTCGGCGGGGATCTGGTTGAAGGCCCGGTTCGACGTGTGGATGCGGGCCACGTTCACCGTCGTGCGCCATGCCTCGGCTGTCGGCACCGGATAATGCGCCATCACCCGGTCCACCGCGGCCATCACCCGTAGCACGGCGTTATCGCCGAGCCACGGGTACGCGCCATGGCCGCCCACGCCGCTGGCCCGAAGGGAGACCTGGAACAGCCCTTTGGAATCGGCCACGATGCTCAGGCCGGTCTGCTCTCCGATGATGACGAAATCGCCGACGACGCCGCGCTCGATCTGGTGCCGCGTCCCGTCGCGCCCGCCGACCTCCTCATCGGTGACCAACTGCAAGGCGATCGGATAGGGCAGGTCGGTGGCCAGATCGCGAAATGCGCAGGCCTCCGCCAGTGCCGACACCTTCATGTCGTGCGCGCCGCGGGCGTACAGCCGATCGCCGTCACGCCGCGGGTGGAACTGTTCCGGCGTTCCCGGCACGACGTCCAGGTGCGCGTTCAGGATGACGCGGAACCGTCGCTCGGTGCCGCTAGGAGCCCCGGAGGAAGCGCCGCCGTCACCGCCCGCGTACAGGAGCGCGCTCGGCTTGCCGTTCGACTCGAATCTTTCGACCATGAAGTCGGGGCCGACATAATCCACAACGAAGTCCAAGGCACGCCATAGCTGGTCTGGCCGGTCTGCCGTCGAAGGGATCGCCAGCAGGTCGACGGCGCCGGCGAGGAATGAATCCAGATCCACGGCGCCATCCTGCCCGGCCGGCGTCCGCTAGGACGAGCCCGATGCCGATACGGTGAACGAGTTGTCAGCGTCCGAAGGGGAGGTACCGCACCATGCGCGCCATCCGGATCACGGAGTTCGGGGGCCCGGAGGTCCTGACCGTGACTGAGGTGCCCGAGCCACAGGCGGGCCCGGGACAGTTGCTGGTCCAGGTCGACCGGGCCGGAGTCAACTACGCCGATACCCATCACACGGAGAACTCCTACCTGGCGAAGACCACCCTGCCGTTGGTGCCCGGCGGTGAGATCGTCGGTCGTACCAAGGATGGCCGACGCGTGGTGGCCGTGGTGCCGAGCGGCGGGTACGCGGAGCGTGCCGTCGCCGATGCCGCAGCAGCGTTCGACGTCCCGGAGGCAGTCGACGACGTGACCGCGCTGGCCATGGTTGTTCAGGGCACCACCGCGTGGTTCCTGCTGCGCAAGAGCGTGCATCTGGAGCCGGGCGAGAGCGTGGTCGTACACGCGGCGGCTGGCGGCGTTGGAAGTCTCGCCGTTCAGCTGGCGAAGGCGTGGGGCGCCGGGCGGGTGATCGCCACCGCGAGCAGCCCGGAGAAGCGCCAGTTGGCGGGTGATCTCGGCGCGGACGTCGCCATCAACGCCAACGCGGAGAACATGACCGAAGCGTTACGTGAGGCGAACGGCGGCCGGAAGGTGGACGTGGTGCTGGACATGACCGGCGGGCGAATCACCGACCAGAGCGTGGCGGCGTTGGCGCCGTTCGGTCGGCTCGCCTTCTATGGCATGGCCAACCGGCAACCGCCCACACCGATCGCGCCGGCCAGTCTGCTCGCTCACTCCACCACGGTTGCGGGCATGTGGCTGGTGCACGCGTTTCGCCACCCAGATCTTCTGTCCAGGGCGCTGTCTGAGCTGTTCGCACTGGTGGCCGAGGGCCGCCTCAGGGCGGTACCCGGAGGCGAATATCCGCTGTCGGAGGCCCGGCGGGCGCATGAGGATCTGAGGGCTCGTCGCACCATGGGAAAGCTGGTGCTCGACCCGACACGCTGACCAACGCCTGCCAGGTCACGGAAAGCCCCGGCTACGCCAGCGCGCGGTCTTCGATCTGCCGCGGGATGGTTCCCGCGAAGCCGGCCGCCAGCGCCGCTTCGATGGCCGCCGCCATCCGGGACAGGTTGGCATCGGGCAACGAGTCCCGGGCGATCACCAGCCGCCAATAGAGCGGGCCGACGATCAGGTCGACGGCCGCTTCCGGGTCCGTGCCCGGCGGCAGCTCGCCGCGCTCGATCGCTCGCCCGATCAGGCGACCGCCGACATCGCGCTGGTTCACGCGCAACGCCTCCTGGAGGGACTCGGCGATCTGCGGATTCCGGGCCGCCTCGGCGAGCAGGTCGGGGATGATCTGGGAAGCTAGGGGGTGGCGCAGGGCTCGCGCCGCGATTCGAAGGACGAACTCAAGATCGCCGCGAAGGCTGCCGGTGTCCGGCATCGGCAGGCGTTGAATGGCAACGTCGGAGACGACCTCCAACACCATGTCCAGCTTTGAGCTCCATCGCCGGTATACCGCGGTTTTGCCGACGCCGGCGCGTCGCGCGACCGCCTCGATCGAGAGGCGGCCGTATCCGCCGGCGGCCAACTCCTGGACGACCGCCTCGCGGATCGCGGTCGTGATCTCACCGCGAAGGACCGCGGCACCGGCCACGGGTCGCCTATTCTGGGTCGCCACGCTGCCGAATATAACGCAACGACGCTACGGTTGCGTCGCGACGCATGAGGTATTAGCCTCTACAAGGCGACGGTACGGTATCGTTCCGGCGCAGCGATTCCCCTCTCTGCCCCACAGGGCTCGACCGACCACGGAGTAGTCATGACCGAGACGGCGGTCACCAGACCGGGCTCGGCGCAGTCCGAAAAGGATCTCGCGGCCCGGTTCGGCCTTCACCCGGCCGGGCAGAGGCCGGGATTGTTCGAGTACACCCGGCTGCTGTGGTCATACCGGCATTTCATCAGCGCCTTCGCCAATGCGCGGCTGATCATGTCGTTCGCATCGGCTCGTCTCGGCCGGCTCTGGCAGGTCTTGACGCCGCTGTCCAACGCGGCGATCTACTACGTGATCTTCGGCGTGGTGTTGAATACGCGCGCGGGAGTGCCCAACTTCATTGGCTATCTCTGCACCGGGCTTTTCGTCTTCACCTTCACCCAGACGGTCGTGCTCTCGGGCACCACGGTGATCTCGAGCAACCTTGGCCTGATTCGAGCCCTTCAATTTCCGCGGGCCAGCCTGCCGATCGCGGCGACGCTGACCCAGTTCCAGCATTTGCTCGCGTCAGTCGTCGTACTAATTGGAATCCTCCTCTTCACCGGTGAGCCGATAACCCTCAAGTGGCTCCTCGCCGTACCCGCGCTGCTCCTGCAGGCGCTGTTCAACGCAGGCCTGGCGCTCGCTACCGCCCGACTCGGAGCCAAGGTCGACGACCTCAAACAAGTCATGCCGTTTATCATGCGTACCTGGATGTACGCGTCCGGCGTCCTGTACAGCGTCGAGAATTTCGTCCAGCATCTCCCCCCGGTGCTGGCCCAGATCGTGGTGCTCAACCCACTGTTGATCTACATCGACCTGGTGCGCTACGCCGTCCTCGAGAGCACCCCCCTGAGTTCGTCGCCGAACGAGTTGTGGCTGCTCGGCGCGGGCTGGGCCGTGGTCACCGGCGTCGCCGGCTATCTGTTCTTCTGGCTCGGAGAGCGGGAGTACGGACGTGGCTGACACGAGCGAGTCCGTGACCCGGGCCGGCGCGATCACAACGTCCGGCGAGGAACGGCTGCCCACGATCATCGTTGACGACGTCCACGTCGTGTATCGCGTGCACGGCGCCAGAACGCCCGGCAGCGCCTCGATGGCCGCATCCGTCAAACGCATGGTCACGGGCTCCAGGTCTCCCGCCATTCGCGAGGTGCACGCCGTGAAGGGCGTGAGCCTCACCGCGTATCGGGGCGAGGCGATCGGCCTGATCGGAAGCAACGGGTCGGGCAAGTCGACGCTGCTGCAGGCCATAGCCGGTCTGCTCCCGGTTGACCAGGGTGCGGTCTACACCGTCGGTCAGCCGTCGCTGCTCGGCGTGAACGCGGCGCTGATGAACGACCTCTCCGGTGAACGCAATATCGAGCTGGGCTGTCTCGCGATGGGGATGAGCCGCGCCGAGGTGCGCAAACTGATTCCGGAGATCCTCGAGTTCTCCGGCGTCAACGAGCGCGGCGATTTCGGCTCGCTTCCGATGCGTACCTACTCCTCCGGCATGGCCGCGCGGCTGCGGTTCGCCATCGCCGCGGCGAAGAAGCACGAGGTGCTGCTTATTGACGAGGCGCTCGCGACCGGCGACGCGCAGTTCCGGCGGCGCAGCGAGGAACGCCTCCACGAGTTGCGCGCCGAGGCGGGCACCGTCTTTCTCGTCAGCCATTCGCTCGGCACGATCCGCGAGACGTGCGCACGAACGATCTGGATCGAGTCGGGCCTCATCCGCGCAGACGGCCCGACCGACTCCGTGATCGCGGCGTACGAGGAGTTCACCAGCAAGTAGCGTGGCGGCCGCAGCCCCCCGGTATTACCGCGCCGACCGGAGAACGTCCCATATTGCCGGGTCCTCGCCGCCGAGGCGCCACAGGACCACCCGCGTCACCCCCAACCGGCGCGCGGCATCGATCTTGCGTGCCGCGCTACGGGAATTCTCGTACCAGACAGTGTGTGAGCCTCCCTGCCCGTCGCTGTATCGCAGCCACGGCGACTCGGTCGCCGCATCCCAGCGCTTCTCGACTCCCGGCTTGCTGTCGAGGTCCTGCACGTCAGCCCATTGCAGGGGGAGACCCGGCCGACCGGCGGCCCAGTCGTAGCCATAGGTGCCGAGTCCGAGCACGATGCGCTCTCGCGGCACCCGGGTGACTGCCAGCCCCAGGACCTGCTCCACCCAAGAGAGGGGCGCGATCGCCCCGGGAGGTGAGTCGGCCGACGAGTAGTCGTAGGCCATGACCCGGACCTGATCCGCCGACTGGCCAAGGGCGCGCCAGTCCTGCGCCTGCGCCCCGCTCCACGTACCCGGCTCGCTGGTCTTAGCGTGCACGGTAATGGTCAGCCGTGCGCCCGCCGAGTGAACGGCGATGGCGAGGTCCCGAACGAAGGCACTGTAGGCGGCGCGGCTCGCGGCGGGCAGCGACTCGTAGTCGATGTCGATGCCGGGCCATGCGTTCGCTCGTACGAGATCGACGATGGCTGAAATGTGCCGCTCGCGCAGGCGACGATCGCTGATGATGGTACGGATCAGGTCGCCGTCCCAGATGTCGTTGCGGAAGTTGGAGATCGTCGGGATCACCTCGATGCCGTGCTCGGCAGCCTCCGCCACGACGACCGGCATTGATGCGTTTGCCTCGGGCGACGCGAAGACCACGCCGCCGGCGTCGGTGGGCTGGAACCACACGGGGCTCACCGAGGCGAGCACGCCCGAGCCGATGGCGGAGACGCTGCGGTCATCCCATGGCACGACGTAGCCGGCGGCGGTGATGACCGGGCGCGGTTCGCCTGGCCGAGGGTCCTCGCATCCCGCCGACGTCATCGCCGCGATCGCCACGATCGCCGTAGCACCAGCCGCCATCACACCAGTGGGAGGCTTGATCACGTAGGGGTCCTCACGCCGCGAACTATCCCAACGGTTCCGGTGCGTTGCAGCTTATTCCAGCTCGAGCCGGTGCCACGAAGCGCTCCGAGGGTCGACTTGTAGAGCAGGTACGCCCGAAGCGGCTCGCCGATCACGCGATGGAGCGGGACCATGAGCAGATGGCTCGCTCGCTCCCGCGTCAGCAGTATCCCGACGACCGCCTGCAGGAGGTGTACGACGAGAAAGAGCGCGGCGTAGATCAGTAGCGGCCGCGGGCCGCGCTGCTCGATCATAAGCGCCGCCATGACGTACACGAACGGAAGGAAGACCACAGGCAGGAGGATGGAGATCACCGCGGAGGGCAGCGCCACCATACCGAGCCAACCGAATCGCGGCCGCAACAGCATCGACCGGTGCTTTCGAAGCGCCTGGAGGTTGCCGTACATCCACCGGTATCGCTGGCGGGTCAAGGCACGCCACGACTCAGGCGCCTCCGTGTAGCACTCGGCCACGCTGTCCTGAGTTACCAGGTATCCGCTCCGCTGCAGTTCGAGCGCGAGATCACAGTCCTCCGCCAACGTTGCCGCAGAGTACCCACCGACGCTGAGCACCGCATCGCGGCGCCACGCGGCGCACGCACCCGGCACGACGGTCATGGCGTGCAGGAGATCCTGTGCTCCTCGGTCGACGCCGACCTGCGTGATGTACTCCAGGGCCTGCCACCGCGTCAGCACGTTTCGCAGATTTCCGACCTTGACCGTGCCCGCGACCGCCCCCAACCGATCCCCCGCGTCGAGACTGAAGTGTCGAGCGAGGTGGCCGATGGTGGACGGAGTGAAGAGCGTGTCCGCGTCTCCCGTCGCCACGATCTCCGCTTTCGCCAGAGCGAATCCGTGGTTGAGCGCCGCGGCCTTGCCGGAATTCGGTTGGCGCAGTAGCCGCACCCGGCCGTCAACGGCGGCGATCTCCTCCACCACGTCCGCGGTGCGATCTGTCGAGCCGTCGTCCACGACGATCACCTCGACCAGATTGCGGTACTGCGATCGACACAGTGCCCGCAGCGTTGCGCCAATGACCCGCTCTTCGTTGTATGCCGGAACGACGACGGACACCGGCGGTCCGTCGCGCGCCGGCGCCAGATTGCGGAACCGGCGTCGATGCCAGACGCGGCGGGCGATGGCGAGCACCACGTTGATGAGTCCACCGACGACGACATAGACGACCGCGAGTATGAACAGGACCTGAAGGAGCGAGTTCGGCCACGTCCACATCGCCCGATGAAACCAGTAGGTCTCACGATCCCACAGGGTCGGTCGGTCCGAGGCGGTACCGGCGGCCGATTCCGGGCTCACCTGCGGCAGCGAATGGAAGCTGTATCCGTGCGCTTTGGCCCAGGGAATGAGTCGCTCGAGATATGCCACCGTCGCGGCCCGATCCCCGCCGCCGTCGTGAAGCAGGATCGTGATGTTATCCATTGTGGTCGGTGGAAGCGGGATCGGCCTGGTCGGCCGCGTCGAAGGCTCGCCATACTTCCAGTCCTCCGGGTCGAAGTCCTGGACTGAGACAAGATAGCCCAACCGCGTCGCCTCGACGAGCGACCTGGCATCGTCATAGCTCACGGGCTGCTCGCCGGCATACGGAGGTCGGAAGAGCGTCGTCCGACTGCCGGTGGTGGCTCTGATGATCCGGTCGGTCAGCACGAGTTCTCGTTCGATCCCCGCCGGCGTCAGCTTGGCGTGCGTCATCGTGTGGTTGGCGACGGTGTGTCCTTCCCGGACCGCGCGGGCGACCACATCCGGGTGCCGCACCACTTCCGCGCCGACCACGAAGAACGTGGCCGGAACCCTATGCCGGCTCAGGAGATCGAGGATCTTTGGTGTCCAGGCGGTGGTGGGCCCGTCGTCAAAGGTCAGCGAGATCGTCTTGTGCGCCGCTTGGCTGTACCCGTAGCGCTGGACCGCGTAGGCGCTGCCGCTCACAGCGGCTGCGTCATCGCTCGCCAGCATCCCCAACCCGCGTTTTGTGATCGGGTCGACGGCGAACGCACGGGTGTGCAGGTTTCGCTGCACTTGGACCAGTCGTACGAGTGGACCCGTGCCGATCGTTGGCGGGTCGCGCAGTCCGGTCAGGTCCGGACGCGCGGACGGGGGTGCCGCTAGGTCTGGCGGCCGAGTTATCTGACCCCAGGACACCGCGAATCCGACCGCGAGTGCCAACACGATGGTCGATGTCCACGCCTTGAAATTCCGCCACCGGCGGCCGGTCGGGTCGAGGAAGACCGGCTGAGAGTACGTGGGCATTCGCTCGCGACTCCCCCCGATTCTGGGTCGCCCGGTGCACCACACTTCTGAACGCCCGAACTCTAACAACGAAACTCGCCGGGTGGCGGGTGATCCCAAACCTCACGCCGGAGTGGAACGTCATCCGCACCGATTCTGGTGAACGCGGGCGTGATGGGGCCGCCGTGTCGCCTCATCGCTGAGAGACGCACCAGGGAGAGGCACGCATCAACCACAACTCCGGTTCATGGATCTGGCATTCTTCCGCCCCTTTGAAACGCCAAGGACCAGAGTGACTGATGTGACGAATCCCGCTGGACGAGACACTCTCGGTCGGATCCGCCGGCGGGGCGGCGCGGTTGCGGTGCCAATCGAGGGCGAGTGTCCACCATTTGCCCCGTTCGAATGCGAGCGAACGGGCAAGTGTTGAGCGCTTGCGACGCGGGCCCGGCGGCTGGCGATTTGTTGCGCAACCGCAGTGATTTATTGTTTTCTTTATTGAAGATTATTGACGTATGGCGATGCCTTCCATAGGTTCTGCCGTGGGGCAGGCTTCAGGTAGATCCTGGGCCGGACATACGGGGAGGCTCAGAATGTTGCCAGTCATCTAGGCAAGGCGCCAATCTTTCGCTGTTATCCCGCGCATCGGCGCGGCAATGGCGTGCGCCGAACCACCGATCCGATGTGGATCGTTTCCGCGCCGTACCAATTCGGCCATCTTCGTTGCGCTGTGAGGTGCGGCATCACGCTGCCTGGAATTGGGGGTGAGGCGCCGAGCAAACACTCAAATCGATCGGACTTATTGCCAAATCGAGAGACCCATCAGAAAGGAATGCAATGCGAATCAAATCCATCGTGGCGGCGCTCGTTATCGGCGCCGCCGCCACCGTCGCCGCCGTGCTGCCGGCCAGCCCGGCGATGGCTGTGTCCTGTCCGGACAATGGCTGGGCCATCTTGGACGGACGTGACGGATACTTCTTCAACACCAACTACGTCAACATCCGGACCGGACCCTCGACCGCGTGCACGGCCATCGGCCAGGGCCAGATGAGCCACTACGTCGAGCTCGACTGCTGGAAGCTTGGAGGCGGCGGCTACACCTGGTCGCACCTCTACGACTTCACCACCGGCAGGGAGGGGTGGGTGCGGGACGACCTCTTGGTCGGCTACGGGGCCAACGTCCACTGCTAAGCAGGCGGGTCCGCACGCGATCCGGCGGCGGGCAGGGCCACGGTGAAGATCGAACCCTCACCGGGTCCGCTCGCCGCCTCGATCGTGCCGCCGTGGTCGAGAACGATCTGCCGGGCGATCGCCAGGCCGAGACCGCCGCCGCCGGTGCCGGCGGTGTCTGTACCGCGGTGGCGGGCGGGGTCGGCCCGCCAGAAGCGATCAAAGATGTGCGGCAGGTGTTCCTCATCAATGCCATGGCCGGAATCACAAACCTCGATAACCACCCGATCCGGGGACTGGGTGCGTTGGACCGCGAGCGTGATCGTCCCGCCGGGTGGTGTGGCGGCAATCGCGTTGCGGATCAGATTGTTCAATACCTGACGCAGACGGTCCGGGTCCGCGACCACGGCCGCCGCGGTCCCCGCGTCGACGGCCAGCGTGATGCCCGCGGCCGCCGCGACCGCGGCGTGAGCGGCCCGGCAGGTCTCCGCCAGTTCGCCCGCGTCGACCACGGTCTTGTGATAGGTCAGGGCTTCCGCCTCCGCCAGTGCGAGATCCTGCAAGTCATCGACGATCCGCTGCTGCAGCAGCGCCTCCTCGTGCAGCGAGGCGAACATCTCCGAGCTCGGCGCAATCACGCCGTCGGCGAGCGCCTCCAGGTAGCCGCGCAGGTTCGCCAACGGCGTACGCAGCTCGTGCGCGACGTCGGCGATCAGGCGGCGCTGTCGCTCCTCGCTCTGCTCGAGCGAGGACGCCATCCGATTGAATGCACGGCCGAGATCAGCAAGCTCGTCCCGTCCGGTCACCGGCACCCGCTCGGCGAGGTCGCCCGAGCCGAGCCGGCGCGACGCGGCGGTCAGCGCGCCGATCGGACGAAGCACCCTGCGCGTCAGCAGGACCGCGGTCAGAATGGCGGCGAGCAGCACGGCGACGGCGGTGATCGCGATCGAGCCGCCCGATAGCGGGTGGGCAACCACGTCGCGGGCACCAACAAAGAGCCGCAGTGGCTCGGGCGCGAACTGGCTGATCTGCTGCGCGAACAGCTGCTGCAGGCAGGCGGCCTCGTCGGTGTGCTGCGCGCACTGGCGGCCTTCGCGAGCGACAACTCCAATGTCGCGCGGCGCACCGGCGGCTCGCGACTGGCACGTGTCCACTGTCGAATCCGGCGCGTCGATCGCCTCGAACGCGGGCAGTCCAAGCTTCGGCACTGTCGCGCGGACGCCGAACCCGGCCTCGGTCACGCAGGCGGCGAAGAGCCACCCGCGGTGGTAACCGTCCACAATGGCCACCGCCAGGCGATAGCGATCATCCGAGGTCTCGCCGGCGAGTGGCGGGAGGGTCGGCTGGGCGTCAACCACGGTCGGCGCTCCGCTAACCGGCCGCGCCTCGTGCCCGGCGAGCAGGTCCGAATCGGCGAGCACGGTCCCGGTCTCGGTCGCGACCCTGATGCGCTGACCAAGCCGGTCGGCGATTGTGCGTACAGGCCCTTCGATCCCCAGCCACGTGCCATGAAGCTGGCCGTAGTCGGCGAGTTCGTCGGCGGCGAGCGCGATGTCTCGGTCGCTCGCGGCGACGCTGTCGGTGAGCTGCCGCGAGGCCTGGCGCAGCGTGAGCCAGGCCGTCGCGGCCGTGGAGGTCGCCACCAGAAAGACAATGAGCAGCAGGACCCGCAGCCGGAAGCTCACCTCGGCTCGCCCATCCGGTACCCGCGCCCGTAGACCGTCTGCACGTACCGCGGCTCGTTCGGATCCGTCTCGATCTTGCGCCGAAGGTTCATCACGTGCGCGTCCACGGTTCGCTCCTCGACGTAGTGGTCGAAGCCGAATGCGCGGTCGATGATCTGCGCGCGGGTGAAGACGCGCCCCGGCTCTGCGGCCAGCACCTGGACGATGCCGAACTCCTTGGCGGTCAGGTTGACCTCGCGCCCGCCCACCCGAACCTCGAACCGTCCCGGATCGACCTCCAGGTCGCCCACGGACAGCACGGCGGTGTCGTCGGTCGGGACGCGGCCGGTACGGCGCAGCAGCGCACGGACCCGAGCGGCCAACTCACGCGGGCTGTAGGGCTTGGTCATGTAGTCGTCGGCGCCGATGTCGAGCCCGAGCAGGATGTCGTCCTCTGTCGCCCGGGCGGTCAGCAGCAGGATGGGCACGTCGGTCTCGCCTCGAAGGATTCGGCAGACGTCCAGGCCATCCACGACCGGCATCATCACGTCCAGCACGACCAGATCCGGCCGGTACGCCCGGCAGCGCTCCAACGCCGCGCGTCCGTCCCCGACGACCTGCACGCTGTGCCCCTCGCGCTCCAGGTAGACCCGCACGAGGTGGGCCTGCTTTCGATCGTCTTCTGCGATCAACACCCTCGCACCCATTGGCTCCCTTCCGCCAAGGTCCTCGCAACTGTGTAGCACTCGCCCGTCGGGTGCCAGCCTGAATGGGCGCGTCTCAAGCACTCGCGACGATCAGAGTAGGGCCGCGGCGGACGGACCGCCGCCGACGGCATCGACTGGGGACAGGTTCTTCATCAGTTCTTCATCACGCTCGACCTACGGTCGTGGTCATGAGATCACGCCGAACGTCCGCGTACGCACTCGTGGCCCTGGCCGCGCTCGCCCTCGCCGGATGCGCCGACCCCCAGCAGGATCAGCAGATCGCGAGCGCCGGCGGGACGCCGGCGGTGACGGTCCCGGCCGACGAGGTCGCGACATACGTCGAGGGCGTTCGCGACTATGTCGCCTGCCTCCGCGCCGAGGGGTTGAAGGTTACCGATCCCGATCCCAAGGGTAAGTTCGAGTTCCAGGGTGATCTCAAGCTTCTCAAAGCCGATCCAGGGTTCATCGCGGCCCAGGAGAAGTGCCGCGCTCTGCTGCCGCCGGTGCCGGCGAGCCTGATCGAGAAGCCCGTCATGTCGGCCGCGCAGATCGACCTTGCCCGGCGGTACGCGAGTTGCATGCGCGAGAACGGCGCGCCAGACTTCCCGGATCCGGGGCCGGACGGCTACCCACCGGAGCGCACGAGCGGCGAGCCGACGTGGGATCAGACCAGCGAGGGTGCCCGCCGGGCCACCCGCGCCTGCGCCGGGATCATCGGAGATCCGACCGAGGCCGGCCCAGGGCAGGGCTGATGACCAAGCGAAGGCTCCACGCGGGGTTGGTCGTCGCGGCGGTGGGAACGATCCTCGCCGCGGCGGCGGCCGCCTCGGTCGGCTTCGGTTGGCGCGGTGAGCCGGCCGCCCAGTCGTCGCCGGAACCCTTTCTCACCACCACGGTCAAGCGGGAGACCCTGGTGGACTACATCATCGCCGACGGGCAATTGGGGTTCGGCGAGGGGCTGCCGCTGGCGAGCCGCGCGACCGGCACCGTGACGTGGCTGCCGGCCGGCGGGAGCACCATCGGGCGGGGGGACACACTGTTCCGCATCGACGATCTGCCGGTGCTACTGCTCTTCGGCCCGCTGCCGATGTACCGGCCGCTGAGCATCGGTACGAACGGCGCGGACGTTGCCCAGTTCGAACGCAACCTCCAGGCCCTGGGCTACGACGGGTTCACTGTCGATCAGAACTTCTCCGCGTCCACCGCGACGGCCGTCAAGAGTTGGCAACGCGATCTCGGCCTGCCCGAGAGCGGCGCGGTCGAGCCGGACCGGATCGCCTATGCGCCAGGGCCGGTGCGGGTCGAGCATCACCTGGTACGGGTAGGCGCCGCCGCCCCGGCGGACATCATCGCCATCACCGGAACCGTCAAGGTCGTGACTGTGAACGTGCCGGCGGCGGACGCCGGCTGGGCGGTCGCTGGTGCCCCGGCCAGCATCACCCTGACCGATGGCGCGACCGTGGCCGGCAAAGTCTCCACGGTGGAGGCAGCATCCACCGAGGGCAGCGACGGCACGCCGCAGACGCGCATCACGATCGCGGTCGCCGACCAGAAGACGCTGGCCACTGTGGACCGCGGCACCGTCGTCGTGCGCCACGCAGTCGCGGAGCGGAAGGACGTGCTCACCGTGCCGATTGCGGCGCTGCTGGCGCTGGCCGAGGGCGGTTACGGTCTGGAGATTGTGGACGGTGGTGTGAGCCGAACCGTCGCGGTGCAGGTGGGCATGTTCGCCGCCGGGCGCGTCGAGGTGACCGGCGCCGACGTCCGCGCCGGCACGACCGTGCGGATGCCGCGGTAATGGGGAGCGCGTCCTCGGCGGTGGAGCTCGTCGAGGTGTCGAAAGCCTATCCCGGCGGGGTCATCGCGCTCGACAAGGTCGACCTCACGATCGGCCGGGGGGAAATGGTCGGCATCGTCGGCCCGTCCGGCTCGGGCAAGTCGACGATGCTGCACATGGTGGGCACATTGGACCGTCCGTCGACGGGAACCATCCGCATCGACGGGCACGAGGTCGCCGAACTCTCCGATCGGGCGGTGTCGGCCCTGCGGGCGACCAAAATCGGCTTTGTGTTCCAGCAGTTCCACCTGGCGTCCGGCGTCACGGCGCTGGAGAACGTGGCCGACGGGCTCCTTTACGCCGGCGTCGGCGTACGCGATCGGCGCCGCCGGGCCCGGGCCGCGCTGCACCGGGTCGGGCTCGAACACCGGCTCGAGCACATGCCGCACGAACTCTCCGGCGGCGAGCGTCAACGGGTCGCGATCGCTCGGGCGGTCGTCGGTGAGCCCCTGTTGCTTCTGGCGGACGAACCGACCGGGAACCTCGACAGCGCCTCCGGGGCCTCAGTGCTCGACCTACTCAAGGATCTCCACGCTACGGGCACCACCGTCATCATGATCACTCACGACATGCAGATCGCCGAGCAGCTGCCGCGCCGCGTCGAGCTGCGCGACGGTCGAATCGTCGCCGCGACGGCGGTGGTCGCATGATCACGCGGGGACGACGGCCCAGCACGATCCGGCTGAACGCATCCGACATCGCCCGGCTCGGCGCCGTCGGTCTGCGGTCACGCTCGCTGCGCGTCTTCCTCTCCGCGCTGGGCATCGCGATCGGCATCGGCGCCATGCTCGCCGTCGTCGGCATCTCCGCCTCCAGCCGGGCGGAGCTGGACCGGACGCTGAGCCAGCTCGGAACGAACTTGCTGACGGTCGCGCCGGGCAGCACGCTGCTCGGCGATGACGCGAAGCTGCCGGTCGAGTCGGTGCAGATGATCAGCCGGATCGGACCGCTGGAGGCCGTGGCCGCGACCGGCCGCGTCGACGCGCACGTCTATCGCAACGACCACATCCCGGTCGGCCAGACCGGCAGCATCGAGGTCCTCGCCGTCGACCGGGACCTGGTGGGCACCGTGCGCGCGACGCTTCGCTCCGGCAGGTGGCTCTCCGCGGCCGCGGCCGACTACCCCGCGGTCGTGCTCGGCTCCCGCGCGGCCCAGCGGCTCGACCTGCGCGGACCCGGCGTGCAGGTGTGGCTCGGCGGGCGGTGGTTCGGCGTCGTGGGCGTGCTCGATCCGGTGCCGCTCGCACCGGAACTCGACAGCGCCGCTCTCATCGGATGGTCGGCCGCGAGGATGTATGCGCGCTTCGACGGTCATCCGACGACCGTCTACATTCGGGCGGCGGAGAGCCAGGTTGGCGCGGTTCACTCGGTGCTCGCTCGGTCCGCCAACCCCCGCGCGCCGCACGAGGTGTCCGTCTCGCGACCGTCCGACGCGCTCGCCGCGAAGCAGGCGACCGACGCGACGCTCACCGCGCTCCTGCTCGGGTTGGGCGGCGTCGCGCTGATCGTCGGCGGAGTGGGCGTCGCGAACACGATGGTGATCTCGGTGCTGGAGCGCCGCGCCGAGATCGGTCTGCGGCGCGCGCTCGGCGCCACCCGCGGCCACATTCGGGCCCAGTTCCTCACCGAATCCCTGCTGCTGGCGGGAATCGGTGGAGGAGGCGGCGTCGTGCTCGGCATCGCGGTGACGGCGGCATACGCGCTGACCCGGGGGTGGTCGCCGTTGGTGCCGGCGTGGGCCACGCTCGGGGGCTTCCTGGCTACATTGATCATCGGAGCGCTCGCCGGGCTCTACCCTGCCGTCCGGGCCAGCCGGGTCGCCCCAGCCGCGGCACTCGCCGCGTCGTGACAATTCGTCTCCGTTGATCAAGAGTGACGGTCGCGAAGGGAACCCGTGCGCCGACCGTTGGACGCACAGCCGTGTCAATCAGGCTGTTTTGCGCGGCTACCCGTCCACTACCGAGTGCGGCGATGAGGCGCGGTCATGGCCTGGCTTCGAGGTACTCCCGAGCCAACCGTTTCGGCGCGCGATCCAACCACGCCTCGACGAGCAGCTCGTCGAGCCCACGCACGTCGATCCGGTCGAGACGAACGAGGATCGCCGGGTACCCGTTGAAGTGCGGCGTCGTGAAGTAGACCTCGGGTTCGTCGGCGAGCAATGCCTCCTTCGCGCCGAGGTCGGGTACGCGCGCGGCGAGGATCGGTCCCGCGGGAGCAGCGTCGCCCAGCGCCTCGAGATCCCCGCGGCGCAGGGGCCTCTCCCAGGCGAAGAGCTTCTCCTTCACCCGCCACTCGAGAATGCCATCGGGCGAGGATCTCTCCTGCGACTCCGGCATCGACAGCGCAATCCGGCGCACGTCATCCCAACTGGCCATGCTCGACACGATAGGCGGTGAGAAGAACTCGGCGCGGGCAGCGCTTTCCGCCTGTTTGCCCCCGACTGCGTATTTACGGAACACGAGTAGCTTGGCGGTATGGGCTCATCTTCGGCGCAACGCGCCGTAACCCTCGAGCGCAATGGAGCCGGTCAGTTCACCATCACCAATAGCCGCGGCGGGCAGATCACCATTGGCGACGCCGACGACGACGCCTTCACCCCGACGGAGTTGCTGCTCGCCGCGATCGGTGGCTGTACGGCGATCGATGTCGACACCGTGACCTCGCGCCGATCCGCGCCCGATTCGTTTCAGGTGCGTGTCGACGCGACGAAGGTGCGCGACGCCGACGGCAACCGACTCGCCGATATCGAGGTGACCTTCCGGGTCGCGTTTCCGGCCACGACGCATGGCGATGATGCCAGAGCGGTGCTGCCGGACATCGTCAAGAAGTCGCACGACCGGCTCTGCACGGTCAGCCGGACGATCGAGGTCGGGACACCCATCGCCAACCGGATCGAGCACTTGACCTGACTGGTCCGGGCCGACCAACTCACTCCGCTGTGGACGGAACCGCGGATCGCGCGGCGGCGGCTGGAATACCAGGGGAACTCGCGCCGGACTGGCTATTTGGGGGCACTCCCCAAGCACACCGCGGACACCCATACCGGGAGCGCAACACCTGACCCGTTGAAGATCTCAACGTGCCAGGTGTTGTCCGGAGCTGGAGTGTTCGCGAACACCTTGTCGTTGGGCCCGATGCTGGCGACGACGAATCCACCTCCGGTCAGGATCTCATCGGCCGCGCACTGTGCTTCCACGGTCGTGTGCTGGTCTGTGGGGATGGTGGTCGCTACGGTCTCAATGCGCTGGGTCAGGTCGCCGACTCCGTCAGGTTTGGCGGAGGCGACACTGGCCGTGGACACGGCAAGGACGAGCCCGAGGCCGATGGCGGCCCCAATGATCTTGGCCGGTTGCCTGTTCATCCTGTACCTCCCGGGGCTTGGGGACTCGTGATGACCTTATGAAAGTCGCTGGGTCAAACGAGTAGAGTCCGATCATCGGGGATGGTCAATGGCGCAGTCGCAAATCCGACGGGCCGCCGCGTTGACCATTTTCTATGGTGGTCCAGGTCGGACAAAATCCCCGCCCGCTCGTGCTGCTGTCGGGCGTCGGGAGCGTTACGATCCGGGACAGGTACTTGCGCAGGAAACGATCGGAGGTGTCAGCCATGCCAACCGAGTCGGAACTGGTGGAGCTCGAAGCCCGGCGTGCGCAGTTGCGCGATCAGTACTTGCGCCCGCCCGCGGAGCGGGAGTCGACGCCGGGCCGGGGCATCCATCACGCCGCCCTGATCTGCTCGGACGTGGAACGGACCGTCCAGTTTTACCAAGACCTACTCGGGTTCCCATTGGTGGAACTGGTCGAGAACCGGGATTACAAGGGTTCCTCGCACTTCTTCTTCGACCTGGGCAACCGGACGCTGCTCGGCTTCTTCGACTTTCCCGGGCTCGGCCTGCAGCCCGGCGTCGAGTCGATCGGCTCCGTCCAACACATCGCGATCTCAGTGCCGCGTGACCGCTGGGAGCAACTGCGGACGCGGCTCGACGAGGCGGGGGTGACGTATTTCGGGCCGGATCAGGGCATTGCGGAATCGATGTACTTCAAGGATCCGGACGGTATCCAGATCGAACTTCTGAGTGACCCGCTGATGTACTTCGCTGGCCGTCAGCTCGACGAGTAAGCCCACGAGTAAGCCCACGAGTAATGCCCGCGAGCAAGGGTTAGGTAAGGCGATCCCCATCCCTACACATTCGGCTCTAGCGAAAGAGGTCTGGAAATGAGTGAGTGGAACGCCATGACGTACGAGGGCAAGGACACCATTCTCCGGGTGGTGCGCAACGAGGCCGAGCGGATGTTCGCGATGGCGGACCGGCCCGAGGCGTGGAACGCACCCACCGCGTGCAGCGGATGGCAGACTCGCGACGTCATCGCGCACATCGTCGACACGACCGAGGGCTACTTCCGAGCCTTCGACGCGGCCCGCGGCACCGGTCCGGACGTGCCGGCCCCACACGGCCTCGCCGCGATGAGCCGGAAGGTGGACGAGGGAGCGGGCGCGCTGCGGGAGATCCCGCAGCCCGAACTGATGCAGCGTCTGAAGTCGGACTTCGAGAAGATGCAGGGCATCCTGCAACCGCTCAGCGCCGACCAGTGGACCGGTTTCATGGTCACCCACCCGTACATGGGTCCGGTGCCGGCCTTCTTCTACGCAGCCGGCCAGCTGATGGACTACGGCGTGCACGGCTGGGACCTCCGGCAGGGCACCGGAAAGGCACACGGCCTTCCGGGCGACACCGCTGACCTGCTGGTTCCGTACATGTTCGCCATCTGGCAGGGCACCGTGAAGACGGACGAGCTGAAAGAGCCGTTCACCATCGGCATCCGGGTTACCGGCCGCAACGCTGGCGACTACCGGGTCTCGGTGAGCGACCAGGGTCTGACCTACGAGCCCGGCGAGATCGAGAGCCTGCCGGCCTACATCGAGTTCGACGCCGGAAGCCTCGTACTGACCGCGTTCGGGCGCGGCAACTTCGGAACGGTCCGCGGCGACATGGACCTAGCCGAGCGCTACCTGAACCTGTTCTTCCGCATCTAGGCGGGCGCACCCGACGCCGGTCGAGTGACGGTCAATCGGCCGGCGCCGTGGGTGCCTCGTAGTCCGTCGCGCGGTCAACGTTGACGTAGACGTCGAAGCCGATCGGCCGGCGCATCTCCTCCCCGATATGACCCACCAGCCCGGCGGCTCGGGCCAGCAGGGCGAAGCCACGCAGCGTCTGCACCGGTAGACCGAGGTCGCACATCGCGGCGCCGCACGCGCCCGCGCCGTTGAGGGGCAGCGTACGACCGAGCACCTCCGGATGGACGCGCCCGATCGCCTCGAACAGCCGCAGGTGCGGCCCGCGCAGCCCTTCCTCCTCGGCGATCCGCAGCAACGCCGGCGTTCGCGGATCACCGGACCGGTGAACGTTATGCCCGAGGCCAGGCACGTAGCGGTCGGCGGATCGCTGCGCCCGCACCGCCTCCAGAGCGAGGGTGTCCCACTCGCTGTCGGTGGTGGGCAGGTCGTCACCCTTCGCGGCGCGGCGGTCCAGTGCCGCGGCTAGGAAGCGTCCGGTGTCCTCCGTTACGCCGAGAAAGCGCGACCCTCCACCGAGCAGCCCGGCGGCCATGGCCCCCTGCACCGACTCCGGTGCGCCGGTGAGCGTGAGCCGGGCGGCGATCGCGGACGCGGTCAGGCCGTGCTCGGCGAGTGCGACGAGCACGGCCTCGAACACCCGCAACTCGCCACCCGTAGGTCGGCGCAGAGCTACGAGCCAGAACGCGAGCTCGCCGAAGCTGACCTGCCCCATCAGGTCCCGCGCCAGATCATGGCCGAGGACGGTGATGGTTGTCTCGTCGGAGGAACCGATTGACGTGGTGTACCCGGTCATGCGTGTCCCTTCGTCTGTCGTGGCGTGGGCGCGGTCCCGGCGTCGTACTCATCCGGCGTGTGACCGATCGGCAGCCGATGCTTCGCCACGCGCGAGGTCGGAGTACGGGGCAGCGCGTCCACGGTCTGCCAGAAGCGCGGCACCTTGAACGCCGAAATCCGCTCGCCGGTCCACGTGCGAAGCTCATCGAAGTCGAGCACGGCGCCGGGTTCGGCCACGACGAAGGCCTTCACCTCATCCTCGGTGAGCTCCGACTCGACGCCGACGACGGCGACCTCGAGCACGGCGGGATGCGCCGCGATGGCGTCCTCAACCTCGGCCGGCGAGAGGTTCTGCCCACGCCGGCGCAGCACCTCCTTGCGCCGGGCCACGAACGTGTACGTTCCGTCCGCGTTCACGGTGACGAGATCGCCGGTGTGCATCCAGCCACCGACAACCGCGGCCGCGGTCTCCTCGGGCATGCCCCAGTACCCGGGCGTGATCGTCGGGTTGCGCAGCAACAGCTCGCCGATCTCCCCCGGATCGCATTCGCGCTCGTCGTCCACCACGCGGGCCTCGTTGACGGTACCCAGCGTCGGGTGCTGGCGCACCGAGCCGAGCGTGCCGAACGGGCGCGTGCCGTGCCGCCAGATCAGACCGTACGGTGACTCCGACATGGCGTAGCCGCAGACGACGCGCAGGCCGAATCTCCGTTCGAACTCTTCTTGCCAGTCCTGGGCCGGGGATGGCCCGGTGTAACACAGCCGAAGTGATGTCTCCGCGTCGTCGGGCCGCGGCGGCCGGCGCATCAGCATCTCGAGCATCGCGCCGATCGCGTTGAACTCGGTCGCGCCGTGACGCCGGGCCGAGTCCAGAAAACCACTGGCCGAGAAGCGCGGCAGCAGGACCAGACCCGCTCCGCAGGCGAGGGATCCCATGACCGAGTACGCCGGAGCGTTGATATGAAACAGGGGCAGCGACGTCATCAGGCGGTCGTCCGATGTGAGCTCCATCCAGTACGGGAACCCCTCGCCCGCCATGGCATACGCACGGTGGGTCTGCATCACCAACTTCGAGCGCCCCGTGGTACCCGACGTCGGAATCAGGACCGCCAGGTCGTCCGGCGTCACATCCGTAACCGGGGCCGACCCGCCGAACGGGTCGTCAACCCGCCACTCCCCAACCAAGGTGTCGATATCGAGCGGGTCATTCAGACCAGCATCCGCCAGGACCGGCGACAACGCGGATTCGCTGATCAGCGCCCGGGGCTGGACTTGGCCGACCAGGCCCGCGAGTTCCTGGGCCGTCCCCGTGGGGTCGGTGGGCACGCTGACCGCGCCGAGCGAGGCCAAGGCCAGCCAGCACAGCAGATACGGCGGGGTGGTTCGAGCCGTGATCACGACGAGGTCGCCGTGTTCGATGCCGGCGTCACGCAGCCGGTCCGCGAGTCGGCCGACCTGGCCCGCGGCTCCCGCAAAGGTCAGGGTGCCGTCGTCGGTGCGGAGCCAGACCCCGTCGGGATCGCGGTCTGCCGCAGCGGCCAGCAGCCGGGGGATTGTTCCGTTGTACGACTGGGTCGATGACACTTCAGCCGCCGAACTGCTTCCGCAGGAGCTGGGCGGCGCCGGCCATGGCGCGCATCTTGCCGACGGCGGACTCCCAGGGCAGGTACTTCATTCCGCAGTCGGTCGCGATGACGATCCTCTCCGGCCCGACGTAGGGAAGCGCGCGGCGCACCCGCTCGACGACGGTATCCACCGATTCGGCGGCCGGGTCGGACAAGTCGATCACGCCTAGCATGATGGTCTTGCCGGCGAGTTGGGCCAACACGGAGGTGTCCAGGTTGGACTGAGCCGTCTCGATCGAGATCTGGTCGCAGCTGCAGTCGGCGAGTTCCGGCAGGAAGGAGTAGCCCGACGGTCGTTCGTGGATGATCGCGGCGTATCCGAAGCACAGATGCACGGCGGTCGTGCCGACCACTCCATCAAGCGCCCGATTCAGCGCCTTCAGGCCGTACTCGCGGGCGGGCTCCGGCCGGGCCTGCAGGTACGGCTCGTCGAGCTGGACGATGTCGGCTCCAGCGGCGAAGAGGTCGCGCACCTCGGCGTTCACGGCATCCGCGTACGCGTTGGCGAGCTCCTCCGGATTGCCGTAGTGGTCGTCCTGAGCCTGTTGCGACATGGTGAACGGGCCGGGGACTGTGATCTTGATGGTGCGGCTCGTCTGCCCGCGGAGGAATCGGAGGTCGCCGACCTGAACCGGGCTCGGCCGCGATATCGGCCCCACGACCCTCGGCACCGGATTGGGGTGGCCGCTTCGGTCGAGCGCCTCGCCGGGGTTGTCGAGGTCGAGACCGACCAGCGCGGTCGCGAAGTGATTCGAGTAGCTCTCCCGCCGGATCTCGCCATCGCCTACGATGTCCAGTCCGGCGTCCTCCTGTTCGCGGATCGCCAGCCGGGTCGCGTCGTCCTGGGCCCGGGCGAGGTATTCCGGCGCCGGTCGCCAGAGTTCTCGCGCGCGCACACGCGGAGGGAAGCGACCCGCGAGCTTGGCGCGGTCGATCAGCCACTCGGGCTGCGGGAAACTGCCGACCAACGCGGTCGGAAATAGCGGCAGGTCCGGCATCTCTTGCCCCCTTTGGCGCGCGCCCCTCTTTCGCGCCCCCTCTGCGCCGATCATGATTTGGAGGTCATGATCGGCGCGAGGTCGCGACGCTGAGCTCATGATCACGGCGATCTTGGTGCTTCTCAGGCATCGTAGCCAAGCGCTCAGCGGCCGGCCCGGTGGCCGATACTCAAGTCCGCCTGTCGGCTCGTACGAGCGGCATGCCGTCGGCGGGGAGGGGGAGTTCGATAGCCAGATTCAGACGCGCCTTACGAGCGGCTATCGCGCGCCCCGCGAGACTCACCGTGGCCGTGACGTCGAAGGTCTCGCTCAAGAGTCGAACCAGGCGACCGCGCTCCACCACGCCGTCGAGGTTGAACAGTTCCAGCGCCAGGCGTAGCCCTAATGTGACGGTAGCGATGCGCTTTCGAGCGACGAGAACGTCGATGGCGGGCTCGTAGTCGATCGGGACGGCGTACCCGTCAAGGTGAACGTTCTGGGGTGTGCCGGTGGCCAATGAGTCGCTGGCCGCCTTCAGCAGCGTCTGGCACGCGGACCACGCGACCTGCAGGAGGTCGGTGATCGCGATGTCGTGCAGAGAGGCGAGCGAGGATTGCACCTGGCCGAGAACGGCGTCGCGGGTCAGCGGTGGCAACTTCGGCACCGCCGTACTGTGATTGAGGACGCCGGCAACCTCGGTCCCAATGTTGGCGAAGTCTTCCTGAAGGATCATTCCAACGGTGGTCACGGCATCCCCTACCACTCCCGCGCCTCGTGCGCCCGCACCGTGGCCAGGCCGGAACGCAGGGTTACCTCAACCGACGGCGGGCCCGGCGGGCGGCGTTTGCGGTACTGCTGTACGCCGGCGGCGGCCGCAGCGACCGCAACCAGCAGCGCGGCCGCGGCGATGAGTGTCCACAACGGAATGCCCGGGTCGGGCTCCTGTTGGACGACGAGCACGACCTCCGTGCCCTCGGCGACGAGCGTGCCGGGCGCGGGATTCTGATCGACCACGGTGCCGGGCCTGCCGCCCTGCGGCGGCGGGTCCGTCCGGCAGACCAGCCCGGCGTTGGCGATCGGACCGCAGGCCGCGTCGCCCGCCGCGTCGCGCACGTCTGGCACGCGCACTCCCGGCGCGAACTCCACGGTCACGGCGGTGCCCATCGGCACGACGCTTCGCGCGGTTGGATCCTGCCGTGTTATCTGTCCAGGCTGACCACGTCCGGAAGTCTCGACTGGCTTGCACGTCAGCCGTGCCTTCTCGAGCGCGGAGCACGCGTCGCCTTTGTCCAGGTCCACCACGCTCGGAACCCGAACCGCCATCGTGATGGTGACCGTGCTCCCCGGCGGGACGCCCTCACCCGCGGTCGGAGCCTGTTCAGCGACGGTGGCGAACAGCTCACGGTCGGACGGTCCGTCGGCACGGCAGCCGAGCTCGAACTTCTTCAGCAGTTCGCACGCCCGGACCTCGGTCAACCCGGTCACGTCGGGAACCTGTACCGGAATCGGCGCGAGGTCGACGATCAGCCGCACCACTGCGCCCGGATCGACCAGCGCGCCGGGTGGCGGCTCCTGCGAGGTCACTCGGCCCGGCGGCTTACCCTCGCCGCGATACGTGGGCTCGCACTTGAGTCCCAGTCCGTCGAGCTCACGGCAGGCCGCGGTCTCGGCCGCTTCCGCCAGGTCGGGCACGCGAATGGCCACCTCGACGGTGACCGGCGTCTTCGCGTGCGGGACGGTGTCGATCTCGATTCGCGTACCCTCCGCTGGATTCTGGGATCGCACGACGGCCGCCTCGGCGGCCGCGTTGCCAGGGACGTTGAGTTGCAGCCCTTGCTTGTCGAGCAGCGCCCGCGCGTCCCCGACGCTCAGATCGACCACCCGCGGCACCGTGGTCTCGAGGCGAAGGGTCACGGTGTTGCGCACACTCGTGTCACAGGGCTCAAGGCTCGGCGTCGGTGCGACGAATCGCTGAGCCGCCACGCCCTTTGGGACGACGACCGGCTCAGTGGTCTCCTCCGGTGGGGGTGGCGGCGGGGTCGTGGTTCGTCCCGGCGTTATGTAGGTCTCGCTGTGGACGTAGAGCAGGCTCGGGTCAATGGCCTGAAGCACCCCAGGTGGATCCACCCGGACCTTCGCGTTCGGGCACCACCGCTCGATGACCCGCCGAGCTTCCTCGTACGGCAGGCCCACCGTCTTCGGGTGGTCGACCGGACCCGTGGTACACGCCGTGAGTGCGACGAGCAGCAGTATCAGCCCTGCACCCGCGCCTCGCCCGGGTGAAGCTGTGGCACGTCGTCGCATCGACCATCCCAACGTGAAGTCCGGAAGCCGATCGTAATGTGCCGGCGCCCGCTAACGGCTCATCCGTCCAGCCAGGCTCGGCCAGATTCTCTCAGCCCTTCACCGCCCCGCCCACGATGCCGCGGATGAAGTAGCGCTGCAGTCCGAAGAAGACGGCAAGAGGGAGGATCATCGATAGGAAGGCCGCTGCGCTGAGGAGATACCAACCGCCGCCGAGCGAGTTGACCAGGTTGGCCATCGTTGCCGTCATCGGCAGGTTGTCCGGCTGCGCCAGTCCTATGTAGATCAGAGCCACGAGCAGGTCATTCCAGACGAACAGGAATTGGAAGATCGCCAGCGCGGCAAATGCCGGAATGCTCATCGGAACCGCCAGCCGGAAGAAGGACGTCACGTGGTTGGCCCCGTCCAGCGCAGCCGACTCGAACACCGACTTCGGCAGCGAACCCATGAAGTTGCGCAGCAGATAGACCGCGAACGGCAAGCCGTACCCTGTGTGCGCCAGCCAGACGGCGAGGAACTCGCCGGTGATTCCCCACGCTGCGAACGCCTTGAGAATCGGGATCAGCGTCGTCTGCAGCGGGACGACCAGGAGGCCGACGACCACCACGAAGAGGACATCACGGCCGGGGAACTCCATCCAGCTGAAGGCGTAGGCGGCGAACGCGGCGACGAAGAGCGGAATGATGGTGGCCGGGATCGCGATGAACAGGCTGTTGACGAACGCCTGACCGATGCCGTTCTGGTTGATCACTTCCTGGTAGTTCTCCATTGTGAACTGGTACGGCGGCGCGAGCGCCGTCCACCAGCCGGAGGTGGCCAGGACGGACTGCGGCCGGAACGAGCTGACCAGCAGGCCCAGCGTTGGCACGGCCCAGATGATCATGAGCGCCACGACGGTGAGGTGCAGAACGAGTTTGCGGCGCTTGCGGACCGGCGGGCGAGCGGGCATCGGGGTCGCGCTCGGCGCCTCGGGAACTGCGGTTATCGTCATCGGACAGACTCCTGGGCGCGGAACTGACGGATATTGAACGCCATGATCGGGACAATCGCCAGCAGGAGCACAACCGCGACGGCGCTGGCCCGGCCAAAGTCCCCGAACGTGAACATCTGCTTGATCATGAGGTTGGCGATGACCTCGCTGTCGTAGTTGCCGTTCGTCAGCGTGTAGACGATGTCGAACGTCTTCAGCGAGGTAATGATCATCGTGGTCGAGACGACTGCCAGCGTGGGACCCAGCAGCGGGAAGGTCACCTTACGGAAGACCTGCCACTCGTTGGCGCCGTCAACCCGAGCCGCCTCGAGTAGCTCGGGGTCGATCCCTTTGAGGGCCGCCGAGATGATGACCATGCCGAAGCCGGTCCACATCCACACCATGATCGCGATCAGTGCGAACGTGGTCAGCCGGAACTGCGGCGACTGCAGCCACGCGACCGGTCCCAGACCCACGGTCCCAACGGCCGCATTCAGTGTGCCGATCTGGGTCGTGCCCGGTGGTTTGAACTCGTACATGAACTTCCAGATCACACCGGCGGCGACCATGCTGATCGCCAGTGGGAGGAAGATGATGCTCTTCGCCCATGCCTCGTACTTGACCCGGTCGACCAGCACGGCGATGAGCAACCCGATCCCGACCGTGAACAAGGCGAGGAAGACCAGCCACAGCACGTTGTTGAGCAAAGAGCCCAGGGCGTCGCTGTTGGTGAAGAACCACTTGTAGTTGTCCAGGCCCACGAACTTCGGCTTGAGCTCACTCTTCGAGTAAAGGCTCCGGATGATCGTACGTACGGTCGGGTAGAGCAGGAAGAATCCGAGGAACCCCAGCGCCGGTGCCAACCAGAACCACGGCCGGATGCGCCGGTGCCACCGCTCGGGCGCCAGGGTGACCAGCCGTTCTGAGCCCCAGATGTACAGGATCAGGACGGCCGGAACGCCTATCACGACCTCGATCGCGGTGATCAGTTGTGAATCCACTCCCGCCTCCCGACCACGCCGCTGGGTCCGGTTGGGGGGGGCGCGCCCCGGCGCCCCCCCCCCCAGAAGGATAGATTTGGGGGTAGCGGGAGTATTTGGGGTG
>JAXIPB010000004.1:0-44216 GCA_045403155.1 Micromonosporaceae bacterium
TGCCGGGTGCGCCGAGGTTCTTCTCGGCCCAGTCAGCGGAGACGAGTGCGCTGTCGCGACTCATGGGAATGACTCCTTAGCGTTTAGTGACTGTACGGGCACCGTGCGCGACGAACACCCGCGCGGATTGGCGATTTCAAAACGACGATGATTCAAAGGCGATCGACAGCGCTCAGGCGGTCGATAGCGAGGAGGTCCGCCGAGGTCAGGAGCCGGGACAGAGGCAGGTGGCCACGCGGCACAGGTCGACCGCGCGCCGCTTGGTGAGCAAGATGCCCATCACGCCCATAGAAGGCGAGGCTACCAGGATCGCGACGGCGCCTTTCAGCGCTGACCGGATCCTGGGACGGGAACCGGCTACGCCTGCGGCTTCTTGATGCTCTGCCGAAGAGCGGCGTAGTAAGCGGCCACCATGATCGCGCCGACGCTGGCGATGATGCCGAGCCACTCCTCGTTACCGATGTACACCGCGATCAGGATGGCGGCGACGTAGGCGAAGGGCACCAGGATGTCTAGAGTCCGCCGGTTCATCGTGGCCTCCCAGGGGAGAGTGAGGTCTCACCGGTCATGATGCCGCATATCACCCTACAAGCGGAACATTGCGCCCGGTCGCCGTGATCGAGAGACCGTCCGGCGCAACGCTGACCCGGTCGAGGGTGAGGCCGAACGGTAGCGGGGGAAGGCGGGCCGTGACCGATCGCTCGACCAATCCATCCAGGTAGTTCTTGGCGATCTGCGGCGCCTGCACACCGACCGCCTTGGCGTCACGCAGACGCACGTCGAACTCCCCGTCGACGACCGAAATCACAGCCTGGGCGGAAATTGGCACCGTGATCGTGGCGATGCGGGCGGAGCCCGTGACCTGCAGCGCACCGTTGGCCTCGGTGAACGTCACGTCGGAGAGTTGGAATCGCGAGAAATCGGCCAGCGTCTGCAGCGTCTGGAACGAGACCACGGCGGTGCCGGTCACCTCGTCGGCGATCACGCTCGCGGTCCCCTCGACGAGTTGTGCCGTGTCGGCGTCGACGCCCCGAGCGACGACGTTCAGCCAGGGCAGTCTCGCCCCCGCGCCGGACCCGGCGGGCAGGCGGACGTCGCCCATCTCGATGGTGATCTCGTCATAGTGGCCATTGGCCACCTGGGTCAGGAACGGAAAGCCCCCGACGCCGACATCCATCGTCTGGTACTGCACGCCCCGATCGGACATCTCGGCGACGACCTGTGCCCGCAGCTCGCGGGCCGCGTACTCGGCCGCGATGCGGTCCCCGATCACGGCGATGGCGGCGAGCACAAGAAGGATCGCGGCGAGCGTGATCAAGCCTCCGCGACGACGCGGGCGGGCCCGCCGGTACGGCATCTGCGCGGTCTGCCCGTAATACTCGCTCACCGGTGACTCCCTGGTGGTCGCGACTGCGTGGTCGGTCATGCCACTTCTATAACCACCTCAGCGCAGGATCACACCAACGACGTACGACGCGGGGGCGGAGAACGCGAAGGCGCCGAGTGGACCCTGCATGTGGCGGGCGATCCACATGAACGGGGCGTCGCCCTCCAGGTGGCGCCCGGCCTCGGCATACCCTGTGCCGAGGTCGACGACGACCGCTATGAGGACCGCCACCATGCCCGCGACGGCTCCTTCGAAGGTGGTCATGCCGTCGACCAGGAGACCGGCGGCGGCCCCGGCGGCCGTGCCCGCCATCGCTCCGGCGATGATGCCGGTCGATCCACGCGCAACCTGCGGCGTGATTCTGGGCGACGGCGCCACGACATCGCACAGGCGGGCGGTGGCGAGTCCGATGCCGACCGCCGCCAGTGCCGCCAGCAGGACCTGGTCGCCGAGCGGCTGGCGGGACAGGACGGCAAACGCGGCAAATGCCGTGACGCCGACGACGACCATCATTGTCACGGCGAGCGACTCGGTAACCCCGGCGCGACCACCACGCAGCGCCAGTTGGCCGATCACCGCCGCCCCGAACGCGCCCGCGATCACGTATCCCAACGGGGTCAACGAGGCGTCGACCGGTATGTTCACCGCCACGTCCGCCGCGGCCGCGGTGAGCAGACCGACCACCGCGGTGACCACGGGGCTGGGCGGGCGGCTCGCCACGGTCCATGCGAGGACGAAGAAGACCTGGGCGCCAAAGATCACGACGGTGAAGCCGGTCTGGGTGGCCTGCGATCCGATCACCAGGCCGAAGGCAAGCAGGATCGAAAACCCGGCGATGGCGATGGAGAGCAGCCGGCGGACCGGAACGACCGCCTCGGCGGGCGCCACCTTGCCACGTCCCCCCGGCCGGGGGCGCTCGCCGCGTCCCGCGGTTCGACCGGCCCCCCGCGGACGGCCGCGGTCGGTGCCGCCACGGTCGGTGCCGCCGGCTCCCCGCGGCATGCCGCGGCGGGCGCCGCCCGGGGCGGCCGTCGGCATCGCCGCCGGGCGACCGGCGACCGACCGGGGATCACCAGAGCGATCACCGCGGTAACGATCGTCGGGGCCACTGCTTGCCAGCACGCACTGATCGTGCCACGGTCGGGGTCCCGGTACGACCTCGGGCTTGCGCCACCACCCACGCGGTCCACGAGCAGTCGTGTGCGACGTCACTCTCGAGATCTCACGACATGAACGGTTGCGAGGGTCGCCGGTCGGGTTCGGCTAAGGTGTGGAACATCCACCCGTCAGCGAGGCCGGGCCGCTGCCATTCCCGGGCCGAGTGATCGCCGCGAGACGGAGGTGCGTGTGGACATATTGCTCCTGACGAGCGTGCATGGTTCTGGGGGATCTGCCGGTTCTGGGGGGTCTGTCGGCCCTGGGGCGTCTGTCGGTTCTGGGGGATCTGCCGGCGTCCTGCCGGCGCTCGATCTCCTCCACCACACGGTGCGAAGCGCTCCGCGCGATGTGCGCACGCTCGTCTCCGGTGCCAGCCCGGACATTGTGATCATCGACGCGCGGACCGAGCTCGCCGAGGTGCGGGCAACCTGCCGGATGCTGCACGCCACCGGGTTGGGCGTACCCCTTCTCGCCGTCGTCACCGAGTCCGGCCTGGTCGCGCTCAACGCGGACTGGGGCGTCGACGATGTGATCCTGGCCGGCGCCGGACCGTCGGAGGTCGAGGCTCGACTGCGCCTCGCGATCGGGCGCCTGTCGAACGCGGCGGCGGCTGGCAGCGATCTCGTCCGGGCGGGGGAATTGACGATCGATCCCGACACCTACGCCGCGAAGGTCAAGGGTCGCCCGCTCGACCTCACATACAAGGAATTCGAGCTGCTGAAGTTTCTCGCCCAGCATCCCGGCCGGGTCTTCACCCGTGATCAACTGCTCCGCGAGGTGTGGGGGTACGACTACTTCGGCGGGACGCGCACGGTGGACGTTCACGTCCGGCGCCTCCGGGCCAAGCTCGGCTCGGAGTACGAGTCGATGATCGGCACGGTACGCCAGGTGGGCTACAAATTCGTCCTACCGCCGAGTCGCGCGCTGCCCGATGGTGAGCGATCGGCGAACGCCGCGCCCCGTCGTTTCCATTCCCCGGCCGAGTCCCTGACCGAGGGGCAGCTCCCGTGACCGAGGGGCAGTTCCCCTGACCGAAGGCCGTCCCAAGCGCGGCCACTACCGTTACTCATGTGGGGACATTCCGGTACGGGGACGTGCGCGCCGACCTCGTCCGGGCGCAGCACCTGAGCCCGGACGAGGTCGCCGACGTCATGGCCCTGACCCGGGCCGCCGGCGACGCTGACGGCGCCTATCCCCTCTCCGAGCACGTCATGCTGCACTTGCGCCACGGCGGAGATGTCCCCGCGGTGCACCTTCTCGCCCGCGATGGCGACCAACTCGTGGGGTACGCCCACGTCGACACGACCGACGTCGTGGAGGGAGCCTCGGCGGAGTTGTGCGTCCATCCCCTCTTCCGGCGCCGAGGCCTGGGTCGCGCGCTCGTCATGGCCGCCCTGGCGGCGGCCGACGAGCACGACCCGACCCACCGGCTTCGGCTGTGGGCCCACGGCGACCACCCCTCGGCGAATGCGCTGGCGCTCTCGCTCGGACTCGCGCGCTCACGGGTGCTCTGGCAGATGCGGCGTTCACTCTTCGCCCCGGTACCGGCTCCCGAGCTGCCGCCTGGGGTCGCGCTTCGCCCGTTCCGGCCCGGCGTCGATGACTCGGCCTGGCTGAAACTCAACGCCGCGGCATTCGCCGGCCACCCTGACCAGGGTCGTTGGAGCGCTGCGGACCTGCGGGTGCGGCTCGGGGAGGGCTGGTTCGATTCGGACGGGTTCCTGCTCGCCGAGCGCTCAGCCGACGGCGAGCTGCTCGGCTTTCACTGGACCAAGGTGCACGGCGCGATTCGGCATGAGCACGGGGACGGGTCGCACGATCACGACCCCATCGGTGAGGTGTACGTCCTCGGCGTAGATCCGGCCGCGCACGGCCTCGGACTCGGGAAGGCCCTCACACTGGCCGGGCTGCGTCACCTGCGCGCCGCAGGGCTGGACCAGGTCATGCTGTACGTCGATGAGTCCAACCCGACCGCGATCGCGCTCTACGAGAAGCTCGGGTTCGCCCGGTGGTCGACCGACGTTTGCTTCCGCCGGGCCGGGAGCTGATCCAAGGTCATCGGAAGTGTTCGAGATTTGCCCGGTTTCACGGATCGAAAGTGGGCGCGTGTTACGCACCTGGCCGCCCTTCCGGCGAGGCTCCGCCGGCGCGACGATGGAGCTCTACAACGGTGCGACAGCGCGCCCAGGCGGGAGGTCGCGTGCAGGCAGGCCGTGAGGTCCCCGAAGACTTCGCCTCCTTCGTCGCGACGCAGGAGCGCCGGTTGCGCGCGGCCAGCCAGGACATGACCGGAAATGACCGGCTTGCCGAGCTGCTTCAGCGAGACCTCCTCGCCGCCGTCGCCATGCGTTGGTGGTGGATTCGGCTGCGTCCGGCGAGAAGGCGCTCGTCCGCGAGTGCGGCCTATCTCGACCGGATAGTCCGCCGGGAAGCCCGCGCTTCGCGCTTGGAACGACCGGCGAGGCGCAACCCCGTCGGCGCGGTGAGGTCCGAGGTCGCCGAGGCGGATACCTCGAACCGACTGGCCGACGACGCGTGGGAGCGAGCCAGGCACATGCGACGTCAGCGATGGATAGTCGCCGCCGGGGTTGCTGCGGTGCTCGCGTGCGTCGCTGTGGTCGGACCGCGCTCTCCCGGCCCGCCAACCCGGCCGGACCTGCTGCCGCCTCCGACGGTGGTGCCGACCGGCGTGGTCATCGTGCCGCCCTTTGCGGGGCTGGGCGACCTCCCGCGACGCCCGGCCCGCTTGCCGGAGACCGTCGACGTCGACCCGACGCCCGCTTCGCCGCTGCTGGGCCAACCGTTGCCCGCGGCCATCGCGGTGATGCGGCAGGGGCTCGGGCCGTTGGTGGTCGTGGGAGAAGGTGGAGCGACCCGACGCGTTGACGACCCTCGGCTCGCGGCCGCGCGGCTGCTGACAACGTCGCTATCCCCCGACGGAGCAAGGATCGCGATGACCCGGGCGAGCGACTTGCTCGTCGTTGACGTAACCACGGGGGAGGTGCGCCTGGTCACCGCTGGTGCGGCCCAACCGAACGTACCGAGCCTGGCCTGGCACACGCCTCGGTCGGTACTCGTACCGAGCCTCGCCGGGGCGCGAGAGGTCAACGTGGACACCGGGGCGCTGTCCGACCTCGCCGGCGTCGGCGGTGCCGACGTGGTGACCAACCAGGACGGGAACGCGCGGCTGGCCGAGCTTGTCTTCGGCGCGCCGGCGATTGGTCAGCCGGCCCGGATTCGGCTCTGGCGCACCGAGCCCGCCGCCGTTCCCGTCGTCGCGCAGTCCAGCCCCCGCGCCGCCCCGCCGGCCACCGCGTCGCCGCCGGCGTCCCCGGGCCAGTCGGCCTCGCCGAACCCGTCGGCGTCGCCGCCAGTACGGGACGTCGAGGATCGAACGATCTTCGGCCCGAGCTGGATCGGTGGTTGGATCGACGCGGCTTGGTCCACAGCGGACACATTCATCAGGGCCTGTGGGGCGGGGAACCTCCCGCTGCCGCCAGCGTCCGGAGTCGCCCGCTCGGCCATCGCGGCCGTGGGCGCCAACGGACTCTACCTGGCGACCCTCGTCAGCGTGGAGACGACCACGCTCGACGCGCTGGGGTTCGTTGACGCCGAGACGCTGCTCGTCGCGGCCGGGCTGCCTCGTACGGAGACCATGATTCTCGCGTGGAACCCCCGCTCCAGCGACCTCAAACGGGTCACCGCCGTCAACGCCTACAGTCAGATCGCGCTGGCGAACCTCTTCGCCCCGGCGTGATCCCTTCGTGAAAGGTACGCGGGCCTAGGAAGCGAAGGCCGAGACGCCGGTCAAGTGCTGGCCGATCACCAACTGATGAATCTCCGAGGTGCCTTCGTATGTGAGCACGCTCTCCAGATTGTTGGCGTGCCGGAGGACCGGATACTCGAGGCTGATGCCGTTGGCGCCGAGGATCGTGCGGCACTGTCGGGCGATGGACAGCGCCTCCCGCACATTGTTGAGCTTGGCGACGCTGACCTGCTCGGGCCGCATCGCGCCGGCGTCGCTGAGCCGCCCGAGGTGCAACGCGAGCAGGAAACCCTTCTGCAACTCGACGGCCATGTCCGCGAGCTTCGCCTGGGTGAGTTGGAACCCGGCGATCGGCCGGCCGAATTGCTCGCGGTCGCAGGCGTACGCGATGGCGGTCTCCAGGCAGTCCCGGGCCGCGCCCAGGGCCCCCCACGCGATGCCGAAACGGGCCTCGGTGAGACACGACAACGGGGCCTTGAGCCCTGACCCATCGGGGAGCATCGCGTCCGACGGCAGGAGTACCTCATCCAGAACGATCTCACCGGTCGAGGACGCGCGCAGCGAGAGCTTGTGGTGAATCTCGTTCACCGTGACGCCGGCCGTCTCGATGGGCACCACAAAGCCACGCATGCCATCGCTGGTCCGGGCCCAGATGACCGCCACATCGGCGACGGGAGCGTTGGTGATCCACATCTTGGTGCCGCGAAGGACCCAACCGTCGTCGACGCGGTCGGCTCGGGTCTTCATCGAGGCCGGATCGGAGCCATGATCAGGTTCGGTGAGGCCGAAGCATCCGATCGCCTCACCGGCGGCCATCGCCGGAAGCCAGCGCTGCTTCTGCGCCTCCGATCCGTACCTCCAGATCGCATACATCGCGAGCGAGCCCTGGACGCTCACCAGGCTGCGGGTGCCCGAGTCGGCCGCCTCCAACTCCATACAGGCCAGGCCGTATGCGACGGCAGATGCGCCCGCGCAGCCGTAGCCGTGCAGGTGCATGCCGAGCAGGCCGAGGGAACCGAATTGCTTGGCGAGTTCGCGGGTCGGGGTCCGCCCGTCCTCGAACCACCGCGCCACGTGTGGTCGCACCTGTTCGTCCACGACGCGGCGAACCAAATCGCGCATCGCGATCTCCTCCTCGCTCAACAGCGAGTCGAGAGCCATCAGGTCAAGCGGTGCCACACGCGTAGCCATGCGCCCAACTTAGATGACGAGCACGCGAGCGTGGATCGTGGTCCGTTGCTGGAGCGCGGCGCGCAACGCGCGATGCACGCCGTCCTCGAGGTAGAGCTTGCCGTCCCACTGGACCACATGCGGAAAGAGGTCGCCGTAGAAGGTCGAGTCCTCGGCCAGCAGCCGATCGAGGCCGAGTTCGCGCTTCGTCGTGATCAGCTGGTCGAGGCGAACCGGTCGCGGTGGGATCTCCGCCCACTGCTTCATGGTCATGCCGTGGTCTGGGTAGGGCTTGCCGTCCCGGACCTCCTTGAAGATCACGACGCGCTGCCCCTCCCTCGATGCGTACGTAGTTTCCACGTACATAGTGTTGCCACGTACATGGATGCCGTGCAGCGACGTGCGCTGCCAGCCTAGCGACAGGGCCGTCACGGTCCCGGGCTCACCGTGCCCCACCGGCCGTGATGCACCACCTCGCCCAACGGACGCCGGCCGCGCTTGAGCGAACCCGAACGGTGGTCCGGAGCGCGGTAGCCGACGCTGACGGCACCGATCGGCGTGAACGCCTCCGGGACATCGAACTCGGCGCGGTAGCCGGCGATCTGCTCGGGCGGGATGCCGAAGAAGCACGCGCCAAGACCCTCGTCGACGGCCGTCAGGAGCATCAGGAGGCTCGCAAAGCCGGTGTCGATATCCCAGTACGGCACCGGCCAGTGCGCCTCGTCCCGATCCGTCCACCCCTTGTCCGGCTCAGCGTACCGGTCGAGGTAGATGCTCTTGTTCGAATGCGCCACGATGATCAGCGGCGCATGTCGCATCGCGGTCAGCCACGTCTGCCATACCTCGGTGGGGGGTGTCGCCACCCGCCAGAACCGCTCCCGGTCGGCGGCGTGCTCGAGCACCAGGAAGCCCCATCCCTGCGAGTAGCCGGCCGAGGGTGCCCTGATCGCGTGCTCGAGCATCCGCTCCCGTACCTCAGCCGGCACCGGTCGATCGGGGTCGTAGTTGCGCACCATCCGCCGCCGGCGCACCACATCGCGAAACTCCACACTGCCGCCTAGGACGTTGGGCCGGCTAGCAAGGGGGCGATTCCCCACGATCCGTGCCAGGTCTGGCCCGGCGCCAGCACGACGAGGTCCCGACCCGATCGGAACGCGTCCGGGGGACAGGTCATGGGCTCCACGGCGACCGAGCGCCGGAACCGCTCGCCGGGCAGGGTGTCGGCGGTAAAGAGCTGCCACCAGCCGAAGACGGCATCCGCCCAGACCCGCAACCCGCGCCCGTCCGGCGCGGTCAGCGTCACCGCCGATCCGCCGTCGGGGTCGCGGACGATATCGCCGAACGCCGTGTCGAGCACGGCCGCGCCGAGCCGGCGAGGCTCGGTGAAGTCGAACTCTCCCCCGGCCACGCGCGCAGCGCCGATGGGCAGCATGCGGCCGTCAACGAGGAGCCGATTTCGGCCCGGGACGTGAACGACCAGGTCCTCAATCGCAACGCCGGGCACCCTGACGTATGGGTGCACCGAGAATCCAAACGGACACGGGGTGGCGGCGAGATTGGTCACGGCATGATCTGCCCGCAGACCGGCCGCGCCGACGCTCCAACTGGTCCGGAGCGCCAGGGGCCACGGGTAGCCCGGCTGGGGCGGAAGTTCGTACGTGAGCGCAAGCACATCCGCGCCATGTTCCTTGTTCCCGCCGTCGCCACCCTCAGCGGCGGCCGCGTCGTCGCTCATCGCCGGTCGCCAGCGCGACCAGTTGACCAGCCCATGAATCGCGTTGTGCTTTGCCGGCTCGGTCAGCGTGAGCTGGCGCGACTCCTCGCCGAAGACGTAGCGGCCATCCCTGATCCGGTTCGGCCAGGGGGCGAGGATCTGTCCCGCCGAGGCTGGGCACATCTCGTCCTCTGCGTAGCCGTCCAGGACGTCCACACCGGCGACGCGGTAGGCGCGAAGCCCGCCACCGACCTCGACCACGATCGCCTCATGGTCGCCCGACTTGATCGCCCACTGCGCACCAGACGGAGGGACCGCCACCGAATTGCCGCTCATGGACATACCGCCGCCTCCCCAGGTGACCGTGCGGACCCTGCTACCCGCGAAATCATGGCCCGCCACGCCGCGCCCGGCGCGTGCCTGTCTGGCGACACTAACCGGTCGCGGCACGCGGCGGGTAGCGAACCAACGCCGGAAACGCTATCGCGAGGATGGCCGCGACGACCGCCGCGGCGACGCCTCCGCTGACCCAGGCCACGGTCGGGCCGAGCATGGCCGCCATCGCGCCGGCGCGCAGATCACCCAGGCGCGGCCCGCCCGCCACGACCGCGATGAAGACTCCCTGCATGCGGCCCTGGAACCCGTCCGGGGCGTAGGTCTGCAGGATCGTCTGGCGGTAGACGGCGGAGATGAGATCCGCGGCGCCGCCGACCGCAAGGAATAGGACGGCGAGCCACAACGAGCCCGCCAGGCCGGCGAGCGCGACCGACAGGCCCCAGGCCACGACCGCGAGGACGAGCGCCGCCCCCTGCCGGCGCACACGTCCGATCCAGCCGGACGTCAGGCCCGCGACCACGGCGCCGATGCCGATCGCGGCGTAGAGCCAGCCGATCGAGCCCGCGCCGAACTTCTCGTCCGCGACCTCCGGGAAGAGGGCGCGCGGCATCGCCAGCACCATCGCGGCGATGTCGATGGCGAAGGAGAGCAGCAGGACAGGCGCGGTGGCGAGGTACGACAACCCAGCGCGCACCTCCCGCCAACCCGCCACGCGTCGACCCCGACCGGCGCTCGTCGCGTCGGGGCCGTTCGTGGTGTCGGCGGCGGCCAGCAGCAGGAGCGGGGGAAGCGGCGGCAGCCGCACTGTTGCCCAAAGCGCCGCCGTAAAGGCGAGCGCGTCCACCGCGTACGCCGCGGCCACGTTGGCGTGCAGCAGCACGAGACCCGCCGCGAGTGGCCCCGCGACGGACGCGGCGGTGAAGACGGTGAAGTTGAGTGTGTTCGCCGCCGCCAGCTCGTCCGACCCGACCAGTCGCGGAATGATCGCCTGGCGTGCGGGCGAACTCACCGCGAACGCGGTCGACTGCACCGCGATCAGCGCGAGCAGCAACGCCGGACTGCCCACATTGAGCAGCGCCTGGACCAGCAGGCCGAGGGTCGACGCCCACAGCAGCGTGCTCGAGGCGAGCAGCAGCAGGCGCCGGTCGACGGCGTCCGCCACGGCGCCGCCCCAGAGGGCGAAGACCACGAGCGGGATGAGGGCCGCCACCCCGAGGTATCCAACCCAGAGCGAGGACTGGGTCATCGCGTACATCTGCACCGGTACGGCCACCGCGGTCAACTGGAACCCGAAGTGCGAAACCGCGTTGCCGATGAACAGGCGCCGGTACGCGGTATGGCGCAGTGGCCTCATGTCGATGGCGTGGCGCCGCAGAAACCGACCGGTGCCGCGCTTATCGGCGGCGCGGGCGTCCAGCGCGGTCACGGCGCGAGCCGCTCAACGACCCATGCATCGTCTTCCGCTCGGCGGTAGCGGAGACGATCGTGCAGTCGCCCTTGACGCCCCTGCCAGAACTCGACCGTCTCGGGCACCAACCGCAGCCCACCCCAGTTCGGCGGCGCCGGGATTTCGGCCGCGCCGAACCGCTGGGCCGCACCGGTCAGTGCCTCCTCGAGATCCGCGCGGCCGCCGACAACCTGGGACTGCGGGCTCGCCCAGGCGCCGAGCTGGGCGTCGCGCGGGCGGGTGGCGAAGTATGCCTCGGTCTCCGCGCGGTCGATCCGCTCGACCCTTCCGGAGATGACCACCTGACGGCCGAGCGGGTGCCACGGGAAGACGATGCTCGCGTCCGGGTTGGCGGCCAACTCGGTGGCTTTGCGCGACTCGTAGTTGGTGAAGAAGACAAGTCCCCGACCGTCGAGCTCCTTGAGCAGGACGGTCCTCGCGCTCGGCCGCCCCCCGGAGTCGGCTGTGGCCAGCACCATGGCGTTTGGCTCGATCAGTCCCGCCTCGGTTGCGTCGCGCATCCAGCCGCGAAGCTCGCTGAGCCAGTCCGGCGCCAGATCGGACTCGGCCAGGCCCGACCGCGTGTACTCGCGGCGCATGGCTGCCAGGGTGGCGTGTTGGTCGGGGTCGTCTGTCACGCCGTACATCTAACATCGCGCGAACCGACCGCGGACACGAGAGGATGTCGCGTGTGGCATAAGGCCCGACTCGCCGTGAGAATTGACTGACCGGCAACATGCACTTACACCCCCTCAGGAGTCCGAGATGTCCGATATCCGCGAGCACGCGAGCGGAGCGAGCGAGTTCAAGCCGGGGCTCGAGGGCGTGATCGCCTTCGAGACCGAGATCGCCGAGCCCGACCGGGAGGGCGGCGCGCTGCGGTATCGCGGTGTCGACATCGAAGATCTCATCGGCCGCATCTCGTTCGGCAACGTGTGGGCGCTGCTCGTCGACGGCAAGTTCGGGCCTGGCCTGCCGCCGGCCGAGCCGTTCCCGGTGCCGGTGCACTCCGGCGACATCCGGGTGGACGTGCAGTCCGCGGTCGCGATGCTCGCGCCGTACTGGGGCCTGGGTCAATTACTCGACATCTCTGACGAGCAGGCCAGGGAGGACCTGGCCCGGGTCTCGGTCACGGCGTTGTCGTTCGTCGCCCAGTCGGCTCGGGGCCTCGGCCTCCCAGCCGTGCCACAGAAGGAGATCGACAAGGCGAACACCATCGTCGAGCGATTCATGAAGCGGTGGCGTGGAGAGCCCGATCCGCGCCACGTCAAGGCCGTCGACGCATACTTCATCTCGGCCGCCGAGCACGGCATGAACGCCTCGACGTTCACCGCGCGGGTCGTCGCCTCAACCGGAGCGGACACGGCGGCGTGCATCTCGTCCGGCATTGGCGCCCTCTCCGGACCGCTGCACGGAGGCGCCCCGTCCCGCGTGCTGCACATGATCGAAGCCGTTGAGCGCAGCGGCGACGCGGCGGGGTACGTCCGGGACGTGCTCGACCGCGGCGAGCGGCTCATGGGCTTCGGACACCGGGTGTATCGGGCCGAGGATCCCCGAGCCCGGGTCCTGCGCCGCACCGCGCGGGAGCTGGGTGCGCCGAGATTCGAGATCGCCGAGGCGCTGGAGAAGGCGGCGCTCGAGGAGCTGCACAACCGCCGCCCCGACCGGGTGCTCGCGACCAACGTCGAATTCTGGTCGGCCGTCGTGCTCGACTTCGCCGAAGTGCCCGCGCATATGTTCACCTCGATGTTCACCTGTGCCCGGGTGGCCGGATGGAGCGCACACATCCTGGAGCAGACGACGCTTCAACGCCTGGTCCGGCCGTCCGCCATCTACGTCGGGCCCCCACCGCGCAAGCCGGAGGACGTCGAGGGCTGGGACGTGGTCAGCCGCCGCTCCTGACGCTCCCCCTTCAGTGTGGATCTTGGATGGCTTTCGGTGCCCCGGCCCGCGAATCATCCAAGATCGCCGACTGTGGGAGGATTCCCGGGTGGCGGACGCGCAGACCATCCGGATTCCTGACGACATCAAGCCGGCCGACGGGCGCTTCGGCTGCGGACCTGGCAAGGTGCGGTCGGAAGCTGTGCGCACGCTCGCCGATGTCGCGACGACGTACCTCGGCACGTCTCACCGCCAAAAGACGGTGCGGGACGAGGTCGGCCGCCTGCGCCGAGGCGTCGCCGAGCTCTTCGCGGCGCCCCAGGGGTACGAGGTGATCTTGTCCAATGGCGGGACCACAGCGTTCTGGGACGCGGCCACGTTCGGGCTCATCCGGGATCGGGCTCAGTTCGCGACCTTCGGCGAGTTCGGCGCGAAATTTGCCAAGGCGGCCAAGGACGCGCCATTCCTCGGCGAACCGACCATCCGCACCGGAGAACCGGGCTCGGCGGCTTCGCTGATCGCCGAGGCCGGAATCGACGCCTATGGCACCCCCCAGAATGAGACCTCGACCGGCGTCCTCGTGCCGGTGCGCCGGGTCGTGGGAGCGGACGACGGCGCGCTCATGCTGCACGACGCCACCTCGGCGGCAGGTGCGGTCGAGGTGGACCTGACCGAGACCGACGTGTACTACTTCGCTCCGCAGAAGGTCTTCGGCTCGGACGGCGGCCTCTGGATCGCGGTGATGTCACCCGCGGCCCTCGCCCGGATCGAGGAGATCAAGGCCTCGGGGCGCTGGATGCCGGCCTTCCTCGACCTGGCCACGGCGGTCGAGCAGAGCCGGCTCGAGCAGACCTACAACACGCCGGCCCTAGTCACGATCTTTCTCGCGGCCGAACAGACGCAGTGGATGCTCAACAACGGCGGGCTCTCCTGGGCGGCGAAACGGAGCGCCGAGAGCGCTGGGGTCATTTACGGTTGGGCGGAGCGCTCACCGGTGGCGACCCCGTTCGTGACCAACCCGACGCTGCGCTCGCCCGTGGTCGCGACCATCGACTTCGACGATTCGGTTGACGCCGCGGCGCTGGCCAAGACCCTGCGGGCCAACGGGATTCTCGACACCGAGCCGTATCGCAAGCTCGGCCGCAACCAGCTCCGCATCGCCCTCTTCCCGGCGATCGATCCGGCCGACGTCGAGGCGCTCACCGCCTGCATCGACTACGTGCTGGCCCGAAGCGTGCCGTAATCGGGCGCTCAAGATCCGCCCTCAGATCCCCGCAAGTGTTCGACTGTTGCCCAGTTTCACCGCGCTCGATGGGGCGGGTGTTGAACAGTTGCAGCGAGGCTCCGGTGACGGCCGGCTACCTGACGGCCGGCTACGTGACGGCCGGCTACGTGACGGCGGGACTGCGGCGTTCGAGCAAGATTACGTCGCGCCACAGCCCGCGGTGCCGTCCGATCCTCTGCCTGGTGCCGACCATGCGGAACCCGTGCTTTTCGAGCAGCGCGAGCGCCGCAGCGTTCTCTGGGAAGACGTTCGCCTGCACGGTCCAGAGTCCTTGGGTCTCGGTCGCCTTGATCAGAGCCGATAGCAGGGCGCTGCCGACGCCCCTGCGGCGGGCATCGGCGCGGACGAAGGTGTAGCACTCGACCACTCCGGCGTACTCGCGCCGCTCGGAGAACTTCGACAGAGCGGTCCATCCAAGCATCTTCTTGTGCTCGTCCACCGCGACGAACCGATGCATCGACAGATGCGCCCGATTCCACTCGCTCCAGGTGGGGACATTCGTCTCGAACGTTGCATCTGCTCCCTTGATGGCCTCGGCGTATATGGCGAGCACCTTCATGCCGTCGCTCGATTCCAGGGCCCTGATCGTGATCGCCAACTCCGGCCTCCGTTCCCGCGTGCCCCGACAGACGCCCAATCCCGTCAGACAAGTTAGCGCCTCACCCCCGACCGTGCGCATGGTGATCAGATCGCAACGATGCGCAACACTCGGCGTGCCGGCCTCCCATCTGCGCAAACTTCGGCGTACCGTGTCGCAAGGCGCACACGGTGTGGCGCCGGGTGCATGCATGGTGTGGCGCAGCGCGCACTGGGTGGCGTGTTGCCGGGGACGGAGGCGAGTCAGGATGCGGCCGGTACGCTTTGTCGCCCTCTCCGAGGACGGCCAGGCGCTGGTGCTAGCCGACGAGGTCGGTCGCCTCCTGACGCTGCCGATCGACGACCGCGTCTCGACGCTGTTCCGCCCCGACCGCGCCACCACAAGGGACAGTCTGGCCAGCGAGGACCCGCCCTCACTAGCCCCGCGCGACATTCAGGCCCGCATCCGCTCCGGCGAGTCGGCCGAGGACGTCGCCCGGGTCCTGGGTGTCCCGGTCGATCGGGTGCTGCGGTACGCCGGCCCAGTGTTGCAGGAGCGCGCGATGCTCGCCCAGCACGCACGCCGTACCCGCCTCAAGACCTCCGACACGGGCGACTCGCTCGCCGACGTCGTCGACTCCCGCCTGAGCCAGCACGGGGTCGACATAGAGAAGATCTCCGGGGACGCCTACCGCCGCGACGACGGGACTTGGCGTGTCGTCGCGACCTGGCCGTCGGGGAAGACGAACGCTACGGCCGTGTGGGAGCTGGACAAGGCCCGCCAGCTGATCGCGCCACAGGACGACATGGCGCACTATCTGTGCGGCGCGCCCACCGGCCAGGAGGCACACCGCGGACACGAGGTCGCGACGCCGCGCCCCGATGCTGGTCGCGGTGGACACGAGCCGATCTACCCGGGTGTACGGGAGCCGGCTCGATCGGGTCGAGACGTGGTCCGGTCGGGTCGGGAGGCGCTGATGGCGTCACTGGAACGTCCATTGGGGACGTCACACGGCCGCGGCCTCGAGCCGCTCGGGGCGCCGGCGGCGTCGGTGGCGTCGGCCGCGGCGACGGGAGAGGTGCCACGACGACGGCAGGGCGCGCGGGCGTTCTATGAGGACGATCGGGAGACCGGCTCGCACGAGGTGCCTGCCGTACCGTCGCTGGCCGTCCTCCGGCCACGTCGCGTCGCACCGGACGCGACCAGCTCGGGCGACCGGCCAGTCAAGCGCGGGCCGAACTGGGACGACATTCTGTTCGGTAGCGCGCCCGCGGCAAAGGACGCATGACCGTTTCTCGCCAGAATCGCAGGCCGGGCTAGGTTGGTCGGCATGGAGTACTCGAATCTGGGCCGCACCGGCCTGTCCGTAAGCCGCCTATGCCTCGGCACGATGAACTTCGGGCCGCAGACGAGCGAGGCCGACAGTCACGCCATCATGGACCGCGCGCTCGAGCTTGGAATCAATTTCTTCGACACCGCGAATGTGTACGGCTGGAAGCTGGGCGAGGGATACACGGAGCAGATCATCGGCCGGTGGTTCGCACACGGTGGCGGCCGCCGCGACAAGGTCGTCCTCGCCACCAAGGTCTACGGCAAGATGGGCGAGTGGCCCAACGAACAGGGCCTCTCGGCGCGCCACATCATCGCGGCCTGCGACGCCTCGCTGCAACGGCTCCAAACGGACTGGATCGACCTCTACCAGATGCACCACATCTCCCGCTCGACTGGATGGGAGGAGATCTGGCAGGCGATGGAAATGCTTGTGACGCAGGGCAAGGTCCGTTACGTCGGCTCGTCGAACTTCGCCGGCTGGCACCTGGTGGCCGGCCAGGAGGCCGCCAACCGCAGGCACTTCCTCGGCCTCGTCTCCGAGCAGTGCATCTACAACCTGGCGACCCGACACGTGGAGCTCGAAGTCATCCCGGCGGCCCAGGCCTACGGAATCGGCATCATTCCGTGGTCGCCGCTGCAGGGCGGGCTGCTCTCCGGGGCGCTGCGCAAGCTGCTCGAGGGTACGGCCGGGCGGTCCTCGTCGGGGCGGGCCTCGGAGAACATCGAGAAGCACCGGGCCGCGCTCGAGGAGTACGAGAAGATGTGCGAGGGCCTGGGCGAGGATCCGGCCAACGTGGCGCTGGCCTGGCTGCTCTCGCGGCCGGGTGTGACCGCACCGATCATCGGTCCTCGGACGATGGAGCAGCTCGACGGCGCCATCCGGGCGGTGGAACTGACCCTGAGCGGCGAGACGCTGGCCGCACTCGACCGCCTCTTCCCCCCGATCGGAACCGGCGGCGCGGGTCCCGAGGCCTGGGCCTGGTAGCCTCACGCCTCGCCGTTCGAGCCCTTGTCGTCGTACGAAAGCGCGGCCGAGGCGAGACGGGTGTGGCGGGGGTTCGGCCCGAGCTCGCTCGCGACGAGGTGTATCGCGTCAAGGGCCCAATCGGGACCCTCGTACGCGTTCAGCGTGGCGACGTCGGACGCCACCCGGTCGGCGGGGACCCGAGCGCCGGGCCGGGAGATGGTGAGATGCGGCCGGAAGCCCTTGCGGTCCATGGGCAGTCGGGCCTGCCGCAGCTCCCGCCGCACGGTGTCGGCGAGTCTTCGCAGCCCCGCCACGTCGCCGCCGAGTCCGGCCCAGAGAATCGTGAACCGTCCGCGGCCGAACGTGCCGCCGCCGGCGAAGCGCACGCGGATAACGTCGGGCCGGTCCACGGCCGCCGCGGCGCGGTCGAGGGCCGTCGCGGCATCGTCGACTCGATCGACCGGCACGTCGCCAAGGAATGCCAGTGTGATGTGCCACCGCTCGCGGGCGGCCAGGCGAGTCGACTTTCCGGGTTCGTTGCTTCGGCTGACTTCGAGCGAATCCACCACAGCACCGAGATCGGCCACTGCGACCGGCGGCGGGTCGACGGCAACGAACAGCCGCCGCATATCCGCCGACCTCGACCCGCTCATGGCGCTCTCCCGCTATTGGCTGCCGGTCACGAAGACTCGACGCAGCCGCGTCACCGCGTCCGGTGCGCCGGTGATGATCACCGCGTCATCGCCTGTGCGATTCCACACCCACAGCAGGAGGTCCTTGGGCTCCCCCCGGACGACCGCGGCGGTCGAAGCGCCGACGGTTTCCGACCCGTCGACCGCAGCCACCTCGACCTCCTCGGTCGTGGGCCGGACCAGCCAGGCCGAGCCGTTCGCCTCCAGCCTCACGGCGCGTCCGTCCGCTGAGGCCAGCGTCTCCGCGAAGTAATCCGGCCAGGCTCGCGACTGGTAGGCCACAAACGCGACCAGGAACTCGTCGACACCATCGCGCGCCAGGTCGTCCGGGATCGCGGCGATGGGCACGCCGGCGCCGAGTTCCGCGTCGACCCGGTGGATCACCGTCTCCTGCGCCATCCTCCGGATCCAGAATCCGACCGTCTGGTCCGGCTCGAACCATGTGTACGACGGCGACTCCGGCGCCCGCGTCGCGAACTCAGCGGTGAGCTCGGCGTACGCGCGATCGAGCAGCGGGAGCGGCTCTTCGGCCTCGGTGCCCGGCAGCGGCCACTGGTTCGACTCCTTCCCGGTGCGCATCGCCCCTACCTTGTCCAGGTAGACCATGCCGACATGGCGCACGAGATCGGCGACGGTCCAGTCGGGACAACTCGGCACGCGCGCGTTCGGGTCGGCCGCCGCCGCTACCTCGCGCAGGCGCGTGAAGTCGGCGTCCAGGCAGTGCATGAGTCTCTTGTTGTCCATGTGGGCAAGCCTGTCACGCCGGTGTGACATCCCGCTTCTCGCCGGCTATACCTGTGCCGTCGCCGGCGCCGGCGACTCGGCCGGCGAGACAACATACAGCTTTGGGATCGGGCTCAGCCGTACGCCGATGCGGGCGCCCGATCGGCGCAGCTGCCAGCCGAGTGCCACCAGCGCGGTCACGAGCGACATGAATCCACCGGCCCAGATGCCCAGCCGCGGCCCGAAGTGCTCGCTCAGCCACCCGACCGCCGGTGCGCCGACGGGCGTCGTACCGATAAAAACCAGGACGAAGAGCGCCATGACCCGTCCGCGATACGCGGCGTCGGTGCCGAGCTGGAGTCTCTGGTTCGTGGCCTGCGCGAAGTAGATCATGAAGAATCCGGTGGGCACCAGCAGCAGTGCGGTGATCCAGAAGGTGGGAGAGAACCCGACCAGGATCTCCAGGAACCCAAATCCGATCGCGGCGCCGAGCACGACGTACACGCTCGGCCTCGAGCGGCGCCCGCTGCCGGCGAGGGCCCCGCCCAGGGATCCGAGTGCGAGCGCGGTGGTCAGCAGGCCGAACCGTTCAGCTCCGGTCGCAAACACAGTCTTGGCGAGCACGGCCAGGGTGAGCTGGAAGTTGAAACCCGCGAAGCCGACGACCAACAGGACCGCGAGCGGTAGCAGCAGGTCATTACGATGCCACACATATCGCAGACCGTCGCGGATCCGGGCATCGCGGATCTCCTTGTGCTCCCGATGCAGAAGCGATGCGTCCATACGAAGCAGGAAGACCATTGGAGCGACGTACGTGACCGTGTTGAGCAGGAAGACCGGGCCCGTGCCGACCAAAGCGATGGCGAGGCCGGCCACGGCGGGACCGATCACGCGGGCGGAGTTGAAGGTCGCCGCGGACAGCGACAGCGCATTGGGGAGCAGCTCGCGGGTGACAAGCTCGGACACGAAGGCCTGGCGAACGGGCGTCTCGATCGCATTGACAACGCCCATCAGCGCGGCGAAGGCGAACACCCAGGTCAGCGTCACCGTGTCGGTGGCAACCAGGAGGCCGAGCGCGAGAGCGAGGACGCTGAAGCCCGCGTGCGCGCCGATGAGCAGGCGGCGCTTGTCGTGGCGGTCGGCGAGCCTTCCGCCGTAGAGGGTCAGCAATAGGACGGGCGTGAATTGAAGCGCGGTCACGACGCCAAGCGCGGAGGCCGAATCGTCCGACAGCTCCAGGACGAGCCAGTCCTGCGCGATGAACTGCATCCAGACGCCGATCAACTTGACCATTTGTCCGGTGGCGAAGAGCCGGTAGTTGCGAACCCTCAGCGATTGGAACGTGGTCTCCAACCGTTCCCGCACGTGCTATGCGCCTCCTTCAGTCGGCGTGGTTTCAGTCTTTGGCGATCCGGGTCAGGATCTCGGCGGCCCGCAGGAGTGTGTCGCGCTCGTCGGGCGTCAGCTTCGACAGCCGCTGCGCGAGCCACTCGTCCCGGACGCGCGAATACTCGGAGAGCATCAGCCGGCCATCGGGTGACGGCGCGAGGATCACCTGGCGACCGTCGGTCGGGTGCGGAGTTCGCTGTACGAGTCCCCGCTCCTCCAACCGCGCAACGATCCGCGTCATGGTCGGCGGCTGGACTCGCTCGGCGTCGGCGAGCTCGCGGGGCGTGAGCGCACCGGCCATATCGAGGCTCTGCAGCGCGGAGATCTGCGCGATGGTGAGCTCGCCGATCGGTCTGGTCTGGCGCAACCGGCGATTGACCCGGTTGATCGCCTCACGAAGCAGAATCGCAACCTGAACCGACGACGAGCGCCGTGTGGTCGGCGGACGACTCATCATGCTCCTTAGCCTAGCTAATGAGCATGGCTAACGAGTAAGGGGTTACGTGTGATTCGCACCATACTGCGCCGCTATACCCCTAGGGGGTATGCTCGGCGGATGGGTCAGCCTGGACTCGCCACCGGATGGCGCCTCGCGGCCTCCGCCACGCTGCACTGCTTGACCGGCTGCGCGATCGGCGAGGTTCTCGGGATGATCGTCGGCACCGCCGTTGGCCTGCACAACGCCGCGACGGTGGCCCTGGCGATCGTGCTCGCATTCGTCTTCGGCTATGCGCTGACGGTCTCGGAACCGTTCGGGCCGGACTGTCCCTCGGCCGCGCGATCCGGATCGCGTTCGCCGCTGACACCATCTCCATCGCGGTCATGGAGGTCGTCGACAACGCGGTGATCGTCGTCATGCCGGGCGCCATGGATGCCGGGCTCGCGTCCTGGCTCTTCTGGGGTGCGCTGGCGCTCTCACTGCTCGTGGCGTTCGTGGTCACGCTGCCGGTAAACCGGTTGCTCATCGGCCGCGGCAAGGGCCACGCCGTGCTGCATGAGTTTCACGGCTCCGCCGACGGTTCCCGTGACCCGCGGGCCTATTCGCATCACCACGAGACCTAGGCTGAGCAGCGTGCCGTCCGACGCATCCGAGCCACCGCAAGCGGCGGAAGTCCGCGATATCAGGCCGCTCGATCCTCCGATGGTCCCGTTCGCGGTTGGTGGCATCGCCGTGTGGGCGCTCCTCGGCCTAGTGCTACTGGGTTTCCGGTCAACGCTCGTGGAGCAAGGACGGGGGGATTGGCTCTGGATTTGCCTCGCGGGCGTCCTCTGGGGGCTGCCCGGTCTCGCCGTGATGATCAGGCACGACGCCAACCGCCGGCTTCGCCGAAGTCGCGACCGGGCGTAAGCGCTCGGGCAACTCCTCGACACTCTGATGAGGGCTGATACAGCCGACGCCCAGCTCTTCCGGGGCAAGATTGCTCTCAGCGGTGAGAAAGTGACGGAAAACGTACCACCCGCACCGCAAATCGCGATCTCCCCTACTGAACGGCGACCCGCTCCCCAAGATCGCCGTGATCATGATCTGACGGTCGCCGGAAGCCGTCGATCATGACCTCCAAATCATGATCGACGCTTGGCATGATCAAGAGCCTAGCCGTGTCCGTACAGCTCGGCCGGATCGCCATCCGCGACGGAGCCGGCGGAGCGGCTGACCGCGACCGTCTCGACCTCGCTGTCGTCGTACGCCGTGGGCAGCTCGTCGACTCCAACGACCGCCTCCACCAGCACCTCCGAGTGGGCGCCGCACCCGTGGTCGGCGCTGACGACCCGGCCGTCGTCGGGCGCGAAGATGTTGCCACAGACACCGAAGATCTGCCGAAGGGAACCCGCCAGCGGCAGGTAGAAGCCGCACATACCACAGCGGGCGTTTGCCGGAGCGGCCACGGAGATCGGCGACTCGGGGCCATGGTCGCCGTCGTACCACCGCTGCGCCGCCTCGGCACGGCCCTCCCGGGACATCACCCGCGGTCGGCCGAGGCCGAGCTCCCAGCTGACCTCCTCGACCGCCGCGTCGTCGGAGAGCACGTAACCCGCGGCGAGGCGTTCGTCGTCGGCCTTGGTCGGCAAGAGATCGCCCACCCCGAGGTCGCCCGGTTGCAGGCGCTCGTGCCAGGGCACCCAGATCGGGGCCAAGAGCGCCTCGTCGCCGGGCAGCAGCACCGTCTCACTCACGGTAACGGTCTTGCTGCGCGGGGCGCGCGCGACCGTCACGGCCCATCGCCAACCCCGATAGCCCGTCAGGGTGCAATCGAAGTAGTGGGTCGCGACCCGCTCGCCCTCCGCGACCACGCCGAGGTGGGCACCGACATGCTCGTCGAGCACCCCACCGCGCGCAAGATCGACCGCGGCGGCGCAGGACTGGTCCAGCTTGGCCGAGGCGCTCTTCGCGCTCGCCACGGAGGTTCGGGTCACGGCAGGTAATCCTGCCGTATGCCGGTCGGTCTCAGCATCCCGGGTGGCACACCGGAGGATTCGCATCACCCGGGAGGCCCGTGCGCAAAGATGTGGTCATGTCGGTGCTGCGCGACGTCGGCAAGATCGCGCGCGTTACGTCACGCGGGACGCGGGGCATGGCGCGCGGTGTCCGGGCGACCGCGAACGGCACCAAGCGGGCGTCGAGGTGGGTCGGGCGAAACGTCGGCTCCGCCCGCCAGCGTGGTGGCGCCGGCAACGTCGGAATGATGCGGCTGCTGGACCTGCATGCGATCTCCTGCGCCGGCGACACGCTGGTCACGATCGGGCTGGCTGGCACTATTTTCTTCGCCGCGCCCGCCGGCGAAGCACGCGGACGGGTGGCGCTCTACCTGTTCGTAACGATGGTGCCGTTCGCGCTGCTCGCCCCCGTCGTCGGGCCGGTGCTCGACCGCGTCCGCCACGGCCGCCGCTTCGCGCTGGCGGCCACAATGCTGGGACGAGCTTTTCTCGCCTGGGTCATCGCGGACAACCCGTTCGGCTTCGGCCTCTACGCGGCCGCGTTCGGCGTGCTGGCGCTGTCCCGGACGTACGGGGTGGCGCGGAGCGCTGCCGTGCCGCGGTTGCTTCCGCCGGGGCTTGGCCTGTCGCAGGCCGGGGCCCGGGCATCGGTCTACGGCACCGTCGCCGGTGCGATCGTCGCCCCGCTCGGCGCCGCGACGTTCTTCTTCGGCCCGCAGTGGCCGCTGCGTGTGGCGAGCGCGATCTTCCTTCTTGGCGTGCTGGTCGCCCTCAACCTCCCCCCGAAGGCGGACTCCGACCCACCCGAGGTGGTTCCGAAGATCTTCCAGGTGCCGTGGCGGCATCGCGAGGAGAACGGGAAGAAGATCCTCTCGGGTCACCTTGTCATCTCGACGATCATCGGCAGCGCATGCATGCGCGCGCTCTACGGGTTCCTGTTGCTATTTCTCGCCTTCGCCATCCGGGAGCAGAAGCTCGCGGATGTGTTCCTCGGCGTCCCGCTGGGCGACGCGGCCCAGCTGGGTCTGATCGGCGCCACGCTGGCGCTCGGCACGTTTCTGGCCACGGCCATCGGAACCGGCCTGCGCATCCGACGGCCGGTGCGGCTGCAGGCGATCGGATTCGCGGTGGTCGCCGTGGCGGGTCTGTGGGCGACGGTCCGGTTCACCCTCGCCGCCATCGTGCTGCTCTGCCTCGCCACAGCGATCGCGAGCGGACTGGCGAAGCTCGCCGTCGACGCCTCGATTCAGGAACGGATTCCCGAGACCGTACGGGCGAGCGCGTTCGCCCATGCGGAGACGCTCCTGATGCTCGCCTGGGTCGCCGGCGGCGCGGTCGGGCTCATCCCGTTCATGAACGCACGGGTGGGGATCGGGCTCGCGGCGCTTGCGATGGTGGCCGCCGCCGTGCGCGGGAGCATCGTCGCCAGGCGACTCAGTGCCGACACCTTGCACGGGCGTTCGGCACACCAGGCCGGGACAAGCTCGGAGGCGACCGCGAGCCGGCGCAACGTCCACCGCCGCGCCGCCGCGGCCCGCAGCGGCTTGCCCGGCTACCACGTCTTCCGGCCGTCATCTCCTGATCGCGGCGTCGCCGAACCGCGGAGAGAGGGGTGAGGCCGTCGGGGTCTCGCCGCCCCAGGGTGCTCATCATCACCGCCGTCGAGGCGGAAGCGGCCGCCGTCCGGCGGGGTCTCGGCATCACTGACGACCGCCCAGACGCGTTGGAACGCGGCGATCGGATCGTGGTGCAGGCCGGGGGTGTCGGATCGGCCAGCGCGGCCGCATCGGCGGCGTGGCTGCTCGGCATCCCATTCAACGATGACCCGTTCGATCTCGTGGTGTCCACGGGCATCGCGGGTGGCTTCGCCGACCGCGCCGAGTCCGGCGCCACGGTGTTGGCCAGCCGGAGCGTCGCCGCCGACCTGGGCGCGGATTCACCGGAGGGCTTCTTGTCGCTGGAACGCCTCGGCTTCGGTTCATCCACAGTGGATGCTGACGCCGCCGTGCTGGCGTCATTGCGCGCATCATTGCCCGCGGCCGTCGTTGGCGATGTGCTCACCGTCTCGACGGTGACCGGCTCGGCCGAACGGGCCGCGGACCTGTTGACCAGACATCCGCGGGCCGTGGCGGAGGCGATGGAGGGCTTCGGCGTCGCGACCGCGGCCGTCCGCGCCGGCGCGGCCTTCGCCGAGCTGCGGACCATCTCCAACCCGGTCGGGCCGCGCGACCGCCAGGCGTGGCGGGTTCGGGACGCCCTGGCCGCGCTCGAGGTGTCCGCCGCCTCGCTGGCTAACCTGAACGGGTGAGCCTGCGCCTGGCGATCTCGCCGTGCCCGAACGACACCTTCGTCTTCCACGCTCTGGTGCATCGACTGGTGCCCGGTGCACCGGAGATCGCGGTCACCTTCGCAGACGTCGACGTCACGAACACCGCCGCCGAGCGCGGAGAGTTCGATCTTGTGAAGGTCAGCTTCGCCGCGCTCCCGTGGCTGCTCGACTCGCACCAACTCCTGCCTTGCGGCGGTGCTGTCGGTCGCGGATGCGGACCGCTCGTGCTGGCGCGTGATCGGGTGGCATCGATCGAAGGCCGTGACGTCGCCGTACCGGGAGATCGGACGACGGCGTACCTGCTCATGCGTCTGTGGTCGGCCGATGCGCCGCCGGCATCGGTCACGGTGGTGCCATTTGCCGACATCATGCCGGCGGTCGCGGCGGGCACGTTCGACGCCGGGCTGGTGATCCACGAGGCGCGTTTCACCTATCCGCGGCACGGGCTCCACGCCGTGGCCGACCTGGGCGGGTGGTGGGAGGACGAGACGGGACTGCCGATCCCGCTCGGGGCCATCCTCGCCCGCAACGGGGCGGTCGAGCCGGCGGCGGCGGCGTCCTGGGTGCGCGATTCCGTGCGCCGGGCCTGGGCGGACCCGTCCGCGAGCAGGGCGTTCGTGCTGGCCCACGCCCAGGAGATGGAGCCCGCGGTGGTGGACCAGCACATAGCCCTCTATGTCAACTCGTTCACGGAGGAACTCGGGGTGGAGGGGTACGCCGCAGCCAGCACCCTGCTGCGGCGGGCGGCCGAGAGCGGCCTGGTACCGGCCGCGCCCGTCCTGGCCGTGGGCTAGACCTCCAGCTCGCGCGCCACGGCGTGGACAAGCTGGGCCACGGTCTGCGCGGACTTCTTGTCCGGAAACCGGTTGCGGCGAAGGTCCGGCATCACCTTCGCCTCGAGCACCTTGATCATGTCCTCGATGAGCCCGTGCAGCTCCTCGGCCGGGCGACGACGCAGTTCGGCGACCGACGGCGGAGCCTCGAGCACCTTGAGCGAGAGCGCCTGCAGGCCCTTCTTGCTGTCCACGACGCCGAACTCCACCCGCTGTCCGGCCTTGAGCTCGTCGACGCCAGACGGCAGGGCGGCCTTGTGGACGAAGACGTCGCCGCCGTCGTCACTCGTCAGGAATCCGAATCCCTTGTCCTTCTCGTACCACTTGACTCGACCCGTGGGCACCGCTGACCTCGACTTCACTGGAGAGAACCCAACCTCACAAGGCTAACGATCGACCAGACCCAACCCAACCGAGATCGGCCCTGGCGTCTGGTGCTCATCCAACCACCGGGGAAACTCGGTGAGGTCCATGAGCACGGCGTCTGCCCCGGCCGCGAGCAGTTCGGTGGCCCCGTGGAGGCCGGTCGCCACCCCGACGGCGGCGGCGCGTCCGCTCCCACTATCCGGGACGGCCCGGGCGGCCATCATGTCCGCCGGGTGATCGCCGACATAGACGCGCGCCCCGTGCGAGACCATCGCCGCCGTCTTCCCCTCCGCCCAGGCCCAACCCACGACGCCGTCCGCGGTCAGGCCCAGATGATCGAGGTGCAGGCGCGCGTTGGCCTCGTACTTTCCGGTGATCACGATGATCCGACCACCTTGATCACGGATCATCTCCATGGCCCCGACCGCACCGGGCAATGCCGGCGAGACCTCGATCGCACATGTCGAATAGAGCGAGCGGAACAGATCCGCGGCCGCGCTCACGTGTGCGTCCGGGAACCAGCGCGCCAGCTCAACGTCGAGGGGCGGACCGAGTCGGCCGACCGCGGCGTCCGCGTCGATGAACACGCCGGTTACGATTTGCGAGCTCGCGATAGGTAGCGGCGATCCCGGGCCGGGTGTTCACGAGCGTGAGATCCAGATCGAATCCGACCACCAGCGGTTGCGCCATGCCGATGAGCGTACGGCGCGGCGCTCCGAGCACACGATCTCCGCATCGGGTCGCGCAAGTGTCCGAGACTTGCCCCGTCGCCGGAGGCCTGGGCGGCGACTGTCGAACACATGCCGCGAAGTCAGGAGCTCGAAGTCAGGAGCTCGAAGTCACGAGCTCTGCGGGTGCTCGTAGGTCAGGCGCTCGGCGGGCACCGGAAAGACAAGGTCATCACCGAACGGTGATCCCGCTCCGGCTCGGTCGAAGGCGAACTCACTTACTGGCATGCGCCCCGGCTTGACGGTCTTCGCGCGGCTCCTGCCAGGACGCTGCTGCTCCGGCGCCGACGCATGCTTCGGCTGAGCCGTCATCTCCGACCTCCCAGATCTTGTGAGCACCGCTTCGTCAGTCTCGCATAGCCGCCCGCACATCCGCGGTAGCCGCGACGGCCGGATAGCGTGGACAGACAATGACCAGCAGACTCGCCGATCACCTGCGCGCCCTGCCCGACGACGGGCTGGGTGCCCTGCTGCAGTTGCGCCCCGACCTGGTCGTACCCATTCCATCCGACATCTCCGCGCTCGCCGCGCGGGCCCAGAGCCGGGTCTCGGTGGCCCGGGCGCTCGACTCGCTGGACCGATTCACCCTGGAGATCCTCGACGGGCTTCGGCTCGTGCGCGGCGAGGACGGTACCGCCGCCGCGGAGGCGGTGCTCGCGCTGGCGGCCGAGGCGGGCGTCGAGCCGGCCCGGGTCCGCGCCGCGGTCGACCGGCTGCGGGCACGGTTCCTGATCTACGGGCCGGACAACGCGATGAATCTTGTCAAGGCAATCGATGAGCTGACCTCGCCGTACCCAGCCGGCCTCGGCCGACCCGCCGCCGACCTCGATCCGGATGTGGCCACACTCGTCGCCGACCCGGCCGGGCTTCGTCGCACGCTGCTGAGCGCGCCGCCGGAGGCGCGGGCGGTGCTCGACCGGCTGTCCGCCGGCCCACCAGTCGGCTCGGTGCAGCCGGGTGTGTTGCGTTCGAGGGATGGCGACTCCCCGGTCCGATGGCTGGTGGATCACCTGCTGGTGGTAGCCATCGCCGACGACACCGTGGAGCTGCCCCGCGAGATCGGCGTGGTCTTGCGACGCGACACCGGACCACTCGGCCAGCTGCACCCGGATCCGCCGGTGATCGATGAACCCGCCCGTTCCGGGGTGGACTCCGCCGGCGCCGGCCAGGCCCTTGAGGCGGTGCGGCACCTCGACGCGCTCCTGCACGCCCTGGCCGAGGCGCCGGCGCCGGTCCTGCGCTCCTTCGGCCTCGGCGTGCGTGACCTTCGACGGCTCGCCCGCGACACAGGTACCACCGAGCCCGTCACGGCGCTGCTCCTCGAGATCGCGTACGCGTCCGGCCTGCTCACCCACACCGACCCCGCGCAGCGTTCGAGCGACGGACAGCGATCTGGCGACATGCAGTGGCTGCCCGCGCCGGCCTACGACGGGTGGCGCACCGCCGGGCTCTCCCACCGATGGGCCCGGCTCGCCCGCACCTGGCTCTCGATGACTCGTGCGCCGTCGATGATCGGCCAGCGTGACGAGAAGGACAAACCGATCAATGCGCTCTCTCATGAGGCGGCCCGCGTCATCTCGCCGGCGATTCGCGGCGCGTCGCTCAACGTCCTGACCGGCCTGCCCGACGGAAGCGCTCTCCCCGCGGACGCCGTCTTGGCGCGGCTGGACTGGGAGTCCCCACGCAGGATCGGCCGAGTGGACGCGCCGACGGGTCTCCACTCGCTGGTCCGAGCGTCCCTGGCCGAAGCCGCGGCGCTCGGCATCACCGGGCTGGGCGCCATGACCGCGTACGGCCGACTGCTGCTCGTCGATGGCGAGCAGCCTGATGATCCGCTTGGCCTCAACGCCCGCGAGGGCGATGCGCTGGCTCAGGCACTCGATGGCCTGCTCCCCGTACCGGTTGATCACGTTCTGATCCAGGCCGATCTCACCGTGATCGTTCCTGGACCACCCGAGCCCGGCCTGGCCGCAGAGATCGCCCTCGTCGCCGACGCCGAATCGCGCGGAGGTGCGACGGTGTATCGAGTAACACCGACGAGCGTTCGACGAGCGCTTGACGCCGGGTACACGGCCACCGATGTCCGGGCACTCTTCCGGCGGCGCTCGCGAACGCCTGTCCCGCAGACCCTCGAGTACCTCGTCGACGACGTCGCCCGCCGCCACGGCGGGCTCCGCGTCGGCACCGCCGGCGCGTATCTGCGTAGTGAGGATGAGGCCCTGATCAACGAGGTCTTCGCGGACAAAAGGTTGAGCGCGCTGTCGCTGCGGCGGCTGGCCCTGACCATTCTGGCGACGCCACACTCGACCCACCGCCTGCTCGAGGTGCTGCGCGACGCCGGCTATGCCCCCGTGCTGGAGGACGCAACGGGCGCCGCCGTCCTCACCCGTCCCAAATCGGCCCGCGCCCCGGCCCGTCCGCCGCCACGGGGCGGCCGCCCCGCAAGCCTGGCCGGAGGCGATCACCGCGGTAGCGTTGAGATGCCGATCCTGCACGGACCTCGACTGGCGGGTGTCGTTGAGCAGGTACGCCAGGGCGACCGCCTGGCCCGGGCGGCCCGGCGTTCGCCGCTTTCGCGGACGCAGGTCAACGACGAGGGCGAGCCGGTGGCGGCGAGCCAGGCCCACATACTCGCCCTCGCCGTATTGCAGCAGGCGATGCGCGACCGTGCGCGGGTCTGGGTCGGATATGTCGACGCACACGGCAGCACCGCGTCGAGACTCGTCCGGCCGGTCTCGATGGGTGGCGGCTACCTGCGGGCCGAGGACGATCGCTCCGAGACCCTGCACACGTTCGCGCTGCACCGCATCACCTCTGCGCTGCCGGACGACTAGTCCCCGCTATCGCGGAATGGATCAGCGCGAGCCGCGCAGCGCACCGATGAGCGAGGCGACGACACCGACGGCAAAGGCCGTGCCGACCGACTCCCCCGCGGCATCGAGCACGTGCCGGTCAAGGATCAGCCACGCGACGAGAAACCAGATCACCAACAGCAGGGCGACAACGCTCGTCCACAGCTTGACCGCGGGCGGCAGAAGCTGCGCCGGCGTCGAGTCGTCGGTCCGAGGGTCACGCTCGGTTGGCATGTCCGGCCTCCCCATCCGTCCGTCTGCTCCCGCCCCGAGAGTGGCATGCAAGGAGCCGTTGCGACACGTGCACAGTCCAAATATGGGGGACTTATCCGTGGTTTCCCCGACCCGACACGACCGCGCCGAATATCGACGCGACGACAAGCAGGGCGAGCATCACGCCGAGCGCCTCGCCGACGGCGTCGGCGCTGGTGGTCCCCATCACGAAGTGCGAGAGGACGAACCATCCCGCGCCGAGCACGGCGACGACGCTGCCGCCCACCGCCAGCGTACGAGCGCCCCGCGCGTCAGCGTCGGGCTGATCTTGCCCGCTCGGTCCGTCGGGCGACAGTCCGGATCGACCCATCGCGCACCTCCCTGCCGCTAAGCGTCGCATCGCGACCGAGCGGGCGATAGCGCGGGACGGGAGTAGCGCGGGGATGGTGGTACGGCGCCGGCCGTGGCCGCGCGGGAGGTCGCTCACCCCCGTTTGGGCGGCGACCGAGGTGGCCGGCGGCCCGGAGCGCGAACACCCGCTGGCCACGGCCGGATCTGTCGCTCCTGCGCAGCGTTGGGATAGGTTCCTAACAGACGACGCACGACACGGGGCGCACGGTTGCGTACTTCGCCGACAAATTTCGAACCAGGGCGAATTTCTCGGCACGGCGAATTTCGAAGCATGGCGAATTTCGAGCACGGCAGGTTCCGAGGCACACTGGATGGTCCCGCTGTCTCACCGAAGGGCGCCCCGTGACCAGTGGTCCGCTGATCGTGCAGTCCGACAAGACACTCCTGCTCGAGGTCGATCACCCCGATGCGGTCAACTGCCGGATGGCCATAGCGCCATTCGCGGAGCTCGAGCGATCCCCCGAGCACGTGCACACGTACCGCCTGACCCCGCTCGGCCTCTGGAACGCGCGGGCCGCCGGCCACGACGCCGAGTCGGTGGTGGACGCGCTGCTTCGCTTCTCCCGCTATCCGGTGCCGCACGCCCTTCTCGTGGACGTGGCCGAGACCATGGACCGGTACGGGCGGCTGCAGTTGGCCAACGATCCGGCGCACGGACTGATCCTCCGTGGGCTCGACCGTGCGGTGCTGGTCGAGGTGGCGAAGTCAAAGAAGCTCGCTGGCATGCTGGGCGACAAGATCGACGACGATACGATCACGGTGCACCCGTCCGAGCGGGGCCGGCTGAAGCAGGCCCTGCTGAAGCTGGGCTGGCCGGCCGAGGACCTGGCCGGGTATGTCGACGGCGAGGCCCACCCGATTTCTCTGCGCGAGGAGGGTTGGAGCCTGCGGACCTACCAGCGGCAGGCGGTGGAGCACTTCTGGGCCGGCGGGTCGGGCGTAGTCGTGCTGCCGTGCGGTGCCGGCAAAACGCTCGTGGGTGCTGCGGCCATGGCCGAGGCCGGCGCGACGACGCTCATTCTGGTCACCAATACGGTCGCCGGGCGGCAATGGAAGCGCGAACTCATCGCGCGTACGTCGTTGACCGAGGCCGAGATCGGCGAGTACTCCGGCGAGCGGAAGGAGATCCGACCGGTCACCATCGCGACGTACCAGATCATGACCACCCGTCGCGGCGGCGTGTACACCCACCTCGATCTCTTCGGCGCCCGCGACTGGGGTCTGGTGATCTACGACGAAGTGCACCTGCTCCCAGCGCCGATCTTCCGGTTCACCGCCGACCTGCAGGCCCGACGGCGGTTGGGGCTCACCGCGACGCTCGTCCGCGAGGACGGGCGGGAGGGGGACGTCTTCTCGCTGATCGGACCGAAGCGCTACGACGCACCGTGGAAGGACATCGAGTCGCAGGGCTGGATCGCGCCGGCCGACTGCGTCGAGGTGCGGGTCACGTTGACCGAGGCGGAACGGATGGCGTACGCGACGTCGGAGCCCGAGGAGCGCTACCGCGTCGCGGCCACCGCGCGCACCAAGCTCCCGGTGGTGCAGAAGCTCGTCGAACGCCACCGGGGCGACCAGATTCTCGTCATCGGCGCCTACCTCGATCAGCTCCACGTTCTCGGTGAGTTCCTTGACGCCCCGATCGTGCAGGGCGCGACAACCAACCGGCAGCGTGAAATTCTCCTTGACGCGTTCCGCACCGGAGAGATATCCACCCTGGTCATTTCGAAGGTGGGGAACTTCTCGATCGACCTCCCCGAGGCGGCAGTGGCGATCCAGGTTTCGGGCACGTTCGGCTCCCGTCAGGAGGAGGCGCAGCGGCTCGGTCGGATCCTGCGACCGAAGTCCGACGGCCGGCAGGCGCACTTCTATGCGGTCGTCTCTCGCGACACCATCGACACCGAGTACGCCGCGCATCGCCAGCGCTTCCTCGCCGAGCAGGGCTACGCGTACACGATCATCGACGCCGACGACGTCATCGGCCCGCCGCTGCCGTCCATCGACTGAGCAGCGATTGCGAGTCGTTGCACGCGTAGCCGCGGGGAACTCCAAGGCTGCTTTGCGGGGCTAAGCGTCCACCGTCGGATGCGGCGATGAGAGGTCAGAGCGGAGTTGCGTCGGCGATGGCAGCCAGGACGGCCGCGACCGCCGGCCGATCGTTGAGCCCGCAGTCCTCGACGGGAGCCGATCTGGTGCCGACCGCGACCTGGTAATGGAACGCGTCGGCGCACCGCGGCGGCGGCGAGAGGCTGAATAGCTGCTCGTAGAAGGCGGGCTGACTCGTCAGCCGGGTCAGCTCGAGCCGCTGGGCGGCGGCCATCGTGCCGCGCTCGATGACATTCGTGCGCTTGTCGGTGTAGACCCAACTCCCGTCGGGCGCGATCTCGACGGACTGGTTGACACCCGCGATCCCGCCCGTGCGGGTAATCGTGACCGGCGTCGCGACCACGGTCGTGGTCGTGGGAGCGACATTCCGCGGTCCACCGACGCCCTCGCCGCACCCGGTCGGCGCGATGACGGCCACGGCCGCAAGCACCGCCAGAACTGCCCATCGAGGGGTACGCAAGGCAACGCCTCCTATTGCGACGACTGTCAGTTGGACGGTAGCGATAGCCGGTGCGGTTCCACGTCCCCAGATCGCACGACTCCCGAGGTAACGGCTTCGCCACGACGAGCGACGGGGCATGCTGGAGAACGTGAGTGACCTTCCGCACGCATGGCGCGACGCGCTGCCAGCGTCCGCCCCTGTCGCCGCCGTATCGAGGGTCGGCGACGATTTGCTCGCGAGGTGGATGGAGCCACACCGCCACTACCACACCGTGGAGCACCTCGATGCCGTCCTCGGCACCATCGAGGAGTACGCCGACCGGGTGCCCGATGCGGACGCGGTGCGGCTCGCCGCGTGGTTCCACGACGCGGTTTACGACCCACGTCGGGTGGACAACGAGGAGGCCAGCGCGGTGTTGGCGGAGGCGAGCCTGCCCGAGCTCGGGGTCACGCCCAGCCGGGTGGCCGACATCGCCCGCTTGGTCCGCATCACCGCGAGCCACGACCCATTGCCCGGCGATCGCAACGGAGGTCTCCTGGTCGACGCGGACCTCGCGATCCTCGCCTCCTCGCCTGAGGTCTATCAGACGTACACGGCGGCCATCAGGCGCGAATACGCCCATCTCGACGACTCGGTGTTCGCCGTCGGGCGAGCCGCTGTGCTGACCAATCTTCTCGGCCTGCCCCGCCTGTTCCACACGCCGGTTCTCCGTGATCGCTGGGAGGATGCCGCCCGCGCCAACATCAGTCGCGAGCTCGCCCAGATCCGCGCGGAGCTGGGAAGCACCGGCGTCAGCTGATCCCGCGCTTCTTTCGGCGACGCAGACCAGCCGTCACCAGGCGGGCGACCACCTCCCGGCTACTGGCCGGTTGAGCGCCAAGCCAGATCGCCCACGGGTACCGCTCCTCGGGCAGGTCATAGTGATCACCGTCGAATCCCCGGCGCGGCGCCCCGAGCATCTCGGCGAAGGCGTGCAGCTCGGCGTAGGACACGTCGCTGACGAGGTGCGACCACAGCCGGCCCCGACCCGGCCACGCCGGCCGATCGACGAAGAGCACACGGCTAGCCTGCCAGATGTGACCATTGCAGAACTCCCGCCGGTCGTGATCGCCGAGCTCCGGGCCAATCTGCCCCAGACCTCGGTGTTGACCGATCCCGATCTCATCGCGTCCTACCGCCGGGACGAGGCCGATCTCTGCGCCGCTGGCACACCCGCCGTCGTCGTGCGTCCTCGCACCACGGCCGAGACGGCGACCGTCCTGCGCATCGCGTCCGCCCACCGGGTCGCCGTCGTACCACAAGGTGCCCGTACCGGCCTCTCCGGTGCCGCCAACGCCGTCGACGGCTGCATCGTCCTCGCTACCACCGCGATGGACCGGATCATCGAAGTCGACGCGATCAACCGCCTCGCCGTGGTCCAACCCGGTGTCGTAACCGCGGAAATCACTCGTGCGGCGGCCAAGCATGGCCTTCGCTATCCCCCGGACCCGGGATCCTGGGAATCGTCCACGATCGGCGGCAACGTCGCCACCAACGCCGGCGGCATGTGCTGCGTCAAGTACGGGGTGACCGGCGAATACGTCCTGGCGCTCGAGGTCGTCCTGGCCGATGGGGAGGTAGTCCGATGTGGACGGCGCACCCGCAAGGGCGTAGCCGGCTACGACCTCACCCGCCTCTTCGTTGGCTCCGAGGGCACGCTTGGCGTCATCACGGAGATCACTGTTGCGCTGCGCCCGGCCGCGGACGAATCCCTCACGCTGGCCGCGCTGTTCGACTCCATGCCGGAGGCTGGTGCCGCCGTCGAGTTCATCGCCGAGTCCGGTGCGGCGCCGAGCCTGCTCGAGCTGCTCGACGCCGTGCACCTGCGCGCCCTTGAGGCGCTTCGGCCGATGGGGCTGCCCACCTCGACCGCCGCGCTGCTCCTGGCCGGCGTGGATTCCGGGGTACGCGCACCGACCGATCTGGCCGCGATCGCCGAGTGCTGCCGTCAATCCGGCGCCACCGAGGTGCACGTCTCGTCGGATCCCATCGAGGCCGACGCCCTACTCAGCTCGCGCCGGCTCGCCCACCCAGCGATGGAGGCGCTCGCCAGCTCCACGTTCCCGGCCGGAGCCGGAGCATTGGTCATCGACGACGTCGCGGTGCCGGTGTCCCGCCTCGCGGAACTACTCGACGGCGTGGCCCGGGTCGCCGAGGAGCAGTCGCTCATCATCGGCGTCGTCGGGCACGCCGGCGACGGCAACATGCACCCGAACATCGTCGTCGACCGCTCCGATCCGAGCAGCTTGGAGCGCGGACGGCGGGCCTTCGACCAGATCATGGCCTTGGGCCTTGCCCTCGGCGGCACCTGCACCGGCGAGCACGGCGTGGGGCTGCTGAAACGGGAGTGGCTCGCCACCGAGCTCGGGCCCGCGGGCATTCGCGTGCAGCGAGCGATCAAGGATGCCCTCGATCCGCTCGGAATCCTCAACCCCGGCAAGGTCCTGTGACCCGAGCGCCGATCATGATTTGGAGGTCATGATCGACGGGGTTTGGCGACGCTGACATCATGATCGACAGGATCAAGGGGAGCCGCGCCGTGAAGATCTAACTCCGCGGTGGGCAAGTGACGCCCTGCGTTCCTTCGGCACCGGAAACAGTGATCATCACATGCGGGAGGAGCAGCACGCGCTAGATCGACGAAAAGTGGCGCACATCGGGGGCGCCGAGGCGGGCTGCGTCGGCGGTGAGGTCGTCGGGCATCCGTTGGGACTGCCGCTCGGCCTCGACGCGGGCCAGGTAGTGCTCGACCTCGCGGGCGCGGTGCGCCTCGTCCCATCCGAGCACGTCCCCCATGAGCCTCGCGGCATGCTCCGCACTGTGCGCGCCTCGATGGATCGTCTCGATCGACACCCGGGTACGTCGGGCGAGCGCGTCCTCGAGGTGCAGAGCCGACTCGGCCGACGCCGCGTAGGCCACCTCGGCCGCGAGGTAGTCGGGAGCGCCGTCGAGCGGACGCGCGAGCGCGGGCGAGGTTCGCACCAACGAGAGCACGTCTGTCGCGACCGACCCGTAGCGCTCCAACAGGTGCTCGGCCACGCCGACCGACACCCCATGGCGTCGGGCGAGTCCCGACCGCTCGCCCCACAGGCGTGCGTATCCGTCGGCGCCAAGCAACGGCAGTTGATCCGTACGCGAGCGCGGGACGTGCGACTGTGTCGGCACGCCGTTCGACCGCCGTCCGGCGAGTCGGCGCACCGTCCGATCCACGACGTCGGCCGCCATGACCCGGTACGTTGTCAGCTTTCCGCCCGCAACCAGCATGAGGCCCAGCATGGGCTCGACCACCGCGTGCTCGCGGGAGAGAGCCGACGTCGACTCGTCCTCACCGGACAATAGTGGTCGAAGCCCCGCGTAAACCCCCTCGATGTCCGATGCGGACAGCGGTCGATCGAGCACCGTATTGACCTGACTCAGCAGGTAGGAGATGTCCCGCGCCGAGGCGGCCGGGTGAGCCCGGTCGAGGCGCCAGTCCGTGTCCGTCGTTCCGACGATCCAGTGTCCGCCCCACGGAATCACGAACAGCACAGACTTCTCCGTGCGAAGGATCAGACCCGCCTCGCCCGTGATCGCGGAGCGGGGAAACACGAGATGCACGCCCTTGGAGGCGCGCACCCGCAAGCCGGGCCGGAACGGGCCACCCCCCGCCGAGATCATCTCGGCAACGTCGTCGCTCCATACGCCGGTCGCCGCGATGACGGTCCGGGCCGCGACGTCGAAGCTCTCCCCTGTCTCGACATCCTCGACCCTCGCCCCGGTGACCTCGCGCGCCGACCGAAGGAAGCCCGTTGCCCGGGCAGACGTCACGACGGTGGCGCCCAGGCTCGCCGCGGTGCGGGCGAGGGTGATCACAAGGCGAGCGTCGTCGACCTGGGCGTCGTAGTAGCGGATCGCCCCGCCCACCGTGTCATCCCGCAGCGACGGAAAGATCCGTCGAGCGGCCGTCGCGGAGAGGTGCCGGTGCAACGGCATCCCTCGGCCCCCGCCCACAAGGCCTGCGAACGCGTCGTAGAGCGCCACCCCGGCGCCGTAGTAGCCCCGCAGGAGGCCGCCGTGCCAGGTCCGCCTGGGCAGCGGCAGCAGGAACGGCATCGGCCGTACCAGGTGGGGCGCCAGCCGCGTGGCCAGCAGTCCGCGCTCGTGGAGCGCCTCGTGCACGAGGCCGAGGTCGAACTGCTCCAGGTACCGCAGGCCACCATGGATCAGCTTGCTCGATCGAGATGACGTGCCGGATGCGAGGTCTCGGGCCTCCACGAGGGCGACCGACAGGCCGCGGGAGGCGGCGTCGACGGTGGCGCCCGCGCCGGTGACTCCGCCGCCGATGATCAGGACGTCGAATCGCTGCCCGCGCAGCCGGGCGAGGTCGGCCTCGCGCCGCTCGGGCGAGAGCCGCGACGCGGCGAACCGGGAGATCGACGGATCGCGCACGTCGTCCACGGTACAAGCCGCGGGCGGGGTGTGAGGTTCGTCACGACCTGGTTCGTCGCGCTTAGGGTGGGACGATGCAGCCTCCCGGCCCGTCGTTTCCACCTCCACGACCCCCGCCCTGGGCCGCCGGCGGCCAGCGGCCCGCGTGGCCACCCGCACCGCCCCCGACGCCGCTGCCCAGGCCCGGCGGCGACCCGCAGGGATCGGCGATCCTCATCGCGGTTGCGTCCGTGCTGGTTGGGGTGTGGATCGTGGCCGCCACAGTGCTGCTCCAGGGCGTTGGGTGGTTCGCGGCCGAACTCATCGGAACGATCGGCCGGTCGGTGCCGCCGTGGGTGTGGATCCTGCTCGCCTTGATCAATGCCGCAATGGTCGCCGCGCCAGCCGGCGCGCTGTGGGCACTGGCCCTCCATTTCGGCCGACGCAGCGTCCAGGCGTCGGCCCGAGCGTGGACGGTTGCCGGCATCGCGTCCGGCCTCCTCGGCGCCGCCCGCACGGTGCCCGTACCGCTCAACGAATTACTCCTCCTGCTGACGGCATTCGTGGCAACCGCACTCGCCGTTTTTGTGCGCCGGCTTCACCCGGCTTCACAGTTCCTGTCGCCCTCGGCCGGCCCGCGCCAGAGGGTCACCGGCTTCGGGATCGCGGCGGGACTGCTCGCCCTGCTGCCGTGGCTGTGGGCCGGCGCGCTTGGCGGGTTGACCGAGACGTTGCTAGCGATGGCGGCCGCGGCCGCGATCGGCTGGCTCGCGGCGAACATCCTCGACGGCGCATGGTTTGTCACCTTCGCCGGGGGCGATCAACGAAGCAACGTCGCCGGGGGCGATCAACGAAGCAACGTTAGAAAGTCGCGGCCGTGGCTGGTGATCGTCGGCGGGCTCACCGCTGGGGTGGCACTCACGCCGTTCGGCGCTGCGGTCGGTGGTCCCGGGGTCGGCCTGGCCGAGATGCTCGTTCTACCCGCGCTCGGCTTCGCCGCCGCGGCCCTTCACGTAGGCGCTCACCTCCACGCGGGCGCGGACCTCCACGCGGGCGCGCCGTCGAGGGCACCCAGGTTGGCGATCGCGGCACTCATCGCGATTCCCGCAGCCGGCCCGCTCGCGTTCGTCGACCCGGAGGAGACCTCGATACTCCTCGGCACGTCCGACGTCGGGTGGTGGGCGCTGGTGGCCGCGCTACTCAGCGTGCCGCTGGCTCTGGCGGCCGGTGTCGCCTATGGCCTGGCGTTGAGCCCGAGGCGGTGGCTCGCCGGTTGGATCCCGGCCTCGCTTGCGGTTCTTGTCGCGGTTGCGGGGGTCGGCGTGTACGCCGTGGCGGGCCGCCCCGGTTTCTACGGCGAACGCCTCTTCGTCATTCTCGCCGACCAGGCGGATCTTGCCGGCCTCGATGGGATCCAGGACCGGACGACTCGGCTTCGGGCGACGTACGAGCGGCTGGTCGCCCACGCCGAGAACTCGCAGGTGCCGCTCCGTGAGTTCCTGGACCGGTGGGATCTGGACTACACGCCGTACTATCTCGTCAATGCCGTCCTGGTCGAGGGCGGGCCGGTGGTCCGTCAGTGGCTATCCAGTCGCTCCGATGTGGACCGTGTCCTGCTAGATCAGCGGCTCCGGCCGTTGCCGGCGGCGGCACCAACGGAGCGGGGGGCCGCACCGGCGCCCGACGGCTCACCACTGAGCATTCTCGAACCACAGTGGAACGTCACGGCGGTCGGCGCCGACCGGGTCTGGCGCGAGCTCGGCGTCACCGGCCAAGGCATAGTCATCGGAACCTCGGACTCGGGCGTGGATGGCGCGCATCCGGCGTTGCGGGACGGATTCCGTGGTGGCGACGACTCGTGGTACGACCCATGGAATGCCACGCCCACGCCGACCGATCACGGTGGACACGGCACCCACACCCTCGGCACGGCCCTTGGCCGGAACGGGATCGGCGTCGCCCCCGGGTCGACGTGGATCGGTTGCGTGAACCTCGATCGCAATCTCGGCAGCCCGTCGCGTTATCTGGACTGTCTTCAGTTCATGCTGGCGCCATTCCCGCCCGGCGGGGACCCGCTGCGCGACGGCCGCCCCCAACGTGCTCCGCACGTTCTGACCAACTCGTGGGGCTGCCCGGAGATCGAGGGGTGCGACTCGGCCGCGCTGCTTCCCGCGACCGCGGCGATCAGGGCCGCCGGGATCTTCTTCGTGGCGGCGGCGGGAAACACCGGGCCGTTCTGTGGCTCCATCGATGACCCGCCGGCGCCCTATGTGGACACGTTCACGGTGGGTGCCGTCGACCGCAACCGGGAGGTGGCCATCTTCTCGAGTCGCGGACCGACCGCCGATGGGGTGGTCAAACCGGATGTCGTGGCGCCCGGCGTCGGAGTGCTCTCGGCAATGCCGGGCGGCACGTACGGCGAATTGGACGGCACATCGATGGCGACGCCCCATGTCGCCGGCGTGGTCGCGTTGATGTGGTCAGCGAACCCTCGTCTCATCGGCGACATCGCAACCACCGAGCGTATCCTCCGGCAGACCGCGGCGCCGGCGATGCCGCCGTCCCTGTCCGGGGAGACCGCCGATACGTGCGGCTCCGTCATGAACATCATCGGAGCCGGGCTCGTCGACGCTCGGGCCGCCGTGCAGGCGGCGCGCCGGACCGGCTGACCCGCGAGCTAGGCGAGGTCGCGGGCGACCGCCGACGCGGGGATCGAATCTCACTCGTACGCCTGCCCGTACTCCAAGAAGGCGGCGAAGTCGCCCCAGCTGATCGGCTCCAAGCCGGTGACGTCGTAACCTGCCCATTGACCAGGCTCGCGGGTATCCGAGGTTCGCACCCGACGACCGTCGGCCTCGTCCCAGCCTCCGAACGCCCCCGCGGCGGCGCATTCGAGGAATGTCGGCGGATCGAAGTTGAACCAACGCGAGATCGTCGCCCGACCGCCGTCGATGCGGGGCGGGGCATCGACGCCGAGGGAGGCGAGGGGACCCGGTGGCCTCTCCTCGAACGCGACCAGATCGGCGATCTGGGTGCAGAGCACCTTGGTGAAGTCGGCGAAGCCGGAGTAGGGGCCGTCCGCCGATAGGTCGGTCACCCGCCAGGCCGGCTCGGGCCTGACCGGCATCGCGCTCGCTGCCGCCTCGAGCGCCGCGGCGATGAGGTCGCCGTCGAGCTCGTCATGAATGGACAGGGCGCGGCTGACCAGCCAGAGAGCGCAGAGATAGTCGAGCAGCGGCCGACCGATGACGCCGAGGTGGTCACCGAGGGCGACGAGGCGAACGTAAAGGTCGCGGTTGGTGATTACGGCCGGGTCGCGGGTGCCGGCGATGTCGTAGAGCTGCTTGTGCGGATGCCCGGACTCGAGCACGAGCACGCGGGCGAGTGCCTGGATCCGGTCGTGGTAGGTCGCCACGAGATACCGGTGCCCGTTCTCGTCCTGTCGCCAGACCTCCCAGGCCGCCATGCGCGGGAGCCTAGGCGGTTCGGCTCATGAGCGGGAGGGGCCGTCCGGCCCGACACGCGTGCGACTGGCCGTTACCCGCACCCGATACGCTTTCAGGGTGAGCCTGCGACTGCACGACACCGCGACCCGCTCGGTGCGGGACTTCATCCCGCGCGTGCCCGGTGAGGTCGGGATCTACCTGTGTGGGCTCACCGTGCAGTCTCCGCCACACATCGGTCATCTTCGCTCTGCCGTGAACTCCGACGTGCTGCGCCGCTGGCTGCTCTACTCCGGTTATCGCGTCACATTCATCCGCAACATCACCGATGTCGATGACAAGGTGCTCGTGAACGCGGAGAAGGCCGGCGAACGATTCTGGGCACTCGCCTACGCCAACGAGCGGATCCTTGTGGATCACTATGCTCGGCTGGGGGTTCTGGAGCCGACGTACGAGCCTCGCGCGACCGGCCACATTACGGAGATGCATGAGCTGATCGGCAGGTTGATCGAGGACGGGCACGCCTATCAGGCGGAAGATGGTTCGGGCGATGTCTACTTCGACGTCAAGACGTTCGAGCCGTACGGCCGACTCTCCGGCCAGCGGCCCGACGCCATGCAGGCCGCGGAGGACGGACCGGAGCGCGCCAAGCACGACCCGCGCGACTTCGCGCTGTGGAAGGGTGCGAAGTTCGACGAGCCGGCCGAGGCGCAATGGACCTCGCCGTGGGGTCGTGGGCGACCCGGCTGGCACATCGAGTGCTCGGCGATGTGCTGGCGCTATCTGGGCGATGAGTTCGATATCCACGGGGGCGGGCTTGATCTGATTTTCCCGCATCACGAGAACGAGGTCGCGCAGTCACAGGCCGCCGGGTTGCGGTTTGCCCGGTATTGGGTGCATCACGGCCTGCTCAATCTGGACGGCTCCAAGATGGCCAAGTCGGTCGGCAATGTCATCGACCTACCGTCGATCATCGGCCTCGGCGTCCGCCCGGTCGAGCTGCGTTACTACCTGTCCGCGCCGCAGTACCGATCGGTGATCGACTACTCCGAGGACGCGCTGCGGGAGGCGGCGGCCGCGTACCGGCGGCTCGAAAACTTTGTCCAGCGCGCTGCCGAGCGGTTCGGCGCGGGTGAACCTGGCGTGCTCTGCGCCGAGTTCGTCGAGGCGATGGACGACGACCTGAACACGTCGAAGGCGATCGCGTCGGTGCACGACGTGGTGCGCGAGGGCAACGCGGCGCTTGCCTCGGGTGACGACACGACGGCCCGAGGGGCACTGGCGAGCGTACGAGGGATGCTGGCCGTCCTCGGCCTCGATCCCCTGGATACACAGTGGTCGACCGGCGCGGTCGAAGAAGGTCTGCGCCACGTGGTGGACTCATTGGTCGCGTTGGCCCTGGAGCAGCGCGCCGCCGCCCGTACCCGCAAGGATTGGGTGGCGGCCGACGCCGTGCGTGACCAGCTCAAGCGGGCCGGCGTGGTGGTCGAGGACACGCCGCACGGTCCACGATGGACGATCGAAGGGCGCTGAGGCGATGCCGGGGAACTCGCAACGCCGCGGCCGGCGCACCACGACCAAGAAGGGCGCGTCGGTCGGCTCGGGTGGCAAGAACCGGGAAGGGCTCAAGGGTCGCGGAAAGACACTGCCCGCCGACGAGCGACCGTGGCACAAGGGCTATTCGGGGGACGAGACGCTTCCGTCCCGTACGGCGTGGAAGCAGGACAAGGAGCGCCGGGCGGCCGAGGCCGAGGGCCGCGCCCCGAAGATTGGGGTGCCGGGCTCGAAGTCGACCACCCGGGTGAGTCGAGGCGCCCCGGGCCGGACCGGGGCCGCGCGTTCCAGCGGTCGTGCGGGTCCTCGGGTCGCTCCCGGCCGCCGCTCTGTTCCGCCCAGAGACGCGGCCGAACTGCTCGTCGGCCGTAACCCGGTGCTCGAGGCTCTGCGTACGCACGTGCCCGCGACCGCGCTGCACGTCGCGCACGGCATCGAGATCGATGAACGAGTGACGGAGATCGTGCGTACCGCCGGCGACCGGGGCATCCCGCTGCTCGAAGTGAGCCGCGGCGAGCTCGATCGCATGACAGGCGGCGTGTTGCATCAAGGAGTCGGCCTGCAGGTGCCGCCGTTCGCGTACGAGCCGTTCGACGACCTCCTAGCCGCGGCGTCCGAGGCCGTCGCTCCGCTGCTCGTCGCCCTCGACGGGGTGACCGACCCCCGCAATCTGGGCGCGGTCGTCCGGTCGGCGGCGGCGTTCGGTGCGCACGGAGTCTTCCTGCCGGAGCGCCGCGCTGCGGGGATGACCGCGACCGCGTGGCGCACGTCGGCGGGGGCCGCGGCGCGTCTGCCGATATCGCAGGTCACCAACCTGACCCGCGCCTTGAAGCGGTGCCAGGAGTCCGGCTTCGTGGTGGCGGGCCTCGACGCCGACGGCGCGATGTCGGTGTACGACCTGGAGGCGGCGATCGGGCCGCTGGTGGTCGTCGTCGGTTCGGAAGGTCGAGGGCTGTCGCGGCTCGTCGGCGCGACGTGTGATCTCCGGGTCAGCATCCCGATGATGTCTGTCGTTGAGTCCCTGAACGCCTCGGTCGCCGCCGCCGTAACGTTGGCCGAGGTCGCCCGCCGCCGATCCACGCCGTGATCGCCGCAACTGTCCGACACTTGCCCGGCTCGGCACTCGGATGGGGCAAAGGTTGAACACTTATGCCGGTGCCGCGGGTTGGTACATGCTGGCACCGTGCACAGAGTGCCTATGCGTGGTCGCCCGTGGGGACCCGCCGACCGGACCGGCGGCCCCCTCGACCAGGTGCTGGACGAGGTACGGCGCTACTGTCCGGATCTTGTAGTTGAGCGGCTGCCGGACGACAACATCTATTTCCTCGGGGACGAGTTCGGATTGGACCGGGTACAGGTCGCGTGTGCGGCCGAGGGCCGGCCGCCATTCCTCGTCGAGGACGGAGGAGCGATCGAGACGTCAGACGCGGCCGAGGCCGCCGCGGTGATCCGGAGCTGGCTGAGCGAGGCGCCGTGACGGTGCTTCTGATTCCGGTGACCACTGAGCAGATGCTCTCGGACCTACTGGATCGAGCTATGCGCGATGCCCCTCCTGAGGAGGTCATGCCGCCGGTCGAGGGTCCTCCCGGGTGGACTCCGGAGCGCGTCGCGGCGTTTCGCGAATTTCACCGGGCTCGGTTCGGCGGCCTGGATGGAGCGGAACGCACGACTATGTTCGCGATCCTCATCGGCTCCGAGGTCATCGGCATGATCCGTCTGTCGCTCCTGGACGACCCGCAGACCGCGGAGACGGGCATCTGGGTGGGGCGGTCGTACCGCGGTCAGGGTCTCGCCGCGGCGGCGCTGGAGGCGCTCGTGGAGAAGGCGGCCGCGGCTGGTGCCCGCACCGTCATCGCCGAGACGACGCCGGGCAACGCGCCCGCTCTCGGTGTGTTGCGGCGGCTCGGGGCGGTGCTCACCGAGGACGAGGACAAGGTCCGCGCTTCAATCCCCGTCTCCAATCGCCGATCATGACAGTGAGGATAAGGGGAGCGGGTCACCCGGCGGTCTGACTCGGATCATGACTGACGCGTGCTGTCCTTTGCAGGATCTGTCGGCTGTCCGGGTGGCTTGCTCGTGCGGCGTTACCGCTGATACTGAGCGGGAGCGGGTCACCCGGCGGTCTGACTCGGATCATGACCGACGCGTGCTGTCCTTTGCAGGATCTGTTGGCTGTCCGGGTGGCCCGCTCGTGCACGTCACCGGTCGGGCGTTGTGACCTCATAGGAGCCTGTGC
>JAXIPB010000196.1:0-29460 GCA_045403155.1 Micromonosporaceae bacterium
CTCCCATCGCCCGTATGTCGGCGAGCCCACTCGGATGTCCACGACGACGTCCAGCAGGGCACCGCGCACGCAGGTCAGGTACTTGGCCTGGCCGGGCGGCACGTCGGCGAAGTGAATCCCCCGAACCACCCCGGTCGCGGAAACCGAGATGTTTCCCTGGGCCAGGCGCAGGGAGTGGCCGACCTCGGCCGCGAGGTGGTCGTACCGGTACCACTCCAGAAACACGCCGCGGCCGTCGCTCCGCTGGACCGGCGTGATCTCGTAGGCACCTTCGATGCCCAAGGCCCGAATCTTCACGTCACCCCTTCACCGAAGAAGACCCAATTCACCGGAGAAGACCCAACAAGTACTCGCCGTAGCCGCTCTTGCGCAGCGGCTCGGCGAGGCCGGCCAGTTGTTCGTCATCGATGAATCCGGCCCGCCAGGCCACCTCCTCGATGCAGCCGATTTTCATCCCTTGCCGCTCCTCGATGACCCGCACGAACTCGGCGGCCTGAACCAGTGAGGTGAATGTGCCCGTATCCAGCCACGCGGTCCCCCGGTCCAGCACGGTGACGTCGAGCTCGCCCAGGGACAGGTACGCGTCGTTGACCGCCGTGATCTCCAGCTCGCCGCGCGCGCTCGGCCGAAGCTCGCGCGCGATGGTCACGACCCGATTGTCGTAGAAGTAGAGCCCGGGCACGGCGTAGCGGGACTTCGGCTTCTCCGGCTTCTCCTCGATGGAGAGCACCCGGCCCGTTTCGTCGAACTCGACCACGCCGTAATCGGCCGGGTTGGCGACCGCGTAGGCGAAGATCCGGCCGCCGCGGATCTCGCTGCTGTCGGCGAGCTGACGGCCCAGCCCGACGCCGTGAAAGATGTTATCGCCCAAGATCAACGCAACCGGGGCGCCGTCGATGAAGTCGGCGCCGATCACGAAGGCCTGCGCGATGCCCTCGGGGCGCGGCTGGGCAGCGTACGCGATCCGCAGACCGAGCTGGCTTCCATCGCCCAGGAGTCGCACGAACTGGTCCTGCTCCTGCGGCGTTGTGATGATGAGGATCTCCCGGATGCCCGCCATGATCAGTGTGGAGAGCGGGTAGTAGATCATGGGCTTGTCGAAGACGGGCATGAGCTGCTTCGAAACCGCCCGAGTGATGGGCCACAGCCGCGAGCCGGTCCCCCCCGCCAGAAGCACGCCGCGCATAGGTCGTGACTGTACCGTGGCCGCGGAGACACCCTCGCACTCCGGTAGACTCCCGACCCCATGAGATTCCTGGTCACCGGCGGTGCCGGCTTTATCGGCTCGCACTATGTCCGTCTGCTCCTCGGCGGCGGGTTGACCCCGTCGTCGGTCACCGCAGTGACCGTCCTGGACAAGCTCACCTACTCGGGCAACCGGGCCAACCTCGCGCCCGCAGAGTCCGATCCTCGGCTGCGGTTCGTCGAGGGCGACATCTGTGACGCACGACTGGTCGACGAACTCGTGCCCGAGCACGACGTGGTCGTCCACTTCGCGGCCGAGTCGCATGTGGACCGGTCGATCCTCGGCGCCGCGCCGTTCGTCCTCACCAACGTGCTCGGAACACAGACCCTGCTCGATGCCGCGCTGCGACACCGCATCCAGCGGTTCCTTCACGTGTCGACCGACGAGGTGTACGGGTCGATCGACGCGGGCTCGTGGACCGAGACCTGGCCGCTGGCGCCGAACTCGCCGTACGCGGCGGCGAAGGCCGGCTCCGACCTGATCGCGTTGGCCTACCACCGGACCCACAAGCTCGACGTGGTGCTCACCCGCTGCTCCAACAACTACGGTCCGTACCAGTTCCCGGAGAAGGTCATTCCGCTCTTCGTGACCAATCTGCTCGACGGGCGGAAGGTGCCGCTCTACGGGGACGGCCTCAACATCCGCGACTGGCTGCACGTGACGGATCACTGCGTCGGCATCCATCTCGCGCTCACCAAGGGCCGCGCGGGCGAGATCTACCACGTCGGCGGCGGGACCGAACTCACCAACACCGAGCTCACGTCGCGACTGCTGGAGGCGTGCGGCGCGGACTGGGACATGGTCGAGCGGGTCGAGGACCGCAAGGGTCACGACCGGCGCTACTCGCTGGACATCACGAAGATCTCCGAGGAGTTGGGCTACGCACCGAGCGTGAACGTCACCAACGGCCTCGCCGAGACCGTGGCGTGGTACCGCGACAACCGCGCCTGGTGGGAGCCGCTCAAGGCGAAGGCGGACCTTCCGCAGTGACGTCCTGGTTGGTGACCGGCGCGGGCGGGATGCTCGGTCACGACCTCATGTCGGTGCTGCGCGATGCCGACGACATCAAGCTCACCGCGCTCGCTCGCTCCGATTTGGACATTACCGATGCGCGGGCCGTCGGCGAAGCTGTGGCGGGTCACGACGTCGTCGTGAACGCCGCCGCATGGACCGATGTGGACGGCGCCGAGACGAACGAGGCGGCCGCGACCGCGGTCAACGGCGCCGGTGTGGCCAATGTCGCCGAGGCGTGCCGGCGTGCCGGCGCGCGGTTGCTGCACATCTCCACCGATTACGTGTTCCCCGGCGACGCGAGCACGCCGGTGCCCGAGGACGCCGCGACCGCGCCGATCAACGCGTACGGGCGCAGCAAGCTCGTCGGCGAACGCGCGGTGCTCGACCGTCTGCCCGACCGCGGCTACGTCGTCCGCACAGCCTGGCTGTACGGGGAGCGCGGGCGCAACTTCGTCACCACGATGCTGGCGCTCGCCGACCAGCGGGACACCATCGACGTGGTCGACGATCAGCACGGGCAGCCGACGTGGTCGTTCGCGCTCGCCCGACAACTGGTGGCCCTGGGGGCAGCGGCGCGCGCTGGTGGCACGCCGGCCGGGATCTATCACGGCACGTCGGGTGGGTCAACGACCTGGTACGGGCTGGCCCGCGCGGTCTTCGAGAAGGCCGGCCTGGATCCCGACCGGATTCGACCGACGACCAGCGAGCGCTTCCCCCGCCCCGCCCGTCGGCCCGGGTACAGCGTGCTCGGACGTGAACGGTGGTCGGCCGCCGGCCTGGCGCCGATGATGGACTGGCATTCGATGCTGGATGAGGCATTCCTTCGGGCCGACTTCCGCACCCGCTAGCCAACCGACCGCTTACCAACCGACCGCTCACCAACCGACCGCTGTGGAGGAACGCCCACTACTTCCCTGGCGTCGAACCGCCCGGCGCCGGATCGGTCCCGTTCTTCGGCGGGCGGGCCTTGCCGTTCTCAGGCTTGCCGCTCTCCGCCTTGCCGTTCTCGGGCTTGGTGTTCTCGAGCTTGCCGTTCTCGGCTTTGGCCTCGCCATCGGGCTGAGCCGGTGGCGCCTCGGCGGCCGGCGCGCCGGGCTCGGGTAGCAGGCTGGTGAGGGCGGCGCCGGTGATACGCCTAAACGCCCGACCCGGGCGACGCCGGTCGAGCACGGCAACCTCGAGCTGGGCCGCGGTGAGCTGGCGCGGCGCACCGCCCTCGCCTCCGACACTGGCCAGCGCCTGTACGGCGAGGGTCAGCGCCTCGGCGAGCGGCAGCTCTTCCCGGTAGCCCTGCTTGACGCTCGTGGAGATGGCCTCGGTCTGCCCGCCCATGGCGACGAAACCGTGCTCGTCACCGACCGATCCGTCGTAGGTGATGCGGTAGAGCTCGTCCTCGGCCGGGGTCGCGGCGACTTCGGCGACGCAAATCTCCACCTCGAACGGCTTCTGCTGCTCGGTGAAGATCGCCCCGAGGGTCTGCGCGTACGCGTTGGCCAGTGCCCGGGCCGTGACATCGCGCCGATCGTAGGAGTAACCCCGAAGGTCGGCCATCCGCACGCCGGCCGAGCGCAGGTTCTCGAACTCGTTGTACCGCCCCACCGCGGCGAAGCCGATCCGGTCGTAGATCTCACTCGTCTTGCGGAGCGAGGTCAGATTCTCGGCGACGAAGAGCACACCGTCGGCGAAGGAGAGCACGATCGCGCTGCGGCCCCGGGAGATCCCCTTGCGGGCGTACTCGGAGCGGTCCCGCATGATCTGCTCGGGCGAGGTGTAGAACTGCATGGCCACGGCGGCTGCTTCTCCTCGATCTCGGTGGTCGGTGGCGTGCGCGGGCTCAGCCGCCGGGGTTGCTGCGACGGGCATCGATGATGGCCTGGGCGATTGCGCCGCTCTCCTCATCGGAGAGGCGGGTCGTGCCCTCGGCGGTCGCCGTCATCACGACAGGGAAGATCTTGCGGATCAGGTCGGGTCCGCCGGTGGCGGTGTCATCGTCGGCCGCGTCATAGAGGGACTCGATCGCGTACTTGATCGCCTCGTCACGGCCGAGTCCCGGCCGGTAGCGCTTCTTCAGCGCCGACTTGGCGAAGAGTGAACCCGAGCCGATGCCGTCGTACCCGGTCTCCTCGTAGACGCCCCCGGCGACATCGAAGCTGAAGATGCGTGCGGCCTTGGCCGGATCGGTGGCATCGACGTCGTACCCGGCGAAGATCGGAATCACGGCGAGGCCCTGCAGCGCCGCCCCCAGATTGTTGCGGATCATCGTGGCGAGGCGGTTGGCCTTGCCATGCAGGGAGAGCATCGCCCCTTCGATCTTCTCGTAGTGCTCGAGCTCCACCTGGAACAGCTTGATGAGTTCGATGCCTACGCCCGCCGTGCCGGCGATCCCGACCACGGAGTAGCCGTCGGCCGGGTGGACCTTCTCGATGTCGCGGCTGGCGATGAGATTGCCCATCGTCGCGCGACGATCGCCGGCCATGATCACGCCATCGGCGAAGGCCAGCGCCACGATCGTCGTGGCGTGCGGCGCGATGTCCGCGGAGAGGCCGGGGGGCAGCGGGCGCCGGCCGGGAAGCAGCTCCGGCGCGGCGGCGCTCAGGAAGTCTGTGAAGGACGACGTACCGGCGTTGGTGAAAACCGCTGGTAGACGCCCGGATGGATCAAAAGCCACCGGCCTTGGTGTCCTCTCAGGTAGGTGATCGCTTTCTCGAGGTGCGCTTGATTGTCGCGGAACTGCCCTAGCCCGCCGTTGCAGTTGAAGCAGAGTATGCCTCGCACCCGGCCGGTGACATGCTCGTGGTCCACGTGTTCCGCCTTACGCGCGCCGCAGATCGCGCAGACTCCGCCCTGAGCCTCGAGCATCTCGTTGAAGTCAGCGACCCCGATTCCGTACCGGCGCCGTAGGTGGTACTCGCGGCTGTTGCCATACAGACGTGTAACCGTCTCCTTACCGCGGCGATTGTGGCACGCCGACAGTAGGCGTGATAGCCGCTCGCAGTGGCTCTGGTCTTTGCGAAATCCTTTAGTGGCTCAACGGTCTCGCAGTCGGGGCACCACTTGTGACCGTCTGGAACTGGACCCTCGGACCGCCGCATGGCCTTGATGCCGCGTTTGCGGCGACTAGCTTCGGAGCGTTGCCGCGCGCATGCCTTGCAGTAGAAGGCCAGGCCATCCGCACGGCGGACATTGCTGTGAAAGTCCGAAAGCGGCAGGGCCCGGCCGCATTGGGGGCACGTCTTACTCGCCTCCGATGCGGAATCGGACATATATGTTCACTCCCCTCCTTTCTGCACATACGACCTAACAAATTCCTCGGCGTTCTCTTCGAGGACGGAGTCGATCTCGTCCAGAAGATCGTCGACTTCCTCGGTCAGCTTCTCGTTGCGCTCGGCTACCTCGGGGTTGGCTTCGGGGGCCGGCGCCTCGTCAATTTCTTCCTCATGGCCAGAATCCCGGCGGGTCTTGCCGGACTGGCCGCTATCGCGGGTCGACATGGGTCGTCCTCCTCGCTCGCCGCCGCGCTGCCCGACGCGACGCCCTTACTGCGTGCCAACGTAGCTCGCTGGTGCGACGTTACCCGGCCGTACGACTGCGGCGTATCAGGAAAAAGCCTCGAAACTGCAGCCCACCCGCGCCTTGATCATCGTAAGTGTCCGGCACTTGCCCCATCGGACGGCGGAAAACGGGGCGAGTGCCGGACACTTGCGGCGATCACCCGGGAGACGGCGAACAACCATCGCACGCCGTACTCGGTGCAAAGTCGCCCGACCGTCGCGGCGGACTGGCTTGCGAACGCGGCGTCATTGTCCGCGAGAAGCTCCGGGCGCCAGTACTTGGCGTACGGGTGGCCTATGCCCAACTGGGTGGCGATTTGGTTGGCCGTCACCGTGTACGACCGGCCCTCGACCAGCACCCGGCGTTCCGAAGCGGCGGAGATCCAGAAATGGCGGCTGTCTTTGGTCCGCTGAGCCAGCGGCCGACAATGAGGCCGGCCACCGCACTCCGCCCGCGTTGGCACCCGCCAGAGCAGCGTTCCCGGGATGGTGAGGCCGACGAGCACGTATGCCGAGAACACCAGCAAATCAGCCGGCGCCACGCCGTGGCCGAGCAAGAATGCGGCGACGATGGCGGTGGTGAGCCCGGCCGGGAGCCAACCGGAGTCGAGCCTGCGTGGAGTTTGCGTGCGCGCCGGCGGCTCGACGTGTTCTTCGAGGGTGGAGGAAGGCTCACGGAAGGTTCAACCGAGGTCACTGCGCAGGCCGCCTCGCGCGCATCATCAGGGACACACCAGGCAGCGAGCGGACCGGCAGGTACCGCTCGGCGCGGATGATCGCGCTGAGCCCCGCATTGACCAGCGGGTGGACGGCCGTGATGTCCTGCTCACTCTCGCTTCCCGACGCGCGCCGTCGCCGGATCGCCACCACGGGCCGCAGCAGCACGTTCCAGCTCCACAGCGCCTCCACCGTCAGGCCCGCCTTCTCGGTGAGCGTCCGTAGCTCCCGACGGGTGTAGCGGCGGACGTGCCCGCTCGCCACGTCAAACGCCGACCACAAGGCCATGTCGCACGGAACCGCGATCAACGCCGTTCCGCCGGGGCGCAGCACGCGGAAGATCTCGGCTGCGGCGAGATGGTCCTCCTCGATGTGTTCGAGAACGTCGAACGAGACGAGGAGGTCGTAGCTTTCGGACTCGACCGGAAGGTCGCGCGCGTCGGCCTGGATGGCGTTGAGGCCACGGGCCCGCGCAATGTCCACTCCGGCCTGGAGGTACTCCGTCGCCAGGACGTCCCAGCCGTGCCGCATGAGCTCGCGCGAGTTCCCCCCGCCGGACGCGCCGATCTCGATCGCCCTTCCGGGCGGCCCAAGGCGCCGTGCTTCCCGCGCGAGGATCGCCCGGCGTTCGCGATACCACCAGTGCCGGTCCTCGACGGCGGTGGTCGCCTCGATATCGCCAGAATCCACGAGTGCTCCTCGGTCGCTATGTCGTCCGGTGTTGCCGGAACGCCCACAGCCGATGAATCTGATAGTTGATCAACGGCGAGGAGACAATGATGATGGCGGACGCCACGAGCACGTGCACGTCCAGGATCTCCACGAGAAAGGGCAGCCCCGCTAAGGCGTACGCCAACGCCCATACAGCAGTGACGTAGAACCGAAGGAAGCCCGTGAACCATGGCCCTTTGGTGTGGAAGACCACATGCCGGTACATCGGGTAGATCAACACGGCGGTCAGGAGGTTCGCGACTGCCGCGATCGCGAGATACGAAAGCCATTTCGGCAGATAGAGCCAACCAACGGAGAAGATCAGATAATACGTGACGGCCGCCACGCCTCCGGCAAGGAGGTACCGAACTCGCCGGTCGCGCAGCGGGAGCCGTCGACGCGGCGCAACAGTGGCGGGGGGCCCAACCCGCGTCCGGGCGGGTAGACGAACGTCAGTCACAGATACAGCTTCCTGCTCGATGACGGGTCATGGCTGCGATAACGTAGGGCTCCCTAGACGTCGCGGCTCAAGGAGGAGCGAACCGGATTGTCTGTCTCGATCGTGGTGCCTTGCTTCCGATCCGCGCCGACGCTTCCCGTACTCGTCTCACGTCTGAACGAGGTCATGCGCCGCGCGAAAGTATCATACGAGGTCATCCTCGTCGTGGACGGAAGTCCCGATGAGACCTGGGAAGCCGCGAGCGATCTGGCCAAGGACAACGACTGCGTACGAGCTATCCGCCTGGCCCGCAATTATGGCCAGCACAACGCGCTCGTCGCGGGCATCCGGGCGGCGCGACATGACGTGATCGTCACGATGGACGACGACCTGCAGCATCCGCCGGAGGAAGTCCCGACTCTTCTCGCCGCGCTGACTGATGATCTCGATCTCGTGTACGGGCTCCCCAACGAGGAGGAGCACGGCGTGGTTCGCAGCCTCGCCTCTCGACTCGTGAAGGCCGGCATGGCGGGGCCAGTTGGCGTCAGGAACGCGAGGTTGCTCAGCGCTTTCCGGGCATTCCGGACGTTTCTCCAGCAAGGATTCGACCAGGTCCACGGCCCGTATACGTCCGTCGATGTGGCCTTGTCCTGGTCCACGACGCGCGTTGGAGCGGTCACGGTTCGGATGGAGAGCCGCACCGTCGGGAGGTCGGGCTACACCGTACGCACGCTGGTCCGGCACGCGCTGAACATGCTGCTCGGCTACTCGACCGCGCCGTTGCGGTTGGTGACGTACTTCGGATTCCTCGTCGGCCTCGGCGGCCTGGTCTTGCTAGGTCGGCTTCTTTGGCTGTACTTCGAGGGCACGACGAGCGTCGCCGGCTTCACGACCATCACGTCGTTGATCACCGTCTTCTGTTCCGCCCAGCTGATCGCGATCGGCGTACTTGGCGAGTACGTCGGGCGGATCCACTCAGGCGGCATGGGCCGACCCACCTACATCATCAGGGAGCGGGTGGGCGACGCCGTGCTGAGGGAGTTCGACGGTGCGTTCGGCGATGTCGCGGGTCTGCCGGGCGAGGTTCCGCGGCAGGTGCAGTAGCCGTCAGGCGCCGACGGTTCGGACGCGAAAGGACGTCACGCCGTCAACGATTCGCTCGAACTCGTCGTCGCTCATGCCGGCGAAGAGGGGCAGCCGGATCAGCCGGTCCGCGACCTGGTCGGTGACTCGACAGCCGGCTGTCGCGACTCGGCCGTATTTCTCGCCGGCCAGCGCCGAGTGCAGGGGTTGGTAGTGGAATGTCGCGTGTACCCCCACGTCGGCCAGATGGCGAATGAGCGCCTGCCGGTTATCCAGATCGGGTAGGACCAGGTAGTACAGGTGTGCGGGGTGGACACACTCCGGCGGCACGACCGGGCGCGCGACCCCCGACCGCTCGGCCCAGGTGGCCAGCCGATGGTGATATCCGTCCCAGATCCGGTGGCGCAGTTCCTGGATCTTGTCGAAGCACTCGAGTTGGCCCGTCAGGAAGGCAGCGAGGATCTCGGAGGGCAGGTAGCTGCTGCCCAGATCCACCCATCGATACTTGTCGACCATTCCGCGGAAGAACTGGCTGCGGTTCGTCCCCTTCTCCCGGATGATCTCGGCGCGGGCGAAGTAACTCGCGTCGTTGAAGACGAGCGCGCCGCCCTCGCCGCATTGCACGTTCTTCGTCTCGTGGAAGCTCTGCGTCGCCATCGTCCCGATCGAACCAAGCGCGCGGCCGCGGTAGCGTCCGCCGAGCCCGTGCGCGTTGTCCTCGATGACGGCGAGCCCGTGCCGCGCGGCGATCTCGTTGATCGCGTCCATGTCGCAGCTCACCCCGGCGTAGTGCACCACGACGACGGCCTTCGTCCGCTCCGTGACCGCCTCCTCGATCAGTCGCTCGTCGATGTTCATCGTGTCCGGCCGGCAATCAACGAAGACCGGAACGGCGCCCCGCAACACGTATGCGTTCGCCGTCGAGACGAAGGTGAACGATGGCATGATCACTTCGTCGCCGGGCGCCAGATCGAGCAGCATCGCTGTCATGTCGAGGGCGTGCGTGCACGACGTCGTCAACAAGGAGGACTCAGCCCCGAGCACCTGTAGCAAGAGTTGCGTGGCGCGCTTCGTGAACGGACCGTCGCCAGCGAGTGGGCCATCGGTCATCGCCTGGCGAACGTACTCCATCTCCGGGCCGGCCAGGTAGGTCCGGTTGAATGGTATGGTCGGCGGGCTCGTCAAGCGCATGACCAGGGAGTCTATGCGGAGCCAGGCAGAACGGCGCGGCGGCAGTGGGCGACCAGAATCGGAGAGAGTGGATGTTGCGCGAGGCCGTCGACGCGGACCGCGACCGAGTGCTCGCGTGGCGTAACCATCCACGAGTTCGGCAGACCCACTTCGTGCAACGGGTCATCACGGAAGACGAGCATGATGTCTGGTGGGGGTCGATTGCGCCGGGTACACGGGTCGTGCTGATCTATGAGTGGGACGGGCGGCCGAGCGGCGTTGTTCACTTCAGCAAGTTCGACCGCGCTGAAGGCTCGGCGCATTGGGGCTTCTTCCTCGACATCGATGCCCTTGAGCCGACGGGCGAGCTCCTGCCAGCTTGGATCGAACTCGAGCGCGAGGCGATCGACTACGCCTTCGACCGCCTCGGGCTGTCGGTGATGCGCGGCGAGACACTTACAATCAACCCCGTCGTCCTGCAGCTCAACCGACGCTTCGGCTTTCGTCTGAACCCACCGTTCACCCGCGTGGTCGACGGCGTTGAGCATGAAGCGATCATGACCGAGCTGCGCGTCGAGGACCGGCGGCGGCGATCAAAGTCCCGGGCCTGAGCCTTCATGCGGGACGACGTGCTCAGCTCCGACGAAAGGCCGCGAATGACCGCGACAACCTCGCCATCGAGAACTGCCCGGCTCGCGGCTGTCCTGGCCTGCCCGGAGTGCCACGCGCCTCTCAGCGACTCAATGACGTGCGATACATGCGGGCGGCGTGGCCATCGCGATGGTGAGCGTCTGCACTTCGGGGGATTTGAGGATAAGGAGCTACGGAGCGATCCGCTCAACCGGATAAAGGAGTCCGCAAAGCGGCGACTCGGCAGCGTCTACCCGATCGCGATCAGCGCATTGTCCCCGGTTCTGTCCAGGAACATGGTCCGACCGTTCCTGCGGACGTTCGATCTCGACCACGCACTCGTCGCGGATTTGGGCTCGGGGACCAGCCGCCACGACCCACGCGTGATCTGCGTCGACGGCGGCGCGTACGCCAACGTCGACCTCGTCTCGGACCTCAAGACGCTGCCGATCCGGGACAACACATTGTCCGGGATCATCAGCATCGCCGTCCTTGAGCACGTCGCGGATCCGGATGCCCACGTGGCCGAGATGCACCGCGTGCTTGAACCGGGCGGTCGGGCGTTGTGCTATGTCCCCTTCATGGCGCCATTTCACGCATCGCCCCACGACTATCAGCGGTGGACGCGACCCGGGTTGGCCACGCTCTTCCAGGACTTCGAGGTTGTCGACGTCAGGGTCGGCGCGGGTCCCACGTCCGCTCTGCTGTGGGTGCTGCAGGAGTGGCTGGCGCTGGCGCTGTCCCTCGGCAGCAGGCGCCTGTACCGGGCGATCGCGCCGCTCATGTGGATTCTCTCACCGTTGAAGATCATCGACTTCCTGCTCGCCCGCCACCCCGAGGCGTCCGTTGTCGCGAGCGGCTTCGTCATCGAGGCACGCAAGACGCCGAGTTAGCAAGACCCAGAGTTAGATCGTCCGGGCGGGAGCAAACGCCGCGGATATCACAAGATCGTGGACTCGAACCGTACGCCAGACGCCGGTGAAGTCGCGAGGCGGCTCCAGCCCATTGCGGCGCCACCACGCAAGCATCGGCACGCCGGCCAGTTTGCAGAGGCATTCGGCCAGGGTCCAGCGCTCCCAAAAACGATCGACCCCGAACCGCGACGAGAGCGGATCCGGCACGGCGGCACTCGAGATCTCGGCGTCGACCGCGATCGCCCAGCCCTCCGGCACCGGGCCGTACCAACCGACGCACCGGAAGTCCCCGACGTGAGAGCGGGTCACGGCCGACGCCATGGCCGCCGGGCTGCCGATCCGCAGGTATGACCGCATGTCGTCCAGCGCCGCGAACGCATATTCGGCCGCGTGCGCGACGTCAGATCGACGCGGCGCCATCGACCACCACGACCTGACCGTTGATGTTGGTGTTGTCGCAGAGCAGCATGCGAACCACCGGCACCACCTCCTCCGGCTCGGTGAGGTGGCCCGTGGGCGTCCGGCGGACGATCTGCTCGAGCTGGGTGCTGCCGAGCACGGCCGACATCTCCGACGCGAAGAAACCGGGCGCCACCGCATTGGCCAAGACCCGCCCACCGAGCTCCCGCGCCAGTGCCCGCGTCGCGGCGTCCATGCCGCCCTTCGTCGCCGAGTAGGCCACCAGGCCCGGATAGCCGCGCTGCGCGCAGATCGAAGTGACGTTGACGATCCGGCCACGAAGCCCCTGGGCAAGCAGGCGACGGACCACGAACCGGGTGAGCACGAGGGGCGCGGTCAGGTTGGTCTCGATGATCTTCGCGATCTGGGCCGCTGATGTGTGCACATGCAGCGAGTCCTGCCCGATCGCGGCGTTGTTGACAATGCCGTCGACCGGTCCGAGCCTCGACTCGACCTGCTTGACGAACGCCTCGCCGGCCTTCGGGTCCGTGACATCGACCGAACCCACATGGACGCGATCGGGGTGTGAGGCGGCCAGCTTGGTCAACTCCGGGGTGACCGTGCGGGCGAACGCCGCCACCTTCAACCCCTGCTCGAGGAGATCGGTCACGATGGCCAGGCCTAGCCCGCGGGATCCACCCGAGATCAGAACCACCGAACTCGGAGGGACCAGGTTCGGGCTGGACTCAGACATCGGTCTTCAGTGTCTCGTTCGCCGGAATCTCGTTGAGGAACCGGATCCTTCGGGGCACGCCGTAATCGGGCAGCCGGGTGGCGCACCACTCGACGAGCGCGGCGTCGTCGACCGCTGCCCCGGGGGCCAGGACCACCTCGGCGGCGACGATCCGGCCGACTATCGGGGCCTTGCGGGCCATCACACGCGCCCACGCGACGTCGGGATGCGATTGGAGCACGTTGCGCACGTTACCGGCGGAGATCTTGGATCCACCCACGTTGATCTCGTCCGAGTCGAGCCGGCCAGTGATCAGCACACGGTCGCCGACGAGCTCGACGCGGTCCCCGGTTCGTACCGGCCCGTCCAGACCCTGACCGTGGTGGGGCGATGTGATCACCAGCTCCGAACCGTCGACCGAGATCGTCGGTCGCTCCGGCGAGGCGAGGTCGAGCCATGTGCGCGGGAAGCCCGCCTGTCCGTCGTGAACCACGATCGACGCACCGACCTCGGACGACGCGTAGATCCAGGACACTCGCGCCGCCGGGAATATGGTCCGCAGCTGATCCAGGATCGCCTGGTCCACCGGCTCGCCGCCGAGGGTGACCTGCTCCAGCGGCACCCTGGCCAGGGCCTCGCCGTCGCGGTAGATCGTCTGGCGCCAGAACGTCGGCGTGCCGGAGGCCGCGGTCACACCGTGTGTTGTGGCCAGGTGCGGCCAGACTTCAAGCTCTGCCGGCTCGATCACCACAAGGTCCTGGCCGGGCTGGGTAAGCGAGAGCGTGACGACCTGCCACCATGCGTAGGTCCCCACCGAGTACGGACACAACCACGTCCGGGGTTTCTGTTGCCCGCGCACCGTGGTCAATGAGTCGAGGGTGTGACCGATCCGCTTTGGCCGGCCGGTCGAGCCGGAGGTCAACAACCACACTCGCCCGCGCTCTGGCTCCCTCGGGACGGCGGGCGCCTCGACGTTGTCGGCGGTGACGATGGCGAAGCCGTCCGCCCGTAGTTCCTCGCACATCGCCCGGTCGACGCGGGACTCCGCCGCGACGAGCAGCTCCGTGTTGTGCCTCGCGTGATGCCGTACGGCCGCCAAGGCTTGCACCGCCGATGAAGCGGGGACCGCAGCGGGTGACGGCAACGTCAGCTCGGGCAGGTCCGCCCAGGTGAGGTCGGCGCCGCCAACCACGATTCGATTGGCATACCCGGGCGGTCGCACGATCTGTGACCCCGCCGCACCCTTTCCGGTCACACGGACTCCGCCTGAAGCATTTTGAGGAAGTCAAGGACGTCGCCGACGCTTGCGATCCTCCTCAGGCCGGGGGCGTCGAAGTTCAGTTCCTCGCCGATCTCATCCTCGACCCGCAGCGCGAGTTCGGAGAAGTCGAGCGAGCGAAACCCGATCTCGCGCAGGTCGGCGCCATCGTCGTCGGGCAGTGTCTTGCCCTGTTTCTTCATGACCTGCTCCATCAGGTCTCGAATCTGGTGGCGCGTAAGTTGGCTCATGGGCCGACAGCCTACCGGCCGCCGCGGGGACATCCCCATCGCGCCTCCCGCTCAGCCGCGCTCGCGGCCGAGCATGCTAAGTCAATGTCTGACCTGGTCAGGACCCCCGCTAGAAGGGTGAAGCCCTGTGCTTCGTGAAGCGACCGACGCCGACCTCGCCGACATCCTCAACTGGCGAAACCAGCAACCCAATCGCGACGTCAGCGTCCACCACCACGTGATCACCGCCGAGGAGCACGCGGCGTGGTGGTCGCGGGTTCGGACCGACCCGACACGCCGCGTGCTCATCTACGAGCGCGGGGGCGCCCCGGCGGGCGTGGTCAACTTCTTCGACTTGGCCCTCGACGGTGATCACAGGACCGGCGCCTGGGGGTTCTTCCTCGATGCCGATGGTCTTGAGGAACGTGGGGAGACCCTGCCGGCCTGGATCGAGGTGATGACCCAGGCGTCCGACTACGCCTTCGACGATCTCGCGCTCGATGACCTGGTCGGCGAGGTGCTGGAGCACAACGAGGCGGTTCGGCAGATGAATCGGCGCTTCCGGTTCCGGGAGGGTGAACCGGAGCAGCGCGAGGTCGACGGACGGACGATCACCGTCATTCCGATCTCGCTCAGCCGGCGCGACCGACGGCGCCGCAAGGCTACGCCACCGTAGAAGGCCTACCGCTGCAGGGCCAGGGCCTCGTCCGAGGGGTTGGTGCGTACCTCGTTGAACACGTGGGTTTGCATCGCCCAGTACCGGAACGCCGTCGCCAGGCCGAGCCCGATGACGTTGGCCGAGATGTTGTCGGCGAGCGGGCCGCGCAGACCGAGCACGTAGTGCGAGATGGCCAGCGTTCCCAGGGAGATGCCGAGTCCGATCAGGCAGACGAGGACGAACAACCCGAACTCCCGGCGGACCGCATAGCGGCGCTTCTCGCTGAACGTCCAGTACCGGTGTCCGGTCCAGGCGACCACGATCCCAAGGCACGTCGAGATCACCTTTGCGGTCAGCGGGTAGTCGTACAGCGGTCCTTCGCCCCCGGCGAAGCGGAGCACGTTGAACACGCCGACGTCGGCGATCAATCCGCACATGCCGACAATTCCGAACTTGGTGAGCCTCGGGGTGTGCCGACGGAGTCGGCGGTACCAGCGGTCTATCAGCGACACACTCGTTCCAATTCTTGGGGTATGCCGACACAGGGTAGCGGCCTCGCGGTCGCTCGCAATACCTTCATTCAGCGAATCCCTCGATCAGGCGGTACCGGTGAATTCGTACACGTCGACGCCCGGCGTTTGGTAACGCAGCGTCGCGAATGGTTCGAGGCTGCTCGCGTACGGTCTCGTGTGGTCAACGTAGATCCACCGCACGCCGAGATCGCGCAGCTGTCGAGCGGCGTCCTCGGTCGGACGCGCGATGAAGTCATCGTTGAGTCGCAGCAGCTCCGGCTTCCAGTAGCCAACAGTAATCGAGTCGCGACCGTTAGGTCCCAGTTCAGCGGACATAGGGGTGGCGGTCCAGCCTTCAAGCAGCACCTGGCGCTCGCTGAAGGCGGCGACGACGAAGCGGCGACTGTCACAGGTGATCGGCTCGACTGGCGTGGTGCAGTGGCGGTTGGTCATGACCAGGTCGTGGACGTCGGAGTGATCGCGGATCCATCGGGCCGCGTCGACCTGGTCGCGCGAGGTCGCGCGGTCGCTGGTTATGGAGACCACCGCAGCGGACCAGTGCGAGGGTGCGACCAACGCCCGGGCGGCGGTCGCCACGCCGGCCGAGAGGATGGTGATCAGCATGGCGGCGCCGGCTATTCGAAGCCGCTGCGCCCGCGACGCCCCTGCCAGCCCGCCCACGACACCAGACGTAGCCAGGACGAGGGCGGCGACGGCGACGAGCGCGAGGGCTCGCGGCCAGTCACCGTGCACTGACGGGCCGACGACAAGCGGGCCTAGAAACGCCATGAAGGGGCCCATGGCGAGGCCCAGCGCAACGATCCGCCCCCTTCTCGCCGGGTCAATGGCGCTCATGAGCGCCACGAGACCGAGCACCGATCCGAGGGCCAGCAGTGGTTCCGCACTGCGAGCGAAGTACACCTGACTCGCACCCGGGTGAGCGAGCGCAGCAATCGCGCCACCGGCGGCCACGGCGGCACCGATGAGAAGCCACGAGAGCGGATCTCGCCGTCCAGCTCGACTGAACGGCAATACGAAGACCCCCACTCCACGCGCCGTCACCGCAACAAACGAGAGCGCCATCACGAGGACGAACTGGTACGCATCTTCGGGAGCGCCCAACCACGCCCCGGACCATGTCTGTAGGGCGGCGTCGGACGGGCTGATGTGCAGGCCGGCGCTGGAGCCACGAAAGACGAACACCATGGCGAAAGCCAGACACCCGGCCACGAGCGCGAACTCGGCAGCCACCTGCCACACGCGGGTTCGATCGAACACGAGCATGGCGGCGACGGCCAGGCCAAGCCCGGCGAGGATGAGCGGCACCGTCGATCCCTTCGTGCCCGCGGCGCCGATGCACACGATGGGGAGCAGGACCAGGCCCCACGGACGCATGGCTCGGTTCCATCGAAGCGCCAGCAGGGTCACGATGCCGACCAGCATTGGGCCCGCCAGCCCGAGGCTGGGCGAGAGCGGCGTGATCGGCGATCCGGGCGAGAGCTTTCCGAAGACGTTAAGGTCGCCACCGATCAACGCCAGCACCCCGGCGACCGAACCCGTCCAGTACCTATTGGTCAGGCGTACCGCGGCGATCGCGACTGACGACAGGACCACTACCGGCATGAGCGCCGGCATGAAGCGGAACAGCACTTCGTCCAGCCCGGCACCGGATGTGGCCGAGACTTGAGCTACCCACGCGTGGCTGAACCAGTGGTAGCCCAGGGCCTCGCTCTCGACCCAGGGGAACCTGGTCGGGCCGCGATGGGCGAGCTGGCTGGCGAGCGCGAGGTGCAGATACGCATCGACGTGGATCGCTCTCGCACCGGACTCCCACGCCAGCGGAACCAACCGGAAGTAGGCTCGGAGCTGCGGAACAGTAAGTAGGAACAGCGCGGCGATCGGCGGCCCCCACCACTGTGGCAGCGAGCGGGTCTCCGCGGACATGACGCTGGCCCGCGTCGCCGGAACCGTCATGAGGACGACCGCCACCAGGACCGGGCTGAACGCGATCCAGGGCTGATCTGTCAGCCCGGCCACGACTTGCGCACCGATGGCGAGCACCGAGCCGATGGCGAATCCCATCGCCAGGTCCTCGACCAGCCAACCCTTGCGGGGGCGAACCGCCCGCCACGCCACCGCGCCGGGCAGGACCTGCGTGATCAGCACCGCTAGGGTGGCAGTGATCGCATGAGATACCGGCAATCCGGTCCCCACGGCGAACGCCATCAGCGCGACGGCGGCGACCGCCGGTGACCATGCGAAGGCCGTCCTCACGAATCCGTGGTGACGCGCGGTCACATTCATGATGTCCGCTGGACGCTCGGCGATATCAGCGCTCGGCGTTGTCTGCGCCACGATTCTCCCTGGGTGTGATACGTCGGCCGAAGCGTTGCGGGCCTAGCCCTGCACGCAGGGAGTATAGGCTCCAGCGCTGGACCACTACGGACGGTGCTAAATTTCTGCTCGTGTCACCCACCGAATCTGAGCCGACCAACTCCGGCGTCTACGTCCCGGGCTACTTTGAGACCCGGCTCACACATGACGCAAACCGGATAAAGGTGTGGAAACACCTATGTGCCTATCTGGGCCGCTGGATCAGGTCCGACGCCGAGGTGCTCGAGCTCGGAGCCGGGTGGTGCGACTTCGCGAACAACGTGCGCGCCCGCCGGGTCGTTGCGATGGACCTGGACGCGACCGTCGAGCGCGCGGCAGCGAGCCACGTGACCCCGGTCGTCGGTGACTGCACCGATTTGAGCAAGTTCGACGACGGCAGTTTCGACGTCGTGTTCGCCTCGAACCTCCTCGAGCACCTGCAGCGTCCGGAGTCATCACGGCTGCTGGCCGAGGCGCGGCGGGTGCTGCGCCCCGGTGGCCGGATGATGCTGCTGCAACCGAACTTCCGGCTGAACCCCGGCCGGTATTTCGACGACTTCACCCACGTCGCGATCTTTACCGACCAGTCGCTGGCCGACTACCTGGTCTCCGAGGGCTTCACCATCGAACGAGTCTTCCCACGCTTCCTGCCCCTGACGCTGAAGTCCCGCGGGTCGAAGCTCACGTTCCTTGTCCCGTGGTACCTGCGGTCGCCGGTCAAGCCGCTCGCCGGACAGATGCTGGTCGTGGCGTCGCGACCCGGACAATCACGCCGTTAAGGGAGGCACGCCACCGTGTGGAATGGCAAGACGTTGACGGTCGTGCTACCGACATACAACGAGAAGGACTCCATCGCCGACGTCATCAACCAGTTCGACGCCCTCGGGATCGTTGACGAGATCATCGTCGTGAACAACAACGCGGCCGAGGGGACCTCCGAGGAGGTCGCCAAGACCGTGGCCCGGGAGGTCATCGAGACCAGGCAGGGCTACGGCGCCGCGATCAAGCGAGGGCTGAGCGAGGCGAAGACCGACCTCATCTCGATCTGCGAGCCCGACGGCACCTTCAACCCGGCCGACCTGCGCAAGCTGCTGGCGTTCATGCCGGAGTGCGACTACGTGATCGGCTCCCGCACGGTGTCGAACTTCATCTGGGACGGCGCCAACATGGGGTGGTTCCTCCAGTGGGGCAACTGGGCGGTCGCCAAAATGATCGAGGTGCTCTACAACACCTCATACCTCAGCGACGTGGGCTGCACGTTCCGGATCATGACTCGCGAGAAGGCCGAAATGATCCTCGAGCTGTCGAGGCTGGACGGCTCAGCCTACGGCCTCGAGATGCTGCTGCTAGCCGTGATCATGAAGACCAGGCTCGTCCAGGTGCCGGTCAACTACCTTGAGCGGGTCGGTGTGTCATCGGTGACCGGAGATTTCGGCAAGACGCTCAGGCTTGGTTTCCAGATGATCGGCCTGATGCTGAAGATGCGGGTACAACGGCGGCGCATCCGCCACAGTGCGCAGCAAGCTATCGAGCGCGCCTGACGAGCCATCGACACATGTCGTGATTTCCCCTGATTACGGAGCCCGCCCGGCGTCCGTTTACACTCTCCCCGGTCAGCCCGGGCGTGCACCCTTATCGGCAACCGCCCCGGGAATCCCTCTGTAGGCGGGGGCCTAAGTGTCTCATTCGCGGGCTGCGCTGCTCGAGGAGTCCGTGCAATCCTCGACCGCCCAGCGCTTGGCGCCGTTCATGCCGGCGATGGTCGGTGTGCTCGGCGCCTACGTCACGCTGGTGCTCACTGGGACACCTTTCACCGACGTACTCATCTACTCGCTCTACTTCGCGGTTGCCGTGGTGGTGCCCGGCACCTTGGTGTACCGGCGGATCGTCGGGTTCTCCGAGTCGCTGTTGTCGGACGTCGCTTGGGGCTCGGTCACCGGGCTGATGCTCGAACTGGTGGGCTGGGCGGCCTTCACGGCGGCCGGGATCAATCGCTTCCTCTGGGGGTGGCCCGTCCTGGTGGTACTGGCTTTTGTTGCCGTTCCGAGCCTGCGTTCGATGTGGCGACGGCCGGTAGGCAGCGGGCGGATCAGCCCCGTCGCGGCCTGGGGCACGACGGCCGGCATGCTGCTCGCGTTCGCGTACGTCGGCTCCGGCTACTACCGCCTCAACGTTCTGCCGCCGAACCCGCTGGGGTACTTCGTCGACCTGCCTTGGCATCTCGGCGTGGCCTTCGAGGCGACTCGGTCGATTCCGCTGCAGACCCCCGAGGCCGCAGCCGAGGGAACGCTTCACTACCACTGGTTCGCCGACGCCCACTTCGGGGCGGCGAGCCTGATCAGCGGGGTTGATCTCCCAACGATCGTGGTGCGGACCGGGCTGTTCGCGGTGATCTTCGTCCTGGTCGCGACGACGGTGACTCTGGCCATCAAGATCAGCCGCAGGCCGCTCGTCGGCGCGCTCGCGGGAGTCCTCGTCGTGTCGACCACGGCCGGCGCCGAGTTCTGGACTCGCATGTACCGGATGCCGGTGGTGTTTCCCGACAGCCCCACCGGTATGTATGCGGTCGGCATCGGCTGCTTCGTGCTGGCGCAACTGGTGGATCTCGTACGTGGCGAGTCGTTCTCGAAGGCCCGCTGGGTGTTGTTCGGCGCGTCCACCTTCGCGGCTGTTGGCTCGAAGCCGTCGATTCTCCTCCTCTTCATGCCGGCGGTCTGCCTAGTCCTCGCCGTCGGATTGGTACGCCGGCAATCGATGAACCGCGCGCTGTTGATGGCCCTCGGTGTGATGGGCGTGGCGTTCGTGATCTCGATCTTCGCGTTCGCGAGCGCCGGCGGTTCAACCATCCGGCCATCCTTGGTCCAGGTCGAGGTGTGGCGAGGCACGTCTGGCGTGAAGACCCCGACTCTCGGGCTACTGATCACGGCCCTCGTTAAGGGGTACCTGGTCTTCGCGACGGCCGCAGTTGCCCTCGTGAGCCGCCGCCTCCGATCCGACCCGACGGCACACCTGCTCGGTGCCGTGTCGCTGGTCGGATTCGTGGCGGCATGGGTGGTCTCGCATCCAGGGCTGAGCCAGGTGTTCTTCTGGCACTCGGCAATCCCGTTCGCAGTGATTCTCAGCGCCTGGGGTCTCGTGCTCGCCCTCGACGGGTTGGCCGATCGGCGCCGCGCGGTGATCACGTTTACCGTGCTGACCTGTGCCGCCCTCCTGGGCTCGATGACGATAGTTCGATTCCTGACTGACCGGGGTTCTCGAGTGACCCCGGGCTGGCTTGCGCTGATCACCACCGTCGTCGTGATCGTCGTGTTCGCCTATAAGCTGCGCATAGCGCCGCGCGCCGCGTTCCTCGCAAGCGCCCTGGCGGCGATGGCTCTGTCCGTGCCGGTGACGCTGATCAAGGTTCCCTTCGACCCTGGACCCCGGGGGTCGAATGCCAGAGTGCTCGCGGAGAGCCAGGCCGCACAGTGGGTAGAAGCCCATACGCCGCTGCGTGATCTTGTCGCCACCAACAGCCACTGTTTGGCCCCGAACGCGCCGTACTGCGACGCGCGCAGCTTCTGGCTTTCTGGTTACGGTGGGCGCCAGGTTCTGGTTGGCGGGTACGGCGTGTCGCCGAACGCGTTGCGCAGAGCCGACATCAACGGCCACAAGGCGTGGCGCCAGCCCTACCACGACCAGGCACTGCTCCAACTCAACGACGGCGCGTTCGAAGCCCCGACCGCCGAGACGCTGCGGCGCCTGTACGACGAGTACGGCGTGCGCTGGCTTGTCGGTGACCGCTACGCGGGACCCGTGTCGCCGCTCTTGGATGAGCTTGCCGATCTCGAATACTCCAACGACTGGGTCCGGGTCTACAAACTCGAACCCGCACTCCTCGACGCGAACTCTTAGTCGATGGCGGGCCGGGTATTCAGGAGCGACGCGAGCCGCACGGCCGTGCGTCGCCTGATGGCTGGGCGCACTCGCACCGGTTCAAGGGCCGGCTATAGTGCCGGGATGCCGGCGCAAGCGGTGCCCCCGAATAGTGCGCTGCGCCTGCGAGGGATCCCGCAATTGAGGTGGCTGCCCGCTGGTGCGGCAGCGGCCGTGACGATCGGGGTGCTTCTGGTCAATGGCGTCTCGATGCGCGACGTGGTGGCCTTCGGCCTGTATGTGCTGCTCGCTCTCACAGTCCCCGGAACCCTACTGTGGCGGGCGGCACACCGTCGTTCTCGATCGCTCGCCGAGGATCTGGCTGCCGGGACGGCGGTGGGCTACGCGCTCGAGGTGTTCTGCTACATCCCGGCCCGCGCGCTCGGCATGCCCATTTTGGCCTTGATCGGGCCGGTGGCAACGCTCACCGCCTTTTCATTCGTCCCTGGTCTGCGTCGTTTCTGGCGCGGCGGGGCGTTGAGCGCCCGTCCGCCGCTGTGGTGGTCGTGGCTGCTCGCCGTGGCCGTCATGCTCCTGGTCGCGTGGTCGGCGGTGAGCTTCTTCTACGGGCACGGTCTCACCTGGCCCAACAATGCGTCGCCCTATATCGATATGCCATTTCATCTGGCCCTCGCTGGCGAACTCAAGCACCACGCGCCGCCCAGCGCGCCGAATGTGCTCGGCGAGCCGCTGCACTACCACTGGTTCGTATACACGGACCTGGCCGCGACGAGCTGGTCAACCGGAATCGAGCTGCAGACGTTGCTCTACCGACTCGCTCCGCTGCCGATGTTGGCCAGCATCACGGTCATCGTGGCTGGAACCGCGGTCCGAGTGACAAGGGCGTGGTGGTCGGGCCCGGTAGCGGTGGGGGTCATGTACCTCTCGTTTGCCGCCAACCCGTACAGCTGGAGCCCCGTGGCGGTCTCTGACGGGCAAAACCTCTTCTCCCTGTGGCTAAGCCCAACCCACCTGTTCGGTCTAACGATCTTCGCGGCCCTCGTTCTTCTTCTGATAGACCTACTTGGTGCGGAGCGGGAGAGCATCCACTCACGACGGTCAGCCTGGCTCCCTTGGGCGCTGCTCGTGGTCATGGTCTTCGCGGTCGCCGGCGCGAAGGCGACCTACGTGCCGATGCTGGTAGCCGGGCTGGCTCTTGTGGTTGCATGCCACGCCGCGCGACGACGGTGGCCTGATGCGAAAAGCCTTTGGGCCTTAGCCATCGCGGTGGCGGGCCTGATCTTCGCTCAGTTCGTGCTGTTCGGCGGGACGGCTGGCGCCGGTGGTCTGGATCCGCTCGCGACCGCAGGCCGTTTCGCAATCGCCACGTTTACTGGCTTGAATCGCGTCGACGGAACAGTGGGGTTTGGCATCCTCATGGCGCTAACCGTATTCGCGTTGCTCGCGTGGGCGTTCATGTGGTTCGGCGCCTGGGGCCTCGTGGTCGGCCGGCGACTAGGTGAGCCGCCGATCCAGTTACTGGTCGGCGTGTGTGTGTCGGGCGTAGCAGCGACAATGCTGCTGAGCTTTCCCGGCGTGGCACAGGGGTATTTCTTTCGCGGCGCCACACCGTTCCTCGCGATACTCACCGCGGCCGGGCTCGCGGCGCTCCTCCCAGCGGTCGCCAGGCCGTCGTGGTTGATCGCGGCGGCCGTGGCGGCCATCGGGTTTGGCGCGCTGACGGCATCACTCGTCCGAGCATTGGGCCCGCAGATGGCGCCGACGCTCGCTACGCACGAACGCGTCAGGAATATCCTGCTGACTCTGGCCGTTCCCTGGCTCGTGCTGGTCGCCGTGCTCATCGTGACGGCAGTGGCACTCCGTCACGCGCAGCGGCGATGGGCGAACCTCGTCGGGATGGGAATACTCCTGATCGCCTTGGTGGCAATGGGTTTCGGACTTCCGCAGGCTTGGCGACTCGTGGGTGACACCGCCCGCGTGGCGGCGTCGACCACCTGGAAGCCAACACCCCTCGCCGATGGCGCGCCCGAGTTTCGAGCCGACGAACTCGCCGCGGCCCGGTGGCTTCGAGCGAACTCCGATCCGGACGATGTCGTGGCGACGAATGCGCACTGCCGGCCCTCCTCGTCGCGAGGGTGCGACATCCGACACTTCTGGATCTCGGCCTACAGCGAGCGCCGCGTACTGATCGAGGGGTGGGGCTACACTACGCCGGCGAACGAGGCCGCGCTCCGACTTGGACTGTCGAATAGCCAGGTTCCGTTCTGGGACCCTGAACTGTACGCGGCGAACGCCGCCGCATTCACGGCGCCGTCGGCGGAGGCCATCATGAAGCTTCGCGATTACGGCGTGCGCTGGCTCTATGCCGACCCGCGGGCGGGCTCGTGGTCACCGAACCTCGGAGAGATAGCCCGCATGCGCTTTCAGTCAGGCGGAGTCGTCATCTACGAGATCGAGGGCTAGGGCAGAGCCCTCGGCTCACCACCGTGGGCAGCCGGAGTCAACGCTGGCTCCGGTTCCCGCGAGGGGAGTCGGAGCCGGCGTGCGCCTGGTGCACATCAAGGTGCACATCAAGGGTCTTGATTGGGCGGGATGCTGCCGCTAGGTTGGCATCGCTCCCACACGCTCAGCACTCACACACGGGGACTCAAATATGCGCAATCTTCGCGGGGCGCTCGTTGGCGCCATGCTGCTCGGCCTCCTGGTCGCGATGCCGCAAGCCACAGCCATCGCCGACGCGCCATCGGCGCCGTACACGGCTCTCTTCTTCGACAACGGTCAGGGCAGCTGGTTTGGCGGGAAAGGCAGTCGGACCTTAGACGAATCCAACTCGACGCCTACCCTGAACGCGGCTACCGGTGCCGGCGGGGACACCTTGAACTTCGGCTTCCCCCCCGTGCCCGAGGAGCCGGGGTCGTGGACGCTCCATCTCGAGTCACCCAATTTCGCCCTATTCGCGCCAGGACTTATCCGGTCGCCTTCCAGAGCGGCGGCACCCCTGGTGTTGCGACGCTCCAACTGTTTGTCGGCGGTCAAGGCTGCAGCCCGGCGTCCGGGTCGATGACCGTCATGGAGGTTGGCCGGAACGCGATAACGAATGTCATCGATGTGTTCGCCGCCAGCTTCGTACTCGACGACATCGACTGCAACCCGAGCGCCGGGCCGGCGATGAGCGGCGAGATCCGCTGGAACTCGACCGTCGGCTACAAGGCGGCCGGGACCAATCCGCCCAAACTGGACCTCGGAACTGTCGACATCGGCGCGACCGGACCGCCCATGAACGTGACGATCACATCCACCGGGTCCGACCCGACGACCTTTGGCGCCGCAACCCTCGGCGGACCGACGCCGAGCGCGTTCGTTGTCGACACCAACGGCTGCCAGGGCATGACCCTGGCGTACGGCCAGACCTGCACCGTGTCGGTCAGGGGGACGCCCACAGCGAGCGGCGAGCATATCGGACACCTGATCATTGCGGACGACACGGTCAGCGCCAAGAAGGTCGTCGGCCTGTCCGTCGACGGCACGACTGGCGCGACCGGGACCTACTACCCGCTGTCGCCGGCGCGCCTGCTCGACACCCGCTTCGGCAATGGCGCACCCAAGGCCAAGGTCGGCCCGGGGCGCACCATCAGTGTCCTGATCAATGGTCGCGGTGGGGTTCCGGCTACCGGGGTCTCCGCCGTTGTCCTCAACGTGACCGTGACCGAGCCGACCACCAGCGGCTACGTGACCGTGTGGCCGTCCCTGGTAGCCCGTCCGAACGCGTCGTCGCTGAACTTCACGGCCGGCCTCACGAGAGCGAACTCGGTGACGGTTCCGGTGGGCACGAATGGTCGAGTCTCGTTCTTCAACTCCACCGGATTCACCCACCTCATCGCCGACGTCGTTGGCTTCTACGCCAGCAACAACGACGTGCTGCCAACGCTGGGGCTCGGCGGTCAACTCTTCCCGCACGAGCCGACGCGACTCCTCGACACCCGCATCGATTTCGGGCCCACATTCAAGCTGCCCGCCAACTTCGATTTCCTCCTTGGCTTCAGCTACGTTGACCCCACGATTAACCCGCACGTGCGAGCGGTCGTGGCCAACATCACCGCAGTCTCCCCCGATGGTGTCGGCTTCATTCAGACCTGGAACGGCAACGGTTCGGCACCCAACGCGTCGACCCTCAACTTCCGCCCCGGTCATGTCGTACCAAATCTCGCCATCATTCCGGTGCGACTCTGCGGATCGGGCGTCTGCCCGTACGACGATCCGAACCTAGTCGTATTCGGTATACGGACAAGCAAGGCAACCCACCTGATCGTGGACGTTGTCGGCTTCATGGATGACTCCACGCTTCTAGGCGGCGAGGGCCTGCGGTTCGATCCGAACACCCCGACCCGGATCGCCGACAGCCGCATCAACTTCGGGACCACCAAGCTCGGCCCAGGGAGCACGAGGACGATCACCGCACCCCCGCCCGTCGCCGATGAGTCGACAATCGCGCTGGCCATGAACGTCACCGCGGTGCTTCCGACCGCCAACACCTTCATGACCGTATGGGAGGCCAGCACGCCCAGACCGTTCACGTCGAACCTCAACCCATCAAAGCTGGACGTCGTGCCCAACGCGGTCATCACGACCGTCAACCTGTCGAACCAGTTCAGCGTGTTCAACCAGGCGGGCTCGGTCAACGTGGTGGTCGACGTCGTCGGCACCTTCTTCTTCTGGTCGGGCGCCGCGGCATTCGCCGAAAGCATCCACGGAGCGGCGGCCATGACCCAAGCGCCGGATCACCTAGCGCCCACACCGATGGTCAAGCCACCGCGCCTGGGCTGATCCGAAGGCGTGCCGGGAGGGGCACCTCGCAGTGGACGGCGTGACTGCGAGGTGCCCTTTCTTACGTGGGTGTGCCGGTGAGGGCCTCGAGCAGATCCTTGGCGCTCGGACACCGGTCGAAGAGCGCCCCCACGTGCGCCTTGGTGCCGCGCTCCGGCTCCATCATCGGCACGCGTACGAGTGACTCGCGGCCGACGTCGAATATGACCGAGTCCCAGCTCGCCGCGACGACCTCGGCGGCGTACTTGGCCAGGCAGCGACCGCGGAAGTAGGCACGAGTGTCCTCCGGCGGCTCCGTCATCGCCATGATGACCTCGCTGTCATCCAACAGCCGCTGCATCGCGCCCCGCGCAACCAGGCGGTGGTAGAGACCCTTCTCCGGCCGCACGTCGGCGTACTGAAGATCCACCAGCTGCAGCTTCGGCGACGCCCACCCGAGCGATTCACGTTCGCGGTATCCCTCGAGCAGGCGCAGCTTCGCCACCCAGTCCAGCTCGGTGGCGCACAGCATCGGATCGCGGCCGAGCCGGTCCAACACGCTCTCCCACCGCGCGAGCACGTCGTCGGTCATCTCGTCCGAACCGTTTGACTCCACAAAGGACCGAGCCCGCTCCAGGTACGCCCACGGCAGGTCGAGCGCCGTCAGGCGCCGACCGTCGCGGAGCCGGATGAGGTGGGCCAGGCTCGGGTCGTGGCTGACGGCCTTGAGCTCCGCGACCGGGTCAGCGATGGCCAGGTCCGGGGTGAGCATCTTGTTCTCGATCATGTTCAGCACGATCGACGTCGTACCGGTCTTCAGGTACGTCGAGATCTCCGAGACGTTGGCGTCGCCGATGATGACGTGCAGCCGGCGGTACTTGTCGGCGTCGGAGTGTGGCTCGTCGCGCGTGTTGATGATTGGGCGCTTCAGCGTCGTCTCCAGGCCGACCTCGACCTCGAAGAAGTCGGCCCGCTGGGAGAGTTGGAAGCCGGGCTGCGAGCCGTCCTGGCCGCGCCCGACCCGGCCCGCGCCGCACACGATCTGCCGCGTCACGAAAAACGGGGTCAGGTTGCTCACGATGTCGGAGAAGGGCGTCTGGCGGCGCATCAGATAGTTCTCATGTGCCCCATAGCTGGCGCCCTTGTTGTCGGTGTTGTTCTTGTACAGGTGAATCGTCCCGACGGTCGGCACGGTCGCCGCGCGGCGAGACGCCTCGGCCATGACCCGCTCCCCTGCCTTGTCCCACAAGACAAGATCGCGGGGGTTGGTGACCTCCGGCGTCGAGTACTCCGGGTGGGCATGATCGACGTACAGGCGCGCACCGTTGGTGAGGATGACGTTGGCCAGCCCAAGGTCCTCATCGGCGAGCGCCTCGGCCGGGTCGTACAGCGCGCCCGAATAGGTGAATCCGCGGGCATCGCGCAGCGGCGACTCCTCCTCATAGTCCCACCGTGCCCGGCCGCCGCGGGCCAGCTCGGGGCGAGCGCCGTACGCGTTGACCACCTGGGACGAGGTGACCATCGGGTTCGCCGCCGGCTGCCCCGGCACCGAGATGCCGTACTCGACCTCGGTACCCATGACCCGACGTACACTCATGCCGCTCCGCCTTCGCTTGGGTAGATCCACGCTGCGACCACACGTTGAGCCTAGACCGCCCTCCCCCGAGCTGGCCGTTTACGTGCCCTCAGGGGCGATTCGCCGCCGCCCCGAGTCTGGTCTTACGCTCGCCAGATGGCGTCGTCTGCACTTCGTCGCGCGATCTCGCGTTCGCCCCTGGCGCCGCTGGCCGCCTTCCCCCGGCGCGCCTCCAGGGTGCTGCGCCATGACGCCGCCGTGGTGGCGGCGTCGGCACGGTGGCTGATGACGTCCCGCGAGCACCACAACTACACGTACGACCTGACCGCGCTCAACCGCGACCATCTGGCCTGGTTCGTCGCGGTCGTCTGCGACGTCCCGGTACCGGTGGTGCGCGACTACATCGCGGAGATCGCGGCCGACGACGCCCTGCGTGAGCACATCCGATCCGCCACGCGCGCGTCGGCCCGCCGCGGCTTGGCCGACAAGCAGATCCGCTATGCGCGGCGGATCGGCTGGTACGCGATCGTCCGGGCACGACAGCCGGCCCACGTCGTGGAGACCGGCGTCGACAAGGGCCTCGGCACGATCGTGCTTGCCTCGGCGATGCTGCGTAACGCCGAAGAGGGGCATCCCGGCCGGGTGACCGGCGTCGATATCAACCCGGAGGCGGGCTACCTCGTGCGAAGCGGTCGATGGTCCACAGTGGTGGATCTCGTCTACGACGACTCGATCACGACGCTGGAGCGCCTGGACCGGCCGGTCGACATCTTCCTGCACGACAGCGACCACAGCATCGAGCACGAACGGCGCGAGTTCGCGACGGTGGAATCCCGGCTCGCGCCCGGTGCGCTCCTGCTCACGGACAACGTCACGAAGACCTCGGTGCTGTCGCACTACGCGGAGAAGACCGGTCGGAGTTTCCTGGCCTTCACCGAGCGGCCCGTCCGCCACTGGTACCCCGGCGACGGCATCGGGGCAGCCTGGTCCAGGGACAAACAGCGCTGACCCGCGTCAATATAGGCCGTATCAAGGTGAAGATCGACCCAGACCTGATCTTCGTGGGGGCGACGTCGGTACGTCCATGACGCCGCGCGGAACGGCCTGAGGACGGCTCCTGGTGGCCGTGGAGCGCAAGCGGCCAGCGTTCGTCCTTGGCCAGGCGGCCGACCGGGTCTCCTTCGCGTGATGGAGTGAGACAGCCGCTGCTACCGCGGTACGGTTCGTTGAAGACCGACTGGGATAGGGCACGGCCAGTGGTTAAGAACGCATGGGGGAATTGGATTGGCCCGCGTTAGGGCGGCCTCGCGGCGAGCTCTTGTCGTCTGGGGCACCTACGCGGTCATCGTTGCGACCGGCGCCGCGCTGGTACTCATCTCCATCGCGGATACGTTGCGTTTCCTGCCCGACGCGCCGGTCGAGTTTTGGCTGCTGTCCATCCTCGCGCTCATCGTTGAGCTGAGCCCGCTCACGATTCCGCACCAACGTCGATATTCCACCCGGCTGGCGGTCTCCCTGTCCCTGACCTTCGCGATCATGCTGTTGTGGGGGTCGGCGGTGGCTATTG
>JAXIPB010000324.1:0-26948 GCA_045403155.1 Micromonosporaceae bacterium
GCCCGACGCGCGAATCGTCCCGCCCGACGCGCGAATCGTCCCGCCCGACGCGCGAATCGTCCCGCCCGACGCGCGAATCGTCCCGCCCGACGCGCGAATCACCCCGCCCGACGCGCCCGGCGAGCCACGCGCGCGAGTACCGGGCGGACGTCCCCGCGATCGAAGGCTATCGCGACGCCGCCAAACACAGCGGCGACCGCGACCGCGGCGAACATCCCGGCGACCACGGCGCCGTATACGCCCGGAACCCCCGAAACGATCCGGGAACAGACGATCCAGCCGGCCGCTCCGCCGACCATGGCACCACCGAGGCTGACCAACAGCGTACGAGGAAATCCGGCCCGAGCGGCCGCGCTTCGACGACGACCGATGGTCGCCACCATGGCGGCGCCCAGCACGGTCATGCCCACCGAACTCGCCGCGGCCAGCGCGAGCACGCGGTCGGCGGCGGGCATCGCCGCCGCCAGTACGAATGCGGCGGCGACGGTGAACGCCCACCCGGTGACCGCCGCCACCGAGGCTCGCCCGGCCTCGCCGGCCGCATTGAGGGCCCGGTTGAACAGCGCGAAGAGCGAGAACCCGATGAGACCCGGCGCGAACGCGACGATGGCGTCGGTCAACGTCTCGGCCGGCGGGTGGGTAGCGGTGACCGCGGAGAGGATCCGTCCCAACGCGGGCGCGAGACCGATCAGCCCCGCCGCGCCCAGCCCCGCGGCGAGGACGATCGCCCGCGTCGTACGGGCGAGCGTGGCATCGAAGCGCGGCGCGTCCCCCGCCTCGGCCGCGGCGGCGAGAACGGGAAACACGGGCGTGCTCAGCGGCACCGCGAGCACGGACCAGGGCAGGAGATACACGGCCTGAGCGAGGGCGAAGAGGACGAGCGATCCGTCCGGGCCACCGTTGGCGAGGCGGATGAGGTACGCCGCAGCGACCTGCTGGGCGGCGACGGTGACCGCCGCACCGCCGGCGAGGGCGACGGCGCGCCGCCTGGTCTCCGCACCCAGCGCCAGTCGAGGGGTGAGCCGGATTCCCAAGGCGCGCACCGGAATCACCAGGCATCCGGTGAGCACCACCACGCCCAGGGTGGTGCCGACCGAGAGGATGAGTTCGCCGGCGGGCGTCACCGCGGCGACATCGGTGCCCGGCCCGTCGACCGCCGCGAACAGAAGGTACGCGCCGATGACCGTGACGCTCGAGAGCAGCGGTGCCAGCACCGGCCAGGTGAAGCGGTGATGGGCGTGCAGCACGCCGGCGAGCATGATGCCGACGCCGTACAGCGGCATCTGGACCGCGAAGACCCGCAGCATCCGCGACCCCACCTGAATCGCCTGCGGCGTGGCGTCGCCGGCGAGAAGGGACACGACCGGCGTGGCGAACACGGCGAGCAGGATGGCGAGCGGGATGAGCAGCAGGACCGTCCACGTCAGCAGCGCCGAGGCGATCTCGGCCAGCCGGCGCCGGTCACCCCCAGCGACCGCGCCGGCGAGCAGCGGTACGACGATGACGGCCAGCGCCCCGCCGGCCACGATCTCGAAAATGATGTTGGGGATGGTGTTCGCGGTCTGGTAGATGTCGCCGAGGTCCGTGCTGCCGACCGCGCCGGCGAAGACAAGGGTACGAATGAAGCCGGCGAGCCTGGTCACGACGGTGAGCACGGCGATGACCGCCGCTGCGGCCGCGATCCGCCGACCGGGCGAGGAGAGCGTGGCCGCCACGGCTACGCCCTGCGGCCGAGCTGGTCCAGGCGCCGCAGTCCGGGCGTTGACTCGATGACGCTGGTGAAGCTGACCCATTCGCTGGCCGCGGTGAGGGCGCCGATTCCGGCCAGCAGCACCGTCCGTCCAATGAGGCCGGTCCGCGCGGCCAGGCCGACCCCCAGCAGCGCGCCCAGCGCATTCGCGCCGGAGTCGCCGAGCATGATCCGCTCGTCGAGATCCTCGCCGATGAGCGAGGCAGCGGCGCCGACCGGTCCGGCCGCCACTGCCCCGGCCTGGGTCAGGCAGAGCGGGGCACCAACGATCAGTCCCGCCTTCAACGCGCGGCCGGGGCGCAGATCGAGCAGGTTCACCAGGTTCGCCATTCCGGCGATCACCCCACCGGCCAGGGCGACGTCGGCCGCTCGACCGAACCGGTTGCGCGGACGGCTGCTCGGCAGCAGCGCCGCCGTGGCGAGTCCGGCCGCGCCAATGCCGGCCATCTTCACCAGCCCGCTGGTTATCCGGCCCTCGCGCAGCGCCCCCAGGTGGCCGGCGAATCCCTTCGCGCGAAGCCCGGGTCGTGCGCCGGCCACGTCGTCGTAGTAGCCGACCGCCCCTGCGCCCAGGCCGGCGACGAGCGCGGCGGCCGCCGTGCGCGACCGGCCCTCGATGGCGGAGCCAGCGGCGGCGGTGAGACTGGCCGAGGCGGCGAGCGCCGGCCCGGCCGCGAGGCTGACGTCGCGGCCGCGGTAGTTCACGCGCGCGAGGGCGGCCGACCTCGGAGACGACGCGAGGGCAGCCGACCTTGGAGGCGACGCGAGCGCGGCTGGCCTCGGAGACGACGCGAGGGCGGCCGACCTTGGAGGCGACGCGAGCGCGGCTGGCCTCGGAGACGACACGAGGGCGGCCATTCCGGCGCGGGCGAGCGCGGCCCCCGTACCAAGCGCGACCAGGGTTACCGCGTGGCGCCGCGCGTCCCGCACCAGATCTTGGAATCCTTCCGCACTCCTGGGGCCGGAAGAACTCCAAGGTCTCAGCATCGACGCGACCTTAGAGCCCGACGGCCGCGAAGACCGCCAGCGCCGCGGCGACCACAGCCACCGCGGAGAGGGCGAAGAGCGCCAGCGCCGTACCGGATGCGCCACGTTTGTAGAGACGGCTCACCCCCTTGGCGTCGACCAGCTTGCCGCCGACCTTGAGGCGGGTGAGGAACGTCGAGGCCATGCCGCTCCGGCCCTTGTCCAGGAACTCCACCAGCGTCGCGTGGGTGCCGACCGCGACGATGAGCGACGCGCCCTTCTCGTCAGCGAGCAGCATCGCGATGTCCTCGCTGGTCGCCGCGGCGGGGAAGGTGACCGCGGCCAGGTCGAGCGCGCGAATCCGGTCGAGGCCGGGCGCGTGACCGTCCGGGTAGGCGTGCACGACGATCTCGGCGCCGCAGCGCAGCACGGCGTCCGAGACCGAGTCCATGTCGCCGACGATCAGGTCCGGCGCGTAGCCGGCCTCAACGAGCGCGTCGGCGCCGCCGTCGACGCCGATGAGGACCGGCTTGAACTCCCGGACGTACGGGCGCAGCACGTCGAGGTCGGCCTTGTAGTCGTGGCCGCGAACGACGATGAGGCAGTGCCGGCCGGCGAGCTGGGTGGAGATCTCGGGGACGCCGACACCGTCGAGGAGGAGTTCGCGCTCCTGCTTGAGGAACTCCATGGTGTTCGCCGCGAACGCCTCGAGCTGCGCCGACAGTCCCCCGCGACCGTCGGCCATTGCCCGGGCGACGCTTTCAGCGTCCTGGCGCACGCCGTGGGCCACGGCGGAGCCGTCGAGGAGCACGGTGTCGCCCTCGATGCTGACCTGGTCGCCCTCGCGCAACCGCCGGAAGGTGTCCTCGCCGACGCTGTCGATCAGCGGAATGCCAGCCCGGATGAGCAACTCCGGCCCCAGGTTCGGATAGCGGCCAGAGATCGACGGTTTCGCGTTGATGACAGCGGCCGGTCGAGCGGCGACCAGCGCGTCCGCGGCCATACGATCCAGGTCAACGTGGTCGATGACGGCGACGTCGCCGGGGCGGAGCCGGCCGACGAGACGCTTGGTACGCCGGTCCGCGCGCACGATTCCGGTAATCGTGCCCGATCCGGCCGCTCGGAACCGGCGCATGCTCGGTAGAAGACGCATCGGGGATTTATCCTGACATCTCGCCGTCGTACGTGTCGTGGGACGAGTGCGAATTGGCGCGCCATCCCTCGACGGGCAGGGCGAACTTCGCCGCCAGACGGTCGGTGAACGGACGCGGCCGAAGCTGAGCCACCCGAACCGGGAGCGTCCCGCGGCGGACCGTGATGACGCTCGCAGGAGGTACGTCGTACACGCGCCGGCCATCGCAGCACAGCACCGCGCTCGGTGCGTACGGATCCACGCTCACGGTGATCGTCGACGTCGGGGCGGTCACCAGGGCGCGGCTGAACAGCGCATGCGCGGAGATCGGGACAAGGAGCAGGGCCTCGACCCCGGGCCACACGACCGGGCCTCCGGCCGAGAAAGCGTACGCCGTGGAGCCGGTCGGCGTGGCGCAGACGACCCCATCGCATCCGTAGCGGGACAGCGGCCGACCGTCCACATCGACTCGGACCTCGAGCATGCGCTCGCGGGCTCCCTTCTCCACGCTCGCCTCGTTGAGCGCCCACGACTCGGCCACGATGGCGCCTTCGCTTTCGACGGAGACATCGAGGGTGAGTCGTTCCTCCACTGTGTACTCCCGGGCTACCGCGTGACGCATTGCGGCGTCGAGGTCGGCGATCTCCGCCTCGGCCAGGAAGCCGACCTTGCCGAGGTTGATGCCGAGCAGCGGCACCTTGGCCGGTCGCGCCAGCTCGGCCGCGCGCAGCAGCGTACCGTCACCGCCCAGCGCGAAGACCAGTTCCGTCCCCTCCGCCGCGGCCAAGCCCGCGACCGGCACGACGCCGGGCAGACCGAGATCACCCGCCTCGTCGGCGACCACCCGTACCGTGAATCCGGCCTCGATGAGATCGCGGGCGACGGTACGGGCGTGCTCGGTGCTGTCCTTCCGACCCGTGTGCGTCACGAGGAGGGCGGCCCGGCTCACGGCTCTGCCCCGGTTACCGCGCGGATGGCGTCCTTATCGACGGCGGGCGCGCCCCGCCGCAGCCAGACGAAGAACTCGACGTTGCCGGATGGGCCCGGTAGCGGGCTGGCGACCACGCCGTTCACGCCGAGACCGATTTCTGCGGCGGCCTCGGCTACGCCCAGGACCGCGTCGGCCCGCAGCCCGGGATCGCGCACGACGCCGCCCGCGCCGACGCGGTCCCGCCCCACCTCGAACTGGGGCTTCACCATGGGCAGCAGGTCGCCGTCCGCGGCGGTGCAGCGGGCCAGCGCCGGCAGGACCAGGCGGAGCGAAATGAAGGAGAGGTCGGCGACCGTCAGGTCCACCGGTCCGCCGATCGCCTCGGGAGTCAGGGACCGCACGTTGGTCCGCTCGAGTACCGTCACTCGGGCATCATTGCGCAACACCCAGGCCAGCTGCCCGTACCCCACGTCCACCGCGACGACGGCTGCCGCTTCCTCCCGCAGCAGAAGGTCGGTGAAGCCACCGGTGGACGCGCCCGCGTCGAGGCAGCGTCGGCCCTTGATCGGCGGCGCTGCCCCGCTTTCGTCCAGCGCGCGCAGTGCACCGGCGAGCTTGTGCCCACCCCGGGAGACGTAGTCATCGGCGTCGGTCTCGATGACGCGGACCGCCTCGCCCAGGTCGACCATGGCCGCTACCTTGCTGGCGCGCGTCCCGCGCACCTCGACCCGCCCCGCCTCGATAAGCGCCGCGGCCTGCTCCCTGGACCGAGCCAGACCACGGCGGACGAGTTCGGTGTCGAGACGGTTGCGGCGCGCCATCGGCTCAGACGTCGCCGATGGAGTCGAGGGTCTCCCGCAGCGCCCGGTCGGCCTCCGCGAGCGGGGCAACCTGATCCGCCGGAGGAGCGTCCGCCGCGGCGTCCAGCGCGGCGAGCGCGTCGTCGACGCGAGGGTGTCCCGTGCCCGTCGTCTGCCCCGTTTGGACGGTCCACTCGCTCGGCTCGGGCGCGGTCACGACTGAGCCTTCGCCGGCGATGCCTTGCTCGGGCCTGCCTTGCTCGGGCCTGCCTTGGTCGGGGAGGTCGTCGTCGCGTTCTTGGCCGGTGCCTTCCTGGCCGCTGCCTTGCTGGCCGGCGCCTTCGTGGCCGTGGTCTTCTTGGCCGTGGTCTTCTTGGCGGGTGCCTTCGCGGCGGTCGTCTTCTTGGTCGTCGCGCTCGCGGCGGTCGTCTTCTTGGCCGTCGCCTTCTTTGCGACTGTCTTCCTGGCCGGCGTGGCCTTCTTGGTGGCCGCCTTCGCCGGCGCGGCACCTGTTCGGGCCTTCGCGTCCCGAAGTTGCCGCTCCAGGTCCCGCACCCGGGACGTCAGCTCGCTGACCTCCTCGGCCGTGGCCAGGCCAACCACGCCCAAGGCGCGGTCCACCTCGAATTTCACGAGCTTCGACAGGGCCTCACGGTTGGCCGAGTTCGCCGCCAGCAGGTCGCTTGTCAGCGTTCTGACCTGGTCAGCGGTAGCGCCGCTGCGCCCGACCGCGTCCTTGACCGCCCTCTTCACCTTTTTGCGGGACGCGTCGGTGACCCCCATGGCCAGCTCGAGATACGTCCGCAACGCTTCCTGCATAGCGACTTCCTCCTTCAGGTCCAGCACGTTCCGAAACGCCTACGTGTGTCACGCTACCGGCCCGCGGCCACCCGATCGTGCGGTACCGTGCCGCAGGTCGGGTGTGATTCGCCCGTTGGCGATTGCATGGCGACTGATTGACGGCTGAGCGGCGACGGACACGGAGGGGCGATGGCCACGGTAGGCCAGTGTCGAGAGGCACTGCGAGACCTCGCCGCCCGGTTTGGTGCCAATCCTGACGGCTCCGCCCGGGTGAACCTCGACCGCTCCCTGGCCTGCCACATTCGAGACCTCGATGTCTACTTTCATGGTCGCCTCTGGGGCGGCAGCATCGAGGGGATCGCCGATGGCGACGACCCGAAGGCGCAGATGCGGCTCGCGCTGAGCAGCGACGACCTGGTTTCGCTTGTCGCGGGTGAGCTGCACTTCGCCGGCGCATGGGCATCCGGGCGCATCTCAGTCAAGGCAAGCTTTGGCGATCTGCTCAAGCTGCGGAAGCTGCTCTGACCGACCAGCCTTCGAAGCGTTGCAGGCCAAGGCGTTCCAACGCGTGCTCCGCGGCCGCACCGATCGGGATGATTCCACTCCAATCCGGGTGCGCCCAGGCACCGGCCGCGAGCGCACGTGCGGCGTCGGCCGGGTGTCCGGCTTCTGCGTCGTTGGTGGCGGTCAGGGCGAGCCGCTCGCCGTCGCGGGTTACCCGCCACGTCCCAGCGCCCGTGTGCCCGTCGTGCCATGCCGGTACGCGAGTGGCGCCGTCTGGTTTGGACAGTGCTCCGAGGTCGGCGGCGACGTATGTGGGCCGCTCGTGCGCCTGTGCTCCCAGGAGGTCCGCGGCGGTGCCCACTCCGGTCAATACGAGCAGGGAGTCCATGCCCGCTCGGGCGGCGCCCTCGATGTCGGTGTCGATACGGTCGCCGACCACGAGCGCCTTTCGCGCGCCGCTGCGCGCGGCCGCCACCTCGAACAGCGCCGGGCTGGGTTTGCCGACGACTGTGTCCGGCCTGCGCCCGGCAAGCGCGGTCGTCAGCGCCGCCACCAGGCTTCCGTTGCCCGGTAGCGGCCCACGGGAGGAGGGCAGCGTGGTGTCGGTGTTGGTCGCAACCCAGCGAGCACCGGCCCGGATCGCCACGCAGGCCTCCGCGAGATCGGCCCAACCCACCTGCGGGCCGTAGCCCTGAACCACCGCGAGCGGCCGGTCGTCGGCCCGGTCGACCGGCCGGAGGCCCACCGACCGGATCTCGCCACGAAGCGCCTCGGCGCCGATGACCAGGACAGGCGAGGCCTCAGGCAGGTCGGCGGCGAGCAGCTCGGCGGCCCCGCGGGCCGAGGTGAACACCGCCTCGCTTGTCGCCGTCACTCCCATCGACGTGAGCAGGCTCGCCACCTGCCCCGCGCTACGAGAGGCGTTGTTCGTCACGTACGCGACCGGCGTGCCGGCGTCCACAATGGTCGCGATCGCCGCCGACGCCCCGGGGACGGCGTCGGCGCCGAGATAGACGACCCCGTCGAGGTCGAAGATCACTAAGTCGTATCCGCTGGCGAGCGTGGCGGTCACGGTACCCAGGGTTCCGGCCTGTCGTTCGCCGCCGTACCGCCACCGTCGTCGTCAGCGTCGTTCTCGCTGATTAGGCCCGATTCGATCACTTCTTCGTCAGAGGCGCTTGCGCCTTCGTCCTCGTCTTCCTCAAGCTCGTCGCCGTCCTCAATCTCGGCGCCTTCCCCAAGCTCGCCGCCTTCCCGAAGCTCGGCGCCTTCCCCAATCTCGGCGCCTCCCTCAAGCTCGGCGCCTCCCTCAAACTCGTCGCCTCCCTCATACTCGTCGCCTTCGGCGCGCTCGTCGCCCACCCCGTACCCGTTGTCGTCGTCGTCCTCGTGGTCGTCGTCCTCGTGGTCGTCGTCTTCCTCGTCGTCGTCTTCCTCGTCGTCGCTCTCGTCGTCGCCCTCGAACTCGTCCTCCTCGTCCTCCTCGTCCTCCTCGAACTCGTCCTCGAACTCGTCCTCGAACTCGTCCTCCTCGTCCTCCTCGAACTCGTCATCCTCGTCCACGTCCTCAGGACCCAGCGCACGATCCTCGAAATCCTGCTCCTCATCGCCCTCATCCAGAATGACGCCGTCGAGCTCCAGTAGGCGCTCGGCCGCGTCCGTCGCCGCGTCCTCGTCAATCTCGGCCGCGCGGGCGAACCACTCCCGCGCCTCATCGCGCCGGTCGACGTTGAGGAGCGCATCCGCGTACGCGTAGCGCAAACGCGCCGCCCACGGCTCCTCGGAGGTCAGCTCGCGTACCTGCAGCATGGCCACTGCGGCGTCGCGCTGGCCCAGATCCGCCCGCGCTCCGGCGACGACGATGAGCAGTTCGATCGCCTCCTCGGGCTCAAGCTGATCCCGATCCGCGGCGCGGAACATGTCGACCGCGCGCTCTGGCCGCCCCAGCGCCCGCTCGCAGTCGGCGAGAACGGCCAGGTGAGTCTGGCGCCCCGACATCCGGTGGTATGCCCGCAACTCGCCGATCGCGGTCTGCCACTGCCCCGCGCGATAGGCCGCGAGACCGACGGCCTCACGTACCGCGGCGATTCGCGAGGCAAGCCGGCGCGCGATCAGCGTGTGAGCCAGCGCAGTCTCCGGCTCGGAGTCGATCAGTTCGCCGGCAGCGACGAGCCTGAGGGCGACCTGTTCCGCGACGCCCTTGGCGAGGGGCCGCAGCTGTCCACGGACCTCGCTGTCGAGGCTGCGCGGGTCGAGATCCTCCGGCAGCGGTGGACCCTGGGATACGGGCGGTCGACGGTCGCGGAACTCTTCGCCGGCCCGATCCCGAGGTGCGCGGTCGTCTCTGGCGCGCTCTCGGAACCCGCCGTCGTCTCGATGGCCGCGGCCCTCTCGAAAGTCGCCGCGCTCTCGGGACCCGCCACCCTCTCGGAATCCGCCACCCTCTCCGGACCCGCCCCGATCCCGGTCGCGGAACCCGCGCCTGTCACTTCCGTCCGCCCGATCGCGAAAGCCGGTGCGGTCGCGACCTGACCCGTCGTCGGCGCCTCCCCGATCGCGATCGCGGAAACCAGTCGCTGGCCTGTCGCGAAACCGGCTTCGGTCCGACTCGTGTGCACGCGGCGCGCCGCGAAATCCGCGCCCATCGCGATCGCCTTGTCGGTCGCGGTAGCCCTCGCGGTCCGAATCACGTCGGTCCCGAAAGCCGGTACCACCGCCGCGGTCCGAGCCCCGGCCGCCGACACCGCGGCCCTGCCGGCGATCCTCGCCCGAGGTGGATCCCGGACGGCTGTCATCGTCGGATCGGAATGATCGCCGCTCCGGGCGGTCGCCCCGGTTGCCATCGCGTGACGTGCGTCCTCGCTCCGAGTTCGGGCGGCCGGACCCGCGACTGTCCCAAGCACCCAGGTCGCGGTCGGCTGAGCGACCACGGCCTGAGCTCGCCTCGCCGGTGCGGCCCCGATCGTCGCCCGCTCGGCCCCGATCGCTGCTGCCCCGGCCATGATCACGGCCGGTCCGGTCCCGACCGTCGCGGCCGCCCAATCCGCGTCCACCGGAACCGCGCCCGCTAGAGCCACGCTCGCCGACGCCGCGCCCGCCGGAACCGCGCCCGCCGGAAGCGGACCCACGCTCACTGGACCCGCGCCCGCCGGAACCGGACCCACGCTCACTGGACCCGCGCCCGCCGGAATCGCGTCCGGTTGAGCCCCGCGCCGCGGAACCGCGCTCACCGGAGCCGCGCTTACCGGAACCGCCCTCGCCGGAACCGCCCTCGCCAGACCCACGCCCGCGATCGCTGGAGCCGCGGTCGCGAGACGCCGAACCACCCCGCGGCTGACGCCGGGCATCCGAGCCGCCAGGTCGACCCCCAGCCGCGTATCCCGAGCGACCGGCGTCCGCGCGACCGGGCCGTCGCTGCCCGGCCCCGCCTCGGCGACGATCGGAGTCGTCGCGCCGAGGACCGCGCTCGGCGCCATCCCCGTCGTTCGTCGGTTCTGCGTTCACGAGGTCAATCCTTCCCGACCGCCGCGAGGCTCATGTCGGCAGCACCGACATAGATCTCCGCCCGCCCCAAGATCGCCGTGATCATGATGTCGGCGTCGCCAAACAGCGCCGATCATGACCTCCAAATCATGATCGGCGATTAGAGGGGGAGGGGGAGGGGGGCGCGGACTGAGATCGACTCCGTGCGGGTGACGTAGCCGAGGTGGGAGTTGAGGCGACGCATGTCGACGTTGCCCCGCTGGGTCCAGGTGTAGACCTCGCTGATCCCGTGGTCGGCCGCCCACGCCAGGGTCGTCCGCTTGAGCGCCGCCGCCACCCCCCGACCGCGGTAGTCCCGCCTCACCGCGGTCAGCGCGTTCTCAGCTCGGTGCGGCAAGTCCGCGTCGAGAATGAGCCCGGCGCAGCCGACGACCTCGCCGCCGGCCACCGCCACGAACATCGCCTCCGCATCGGAGATCCAGTCCTGCTCCCACTCCTCCAGTGTCGCCTCGACCGGTGCGACCAGCGCCATATCCTCGAACGCCTGCGCCGCGACGACCGGGTACGCCGCCCGCCACAATTCCGGCCGCTCGGCCACCGAGACGATGGCGATCCCGGCGGGAATCACCGGTTTCGGTTCGGCGCCCACCGCCCGTACCTGTTCGACCTGTCGGTCGATCTCGCTGAATCCGAACCGCTGCGCGAACGCGAGCGAGCCCGGATCGTCCACATTGGCCTGAACGACGTCGACGCCGAGAGTCGACGCGTGGGTGACGAGCTCGCGTAGCAGCGCCGTCCCGAAGCCACGACGCCGAGCCTCCGGCCGGACCCGGGGCGCAACAAACGCCGCGCCGACCAGGTCCGAGTGCCCCGCGAAGCCTGATCCCACGACCACGCCGTCGACCTCAGCCAAGACGCGGATCAGATCTCGCCGGGCCGTACCGCGCATCTGCTCAACCGTGGGGGCGCGCTCGTTCGGCAGTACGGCCGTGAAGACGCGGCGCCACTCTTCCAGGTCCTCGTCCGACGTAGCTTCTCGAATCGCGACCACGGCGGTCACGCGCTCAGCTCGACGCCGGCGACGTTGCGCCGCCCCCGCCGCAGCACCAGCCACTTCCCGTGCAGCAGTGACGACTGGTCGACGGTGGCTTCGGCGTCGGTGATCCGCTCGTTGTTGACGTAGGCTCCGCCCTCCGCGATCGTGCGGCGGGCCTCGTTCATGCTCTTCACGACCCCGGACTCCTTGAGCAGCACCGCCATCGGCGGCAGTTCGCCGGAGAGCGTCACCAGCCCGGCCTCGGATAGGGCCGCCCGCAGCGTGGACGGCTCGAGGTCGGCCAGCGATCCGCGCCCGAAGAGTGCCTTTGAGGCCGCGATCACCTGCGCGCACTCCTTCTCGCCGTGCAGGAGTGTCGTCAACTCCTCGGCCAGCGCCCGCTGCGCCGCTCGGGCGGCGGGGCGCTCGGCGGTCTCCTTCTCCAGAGCCTCGATCTCGTCGCGCGCTTTGAAGCTGAAGACCTTGAGGTACGTGACGATGTCAGCGTCATCGGCGTTGATCCAGAATTGGTAGAACGCGTACGGGCTGGTCATCGTCGGTTCAAGCCAGAGCGACATCCCGGCCGCGCTCTTGCCGAACTTGGTGCCGTCGGTACGCGTGATCAGCGGCGTGACGAAGGCGTGCACCCCGCGTACTCCCTGCCGCCGGCAGAAGTCGACGCCGGCGAGGATGTTGCCCCATTGGTCTGAGCCGCCCTGCTGGACAGTGCAGCCGTAACGCCGGTTGAGCTGGAAGTAGTCGTGCGCCTGCAGGATCTGGTAGCTGAACTCGGTGAAGCTGATCCCGGACTCAAGCCGTGCCCTGACGACCTCGCGTGCGAGCATCTGGTTGACCGGGAAGTGCTTGCCGATGTCGCGGAGGAACTCGATCGCCGACAGCGGTTCGGTCCAGTCCAGGTTGTTGACCATGGTCGCCGCGTTGGGCCCGTCGAAGTCGAAGAACGGCTCGACCTGGCGGCGGATCTTCTCCACCCACCCGGCGACGACGGCCGAGTCGTTGAGCGTGCGCTCGCCCTCCTGCTTCGGATCACCGATCAGCCCGGTCGCGCCGCCGACGAGCACGAGCGGGCGGTGGCCGGCCTGTTGCAATCGGCGCGCTGTGAGGACCTGGACAAGGTTGCCGACCTGCAGGCTCGGCGCGCTCGGGTCGAACCCCACGTAGAAGGTCACCGGCCCCGCATTGAGATGTTCACGCAGCTCGTCCAGGCCGGTGGAGTCCTGCAGCAGGCCCCGCCACAACAGGTCGTCGATGAGGTCGGTCACGCCTGCGATTGTCGCGCATGTCCGATGATCACCTGAAACGGGTTACGCGGCGCCGTGGCCGCGAGCCCGACGTGGGTAACCCCATGTACGTAATCTTGGCCGAATAACAGCAATGTCGGTACCCACGTCGCGGCGATACTCGTCCTGAGCATTAGGCGGGTCAGACACCGCGGACGTACAGCTTCCCGGTTGACCAGGTTGTGCGCCGATCGGGCGCGCCGGTCGGCCAGTCCATTTCCAGGTAGCGGCGGTCCTCGCCGAGCGCCCCGAGCGCCGCCAGGTCGAGGCTTCCGCCCCGCTCGACCAGGGCGGCGGCCTCATCGGCGGTGATCGGGACAACGGTACGGTGCTGCGCGTCGTCGCCTCCGTACCAGTCGACGTCTTCAGTGAAGATCGACACGAAGCGCTGTGAGCACATCCGGCAATGTCCAATCCAGACGATGAAATGAGACTCGTCGGTCAGCTCAACATCGCGTTCGACGCCGCTACCGTAATGGAGCGACGCCGCGTCGGCATCGTCGCCGTAGCACGCGTCGCACCCGAACCTCTCTGCCATTGCCCGCCTCACTCAACCACCACGGAACGGCGCTTCGGCAGGTGCCGCCGATACGGACCGACTGATGGCTCACCGTCGAGCCAGAATCGCCACGGGTGCTCGGCTCCGCCGTTCACACCGACCCGCGGACCAGTTCGGATCGCCGCGTCGTCCGCCGGAACCGCGGGCGGCCGCAGCAGGATCGGCCCCGTGCCGTCGAGCAACCGTGTTCCGTCGGCCTCCCGCCCCACCCCCAGGGCCTGGGTGAGCCGCGCCGGGCCGCGGGCCAGATCCCGATCGAGGTGTACGGCACGACGGCGCGCCCGGGCGACGTCGAGACCCTCGACCACCTCACCGGCCCGCAGGAGCACGGCCGACGCGACGCCGGCCGGGCCGGTCACGACGTTGAGGCACCAATGCATGCCGTACGTGAAATAGACGTACGCAAAGCCGGGCGGCCCGAACATGACGACGTTTCGTGGAGTCCGCCCGCGGTGCGCGTGAGATGCCGGATCCTCGCCGACGCCGTGGTAGGCCTCGACCTCGGTCAGGCGCACCGTCACGCCACCCGACACGACCAAACAGCCGAGCAGACCCGGCGCCGCGTCGAGAACCGGCCCCGAGAGCAGCCTGTCGAGCCTCATGAGGTCGACCTCAGCCGCATGTGTTCAACACCTGCCCGGTCCGATGGCGCAGATGGGGGCGAGTGTTGAACAGTTGCGATGATCATGGGACCACGCGGGTCGCGGCCCACCCACGCCAGCTCTCCACCCTGTCCTGCACGACGGCGAGCTGATCCGCGACCGGCCCCGGTCCGGTGGAGCCGGGAGTGGTGCGGGCCTCCAGCGCTCCACGAACGGACAGTACCGACCTGACCTCCGGTGTGAGGTGCGGTGACACCGCGGCGAGATCGGAATCGGGGACCTCATCGAGCGCGCACTCCCGGGCCACGCACAGCGCCACCAGCGCGCCGGTGACGTCGTGGGCCTCGCGGAACGGCACGCCACGGCGGACCAGAAACTCGGCCACCTCGGTCGCCAGCGTGTATCCGGCCGGCGCGGCGGCGGCGAGCCGGTCCACCCGTACCGTCATCGTCGAGATCATCCCGGCCAACGCCGGCAGCACGAGTTCGAGCGTGTCGACGGCGTCGAATACCGGCTCCTTGTCCTCCTGCATGTCCCGGTCGTACGCGAGCGGCAGTCCCTTGAGCATTGTCAGCACAGTGACCAGGTTTCCGATGAGCCGGCCCGACTTGCCGCGAGCGAGCTCGGCGACGTCGGCGTTCTTCTTCTGCGGCATGATGGACGACCCGGTCGTGAACGCGTCGTCGAGCTCGACCCAGCCGAACTCGTGCGACGTCCAGAGCACCACCTCCTCGCCCAGCCGGGAGAGGTGCACCCCGCACAGTGCGGCGACGAAGAGGAACTCCGCGACGAAGTCCCGGTCGGCCACCGCATCCATCGAGTTGGCGGCCGGCGCGGTGAAGCCGAGCTCGCGGGCCACCTGAACCGGGTCCAGCGGCAGGGAGGAACCCGCGAGCGCGCCGGCGCCGAGCGGGGAGATCGCCGCCCGTACATCCCAGTCGGCGAGCCGCGAGAGGTCGCGCAGCAGCGACTGCGCGTGGGCCAGGAGTTGATGGCCGAACGACACCGGCTGCGCGTGCTGCAGGTGCGTCATCCCCGGTGCGGGCGTGTCGACGTGGCGCGCGGCCTGCTCGACCAACGCGTCCGCCAGCTCGACGAGCCGGGCCGCGACGCCGCGGACGTGGTCGCGCAGGTACAGCCGTAGATCCGTCGCGACCTGGTCGTTACGCGAGCGTCCGGCGCGCAGCTTTCCGCCCAGGGCGCCGAGCCGTTCGAGCAGACCCCGCTCCAGGGCGGTGTGAACGTCCTCGTCCTCGACCGTCGGGCGGAACTCGCCCGAGGCGCAGGCCGCCTCGAGGTCGTCGAGCGCGGCGAGCATCCGGCCGACCTCATCGGCGTCGAGGAGGTCCGCCCGCGCCAACACGCGTGCGTGCGCCCGCGACGCGGCCAGGTCGTAGGGGGCGAGCCTCCAGTCAAATTGGACACTCACCGACAGCCGCGCCAAGGCCTCCGCCGGACCACCCTGGAACCGCCCGCCCCACAGCCGCACCCCGCTCGACGAAGTGCCGTTGCCAGTGCTCACGCCGCCCCCCACCGCCGAGATCTTGGATGTCTTTCGGTATCCCAGCACTCTGAATCATCCAAGATCTGCGGTCTGGTCAACCCACTCGGGCGTCGCGAGCGACGGCGAGCCGGCTGGGCAGGCCCCACAACTCCACAAAGCCGCGCGCCAGCGACTGGTCGAACATGTCCCCCTCGTCATACGTCGCGAGGCTGAAGTCGTACAAGGACGCCTCCGAGCGCCGACCGGTCACAACCGCCCGCCCGCCGTGCAGCGTCAGACGCACCTCCCCGGAGACGAAGCGCTGCGACTGCGCGATGAACGTGTCCAGGGCCCCCTTCAACGGCGAGAACCACAGTCCGTCGTACACAAGCTCGCCCCACCGCTGATCGACGCCGCGCTTGAACCGGGCCAGGTCGCGCTCGACGGTGACGTTCTCCAACTCCTGGTGCGCGGTGATGAGGGCGATCGCCCCCGGCGCCTCGTAGATCTCCCGGCTCTTGATACCCACCAGTCGATCCTCGACGAGGTCGAGCCGTCCAACGCCGTGCGCTCCCGCCCGCCGGTTCATCTGCAGGATCGCCTGGTACGGCGTGACGCGCGCACCATCGAGCGCGACCGGCACACCCTGGTCGAAGGTGATGACGACCGCGTCCGGATCGCGACGGATCGACGGGTCGTCGGTGTAGGCGTACAGGTCCTCGGTCGGCCCGTTCCAGATGTCTTCGAGGAAGCCGGTCTCGACCGCTCGACCCCAGAGGTTCTGGTCGATGGAGTACGGGGACTTGTGCGTCACGTCGATGGGCAGGTTCTTCTCCTCGGCGTACGAGATGGCCTTGTCCCGGGTCCACGCGTAGTCCCGAGCGGGGGCCACCACCCGCAATTCGGGCGCCAGCGAACCGATGCCGACCTCGAACCGGACCTGGTCATTGCCCTTGCCGGTGCAGCCGTGCGAGACGATGGTCCCGCCATGCTTGGCCGCCGCCGCGACGAGATGCTTGACGATCAGCGGCCGCGACAGCGCCGACACCAACGGGTAGCGGTCCATGTAGAGCGCGTTGGCCCGAAGCGCCGGCAGGCAGAAGTCCGTGGCGAACTCCTCCCGCGCATCGACCACTTCGGACTCCACCGCACCGCAGTCCAACGCCCGCTGTCGGATGGCGTCCATGTCCTCGCCACCCTGGCCGAGGTCGACCGCGACCGCGATCACCTCGGCGCCGGTCCGCTCGGCCAAATACGGGATCGCGACCGAGGTGTCCAGTCCCCCCGAGTACGCGAGCACCACACGCTCGGTCATGCCACACTCTCCTGTTCTTGAGATTTGCGTCCGGCCCATTCCAGAAGCGCCGCGGCCAACGCCGCGCCCGACGAGTTGGCGACCGGCTCGTCCTGTTGGGCCACGACCAGAATCGTGTCGTCGCCTGCGATCGTGCCGACGATGCGGGGAAGCCCGGATCGGTCGAGCGCGCTGGCGAGGAACTGCGCCGCCCCCGGAGGCGTGCGCAGCACTACCAGGTTGCCGCTCGCGTCCGCTCCGGTCAGCAGTTCCCGCAGCAGTCGCTTCAGCCGCTCCGGAGCCTGCTCGGCCGAGCGCAGCGGCCCCTGCCCCTCCTCGGGGACCAGGTAGATCGGCGCCATGCCGTCGGTGCCGCGAACCTTGACCGCGCCGAGTTCCTCCAGGTCGCGGGAGAGCGTGGCCTGGGTGATGGGCAGGCCGTCAGCCGCGAGCAGCTCCCCCAACTCGCCCTGCGAACGCACGGAGTGGTCGCGGATCAGTTGAACGATCCGGGCGTGCCGCGCCGCCTTCGACGCCGGTTGTGCGTTCACGGCGACGGGTCCGCCGGCGACGTATCCAACTGAGCCATGTCCAGGAGCCAGGCCAGCAGCGCCTTCTGCGCGTGCAGCCGGTTCTCCGCCTGGTCGAGGATGGCACTGGCGGGTCCGTCCATCACCTCGTCGGTGATCTCCTCGCCGCGGTGCGCCGGCAGGCAGTGCAGCACGATCGCGTGCGGCTTCGCGGCCGCGACCAGAGCGGCGTTGACCTGATACGGCAGGAACGGCGCGTGCCGATCGAGCCCGTCGTCTTCCTGTCCCATCGACGTCCACGTATCCGTGGCGACCACGTCGGCCCCGGTGACGGCGGCCACGGGATCCACCAGGACCGACGCGGACCCGCCCGTGTCGGCGGCGATGGCCTCCGCCGCGGCGACCATCGCGGGGTCCGGCTGGTGTGCGGGAGGACCTGCCACCCGTACATGCATGCCGGCCGTCGCGCCACCGAGCAGATAGGAGTTGGCCATGTTGTTAGCGGCATCGCCGACGTACGCGAGAATCCGGCCCTCCGTGCCGCCCAGGCGCTCCCGTACCGTCATCAGATCGGCGAGGATCTGGCATGGGTGGAACCCATCGGTGAGCGCGTTGACGACCGGTACGGAGGCGGCCTGCGCCAGGGCCTGGAGCCGCTCGTCCGCCGATGTTCGCATGACGATCGCGACCACGTAGCGCGACAGCACCCGGGAGGCGTCCTCAATGGACTCTCCGCGGCCGAAGTGCGTACTCCGAGCGTCCACGATGACCGGGTGCCCACCGAGCTCGGCGATTCCGACCTCGAACGAGAGCCGGGTTCGCAGGGACGGCTTCTCGAAGATGACCGCGATCGCCTTCGGGCCGGATAGCGGACGGTACACGTACCGCCCGGCCTTCATGATGTCGGCCAGATCGAGCACCGCGGTCTGCTCCGTCGGGCTCAGGTCATCGTCGCGAAGGAAACTTCTCATGGTGCTCCCATCCCGAGGGCGAGGGCCGCCGGGAGGGCCGCCAGGAACGCGTCGCCCTGCTCGACGGTGAGGACAAGTGGCGGCGCCAACCGTACCGCGTCGGGCTGCACGGCGTTGGCAAGAAATCCTGCATCCCGCAAGGCGTCCACGACCGTGGCCGCGACCGGAGCGGTGAGCGCGATGCCGAGCAGCAGACCCGCACCGCGTGCCCCTTGAATCAGCGGATGCCCGAGCGCCTCGATGCCGCCCCGCAGCCGCTCGCCGACGAGCTTCACATGGTCGAGCAGATCCTCCTCGGCGATCGTGGTGAGCACCGCGAGCGCGGCCGCGCAGGAGACCGAATTACCGCCGAACGTTGAGCCGTGCGAGCCCGGCCCGAGCAGGTCGGCCGCGGCCCCGAACGCGATGCAGGCGCCGATCGGCAGCCCGCCGCCGAGCCCCTTCGCGAGCGTCACCACGTCCGGCTCGATCCCGTCCGCCTGATGCGCGAACCAGTGGCCGGTGCGCCCGATCCCGGTCTGCACCTCGTCGAGGACGAGCAGAGCCCTGTGCTTGGCGGTAGTCTCGCGCGCCGCGGCGAGATATCCGGCCGGCGGCACGATCACGCCGCTCTCACCCTGGATCGGCTCGAGCATCACCATCGCGGTCTCGTCCGTCACCGCCGCGACGAGGGCGTCGACGTCGCCGTACGGCACGTGCGTGACCTCACCGGGCAGGGGGCGGAAGGGATCGGCCTTGGTCGGCTGACCGGTCAAGGCTAGAGCCCCCATGGTGCGCCCGTGGAATCCGCCGATCGCCGCGACGACGTGGGTGCGGCCGAGCCGTCGGGAGAGCTTGAAGGCCGCCTCGTTCGCCTCCGCGCCAGAGTTCGCGAAGAAGACTTTTCCCGGCCGTCCGGCCACGCCAAGCAGCGCCTCGGCGAGCGCCACCGGTGGTTCCGATGCGAAGAAGTTGCTCACATGCCCCAGGGTCGAGATCTGCCGGGTCACCGCCGCGACGACGGCCGGGTGGGCGTGGCCGAGCGCGTTGACCGCGATGCCGCCGAGCATGTCCACATAGGACCGCCCGCTCTCGTCCCAGACGACCGCACCCTCGCCCCGCACCAGCGCAAGCTGGGGTGTGCCGTAGGTCGGCATGATCGACTCAGCCCACCGGTCCGCGAGGCTCATGACGGAGTCACCATCGTCCCGAACCCCTCAGCGGTGAAGATCTCCAATAGCAGCGAGTGCGGAACCCGACCGTCTACGATGTGCGCCGCCGGCACTCCCCCGCGCACGGCCCGCAGGCACGCCTCGACCTTGGGCACCATGCCGGCCTCAAGCGACGGCAGCATCGCCGCCAGCTCGTCCGCGGGGATCTGCGAGATGAGGTCGTCGGTGTCGGGCCAGCTCCGGTAGAGCCCGGAGACGTCGGTGAGCACGACGAGCTTGCGGGCGCCGAGCGCCGCGGCGAGCGCGCCCGCGGCCGTATCGGCGTTGAGGTTGTGCACCACGCCCCATGCGTCCGGCGCGACCGTGGAGATGACCGGGATGCGGCCGGCGGCGATGATGTCGTCGACGGCGCCGCGATTCACGTGGGCGACGTCGCCGACCAGGCCGACGTCGACCGGCTCGCCGTCCACGTAGGCCGGTCGGCGCTCGGCGGTGAACAGCCGCGCGTCCTCGCCGGACATGCCCACGGCGAAAGGACCATGCTCGTTGATCAGCCCGACCAGCTGTCGCCCCACCTGCCCGACGAGCACCATCCTCACCACGTCGATCGAGGCTGCCGTGGTGACGCGCAGCCCGCCGCGGAACTCGCTCTCCAGGCCAAGCCGGTCCAGCATCGAGGTGATCTGGGGGCCGCCGCCGTGCACGACGACGGGCCTGATTCCGGCGTAGCGCAGGAACACCAGGTCCGCCGCGAACGCCCGCTGCACCTCCGGGTCGAGCATGGCGTGCCCGCCGTACTTGACAACGACCGTCGAACCGTGGAAGCGGGCCAGCCACGGCAGAGAATCGATAAGCGTGCTGGCCTTGCCCAGCGCGATGCCGAGATCGCGGGTGTTCAGCGTTGCGGTGGTGCTCATGTGGAGTACGCCGAGTTCTCGTGCACGTAACCGATAGACAGGTCGTTGGTCCACACCGTGGCCGACTCCACCCCGGCGACGAGATCGATCACGACGTGCACGTTCCGGCCGGAGAGGTCTGCCTTGGTGCGGTCATCGGCCGCCGCACCGGCCCGGCACACCCAGACCCCGTTGATGCTGACGTTGACCTCGTCCGGATCGAACAGGGCGGACGTCGTGCCGATCGCGGCGAGGATGCGCCCCCAGTTCGGGTCGCCGCCGAAGAGCGCTGTCTTGACCAGGTTGCTGCGGGCGACGGCCCGGCCGACCGCGACCGCGTCGGCCTCGTCAACCGAGTTCCGGACCTCGATGGCGATGTCCTTCGTGGAACCCTCGGCATCGGCGAGCAGCTGCATGGCCAGGTCGTGGCACGCGGCCGTCACCGCCTCGGCCAGCTCCTCCTCGGTCGGTGAGATGCCGGACGCCCCGCTGGCCAATAGCAGCACGGTGTCGTTGGTGGACTGACAGCCGTCCGAGTCGAGCCGCTCGAACGTCGAGCCCGCCGCGCTCCGGAGCACGGTGTCCAGGGTGGACGAATCGGCCACGGCATCCGTGGTCAGCACGCAGAGCATGGTCGCGAGGCCCGGTGCGAGCATTCCCGCGCCCTTGGCCATGCCACCCACCGACCAACCGTGTCCAGCGACGACGGTCGTCTTGGCTCGCGTGTCGGTGGTCATGATGGCCTCGGCGGCCGCCTGGCCGCCATCGCGGGTAAGGCCGCGCACGGCCGCGTCGACGCCGGCCATCAGCTTCGGCATGGGCAGCCGCTCCCCGATCAGACCGGTCGAGCAGACCGCTATGTCCGCGGCACCAATCAGCGGAGACGGCCTCCCGCCAGAGGCGGCGGGTCCGCGCCCGCTCGCGGCGAGCCCGCGCCCGCTCGCGGCGAGCCCGCGTCCGCTCGCGGTGAGCCTCGCCGCGGTGAGCTCGGCCGTGGCGTGGGTGTCCTGGAAGCCCGGCGACCCGGTGCACGCGTTCGCGCCGCCGGAGTTGAGGACGACGGCCTGGACGATCCCGGCGCGCAGCACTTGTTGGCTCCACAGCACCGGCGCGGCCTTCACCCGGTTGGCGGTGAAGACGCCGGCGGCGGTCGCGTCCGGCCCGTCGTTCACGACAAGCGCCACGTCGAGCCCGCCGGACGACTTCAGCCCGGCCGCGACGCCGGCCGCGCGGAAGCCCTTGGGGGCGGTCACGCTCACGGATGAACCCCCACTGTGGACAGACCCATCGTCTCGGGCAGGCCGAACATCAGGTTCGCGCATTGGACCGCCTGCCCGGCCGCGCCCTTGCCGAGATTGTCGATGGCGCTCACCACGACCAGCCGGCCGGAGTCGGCGTCGACCCCCGCCTGCAGGTGGCAGGCGTTCGAACCGAGGGTCGCCGCCGTCCGAGGCCAGACGCCGTCGGGCAGCAGGCGGACGAACGGCTCGTGCCCGTACCGCATGTCCAGCACGGTGCGTACGTCCGCGGCCGTGGTCCCGGGGGTGGTCGGCATGGCCGTCACCGTGGCGAGGATGCCGCGCGGCATCGGGGCGAGCACCGGTGTGAACGACAGCGTGCGGGCGCCGGTGGCCTGCTTGATCTCCGGAGTGTGCTGGTGCGAGCCGACCTTGTACGCCGTGAGGTCGCCCATTACCTCACTCGCCAGGAGGTTCGCCTTCGGCGTGCGCCCCGCTCCCGTCGTACCGGATGCCGCGACCGCGACCACGTCGTCGGCGTTGGCCAAGAAGGACCTGAGCAGCGGCGCGAGCGCAAGGCTGATCGCGGCCGCGTAGCATCCGGCCGCCGCGATCCGGTCGGATTCGGCGATCGCCTCACGCTGGCCCGGCAGTTCGGGCAGCCCATAGGTCCACGCGCCGGCGTGCTCCCCCTCGTAGTAGGTGGCCCACGCGGCCGGGTCGCGCAGCCGGTGGTCTGCGCCCAGGTCGACGACCTTCACGCCGGCTGGAATCTTGGCGGCGAGCGGACCGGATTCGCCATGCGGCAGGGCGAGGAAGACGAGGTCCGCGTCGGCCAGCGTCGACGGGTGCGTCGGGGCGAAGGTCAGGTCGAGGTCGTGCAGGTTCGGGTGTACGGACGAGACGGCCGCCCGTGACTGTGACTGCGCCGTGGCGGCGGTGATCTCGAACTCCGGGTGCGCCGCGAGCAGACGCAGCAGCTCCCCGCCGGCGTACCCGCTGGCGCCGGCGACCGCGACCCGCACACCCATCCCGCCCGTCCTCCTTGTATCTGTATGCAGAGTATAGCATGAACATGCAGTCGATCGTCGGCATAGAGTCATTGCACTTCTGGAGGGAGCGTTGGAGGGAGCGGTTGCCTGCGATGGGGAAGATCTCGCACCGGCCCGCGCCTGTGACCGGCGAGGGCCATCGGGTCACCGCGTTTGAGATCTTCTTCGACCTGGTCTTCGTCTTCGCCTTTACCCGGATCATTTCGTTCATGATCCACGATTTGACCCCGCTCACGCTGCTGCAGGGCCTTTTACTGCTGGTGCTGATGTGGTGGGCCTGGTCGGCCTACGCCTGGCTGGGCAACCAGGTCCGGGCCGACGAAGGCTGGCCGCTCGCCGGTGGGGTCGTGGCGATGGCCGCCATCTTCGTGGTCGCCATCCTCATACCCGAGGCCTTTCACGACTCCCCGGGCGGCATCAACGCGCCGCTGACGCTCGCCATCGCCTACAGCATCGTGCGCGTGCTGTACCTGGCGACCTACATGTACGCATCATCCGGTGACCGCGAGCTGCGAAATGCGCTTACTCGTCTCAATATCCTGACGATCATCTCCTGGGTGCCGTTCATCGCCGGTGCGCTGATCGGTGGATATCCGCAGGTGGTGCTGTGGACCGCGACGTTCATCATTGACTTCGGCGGCGGCGCGGCCTCGACATCCCACGGCGGGTGGCGGTTGCGCACGACCGGATACTTCGCCGAACGGCACGGCCTCGTCGTCATCATCGCCCTCGGTGAATCCCTCGCCGCCGTGGGCGCGGGGGTCGGGGCCGTGGCGGTAAGCGGTCCGATCCTGATGGCCGCGCTGCTTGGGCTCGGCCTGGCGGTGTGTCTGTGGCTGCTCTACTTCAGATCGGTCGGACCCATCGCCGAGCGGAGGCTGGCTGAAACGCAGGGCACCGCACGGGCCCGCGTGGCCCGCGATGCGTTCACGTTTCTGCATTTCGCGCTGATCGCGGGCGTGATCTACATCGCCGTCGGGATCGAGGAGGTCCTCGCGCAGGTGTCCGATGCCCACGGCATCGCCGCCCATGACCCGAATGAACCGCTCGGCTGGATCGCGATAATCGCGTTGTACGGCGGCGTCGCGACGTACCTCACCGGCCGGGCCGCCATCGTGTGGCGCACCACCATGCGGTGGTCAACGGTCCAGCTCACCGCCGTCGGCGTGATCCTCCTGCTGACTCCGCTGGCCCGCGCGATTCCTGCGCTGGCCGCGCTCGGCCTGATCACCGCTGCGCTCGTCGGGCTAGCTTTCTTCGAAACGGCCGCTTGGAACCGTAGGCGGGTCGGCGGCGTCCGAGCATCATGAGTCGACTCGGTGCGGTGTTGGTGATCTCGGCGCTGCTGGTCGTCGCGACGGCGTGCGGTCAAGCGGCCGGCTCGGGTGGCCCCGGCGGCCCTGGCGGGGGCGGCCCTGGCGGGGGTGGCGGTTGGCCCACCGGTCGCGAGTTCCGCTCCACCGCGGTGACCGAGGCTGGCAAGGATCGGCCGCTGGTCGCCGGCACGCGAATCGACCTGGGCTTCCCCGAGGATGGAAGGCTTGGCGCCCAGGCCGGCTGCAACATGCTCGGCGGCAGCGGGCGGATCGACGCAGGTCGGCTCGTGCTGGGCGACCTGTCGATGACGGAGATGGGCTGCGACGAGCCTCGCCACAGCCAGGACACCTGGCTCGCGGACTTTCTGGGGTCCGATCCGACCTGGAGCCTGACCGGCGCCGAGCTCGTGCTCCGCTCCGGCGACCTCGAGATCCGGCTCACGGATCGCAAGGTCACCGACCCGGATCGGGCGCTGGTCGGCACCCGCTGGGTGGTCGACACGATCATCACCGGCGACGTGGCCTCGTCCGTCCCGGCGGGCGTGGTCGCCTTCATTCGGTTGGACAGCGAGACCAGCTTCACGGGATCGAGCGGCTGCGCAAGCCTCGGCGGCACGATCCAGGTTCGGGGAGACAAGATCCTCTTTCCCGCTGTCCTGCCCTCGCCGCGGAATTGCTCCGGTGCGCAGGCAGTGATGGACAACGCCATGATCTCAACCCTCCTGGGCGAGGTCGCCTACCGGATCGATTCGGACGCGCTTACTCTCACCGGCCCGGGAGGGCGCGGACTCGTCCTCCGGGCCAGCTGAGTCTCACCGTGCGGCGAGCGTCACTTTGAAGGGCCAGAGAACGTCGTGCGTCTCGCCTACCGCGACAGTGGCAACGAGCGTATATACGCCGGGCTCCATGAGCTGGTGGATGTGGATTGCGCCATCACGCGTCACCCGCCAGTACGCCGGGATGCCACCCCGCGCGTACGCGATCATCTTGTCGCCGGCATCGGTGGTCTGGGTGGACCTGCTCGCGATCTCCACCACGAGGGCGGGATTCACCCGATGAACATCGTTGAAGTCGGCTGCTGCGACCGGCGTACCTGGGGGAAGCACGACGAGGTCCGGGACGAAACGGTCCTCGCCGATGGCCAGACCGATTTCGTAAAGGACCCGCCATCCGGGCGGCGCCGCGGCGGCGAGCTGGGATATCAGGCTCACGCCGCGTGAATTGTGCACCTCGCCGGCGGGTGGGACCACGTAGAGCCTCCCATCGATGATCTCGTACCGGGATCCATCGTCGGGCAACTCCGCGAGGTCCGCCTCCGTCCACACTCGCTTCAACGGGATGAGGTCCACGGTCATCGTCGCCTCCCTTCGAGAACCCATGGTAGTAGATCACCGTCCTGTCGACCGAGGGCACCGAAGTCGTTGATGTTCACCAGGCGGAAGTGTGTCGGCTCTGGCAGGCTGTGGAGATGATCGATCACGTCTCCATCCAGGTACGCAACGTGGCGACCAGTGCCGCCTTCTACGACGCCGTTCTAGCCAAACTGGGCGGGACCCGAATGATGGACTTCGGTGACGTGATCGGGTACGGCTCCGACCGGCCACAGTTCTGGATCGGGCCGACCGAGACTCCGGGCGAGGCACGGGAGGCACACCTGGCGTTCACCGCCCAGGACCGAGCCACCGTGGTCGCGTTCTTCGAGGCCGCCGTCGGCGCCGGTGCCGAGGTGCTGCACCCCCCGCGGGTGTGGCCGGAGTATCACTCGACCTACTTCGGCGCGTTCGTCCGCGATCCGGACGGCAACAACGTCGAGGCCGTCTGCCACGCACCCGAGTGACGGAACGAATCCCGCCGAGAGGAGTACGAATGCTGCCCTGGGACGCTTCGCTGGCCGGACGGCTCGATCGCGAGGTCATCGATTCGCAGCTGCTCCGCGGAAATCCGCTGGGCGATCCGCACGAGCGACCATTGTGGATATACGTGCCGCCGGGCTATGACGACGACGATGCACGCTATCCCGCGAATTATGTGATCCAGGGCTACACCGGGCACGTCGCGATGTGGGGCAACCGTACGCCGTACCGCCAGCCCTTCATCGAGACCGCGGACGCCATCTTCGCCTCGGGGGAGGCGCCCGGCTGCATTGTCGTTTACGTCGACGCGTGGACCGCGTACGGCGGCTCGCAGTTCGTCGACTCCCCCGGCACCGGCGCCTACCATTCGTACCTCTGCGAGGAGGTCGTGCCGTGGGTGGACGCGCACTATCGCACCATCGCCGACCGCGAGTCGCGCTCGATCTCGGGCAAATCCTCCGGTGGGTTCGGCGCGATGATCACACCGATGCTGCGTCCGGACCTCTTTTCGGCATTCGCGACGCACGCCGGTGACTCCCTCTACGAGCTGTCGTACATCCCGGAGTTCGGCAAGGCGGTGCGCTACCTGCGGGAATACGGGCATGACATCAACAAGTGGTGGGACGACTTCCGGTCGCGCACGGCGTTTACCAAGGAGGCCGACGCCACGTTGCTGATACTGCTCGGCTGCTCGGCGTGCTTCTCCGCGCGCGAGGATGGAACGCCCGTGTTGCCGTTCGATCCGCGCACTGGCGTTCTGCGGCAAGAGGAGTGGCAGCGCTGGCTCGATTGGGACCCGGTACGCATGGCCCAACAGTATGCCGACGCCCTGCGCTCGCAGCGCGCGATCTGGATCGACGCGGGCAAGCGCGACGACTGGTTCCTCGACCTGGGCGCGGAGGCCTTCCGGGCGGAACTTGCGGGCATCGGCGTGCCGGAGGATCGTGTGCATTTCGAGCTCTTCGACGCCACTCACGCCGCCATCGAGTATCGGTATCCGCTCGCGCTGTCGTGGCTCGCCCACCGCCTGGCGCGCTAACCCAGGACAAGGCCGTCGCGGGCCGTCCACTGTGGATACTCAGAAAAGAATCTTACGACAGTTACTTGTGTGTCTGTGTCGATGGGATATGCTTGACACATGTGTACGACCGGCGAGGTGGACCCGTTGCAGCTGCTGCGGGCCGGCCTGACCGGTCTGGCCGAGGCGGACGCGCTCGACCTGTCCGACGAGCAGGTCCGCGCCGCCCTGCCCCAGCTGCTGGCCGCGGTCAACCAGCTCGCCGCGCTCACCTCGGCGGT
>JAXIPB010000170.1:0-12415 GCA_045403155.1 Micromonosporaceae bacterium
ACCGAGCCTACCCACCGCGTCCACGACCACCACGACGCCAGTCACCCAGGCGCGGGCAACCCAACCGGGCCAACCCCAACCGAACCGGCCCCACGCCAGCGCGCGAAAAACACCAAGCCCTCGCGCACAACCCGCACAACGCAACGAAGCCCGAAACTCTGACTTGACACAGAGGGGCGCCAGAAGAGGACGCGCGCGCCTAGCAGCGAGTCGCGGCTGATAGGCGTGAGCGGCGGGCGGACGGGGCGACGGCGTTGGGGGCCAGTGGCGCGTCGAGCAATCATGATCTTCTTCTCGGGCGGAATCACACGAGGTGGGCAGGACCCACGCTTGCCCTTACCGCGGTGGTCTGGTGGGGTTACGACGGCGAGTGCAGTAACTGCTGCGCAGCGCACGCCTGGGGGATCAATGGGGCTGAACAGGTCAATCCGCTCTGCGGGGATCGTGGCTGGGGCCGCGCTCACGACCTTTGCAATTGTCTGGGGTATCGCCATGTCACTACGCATCACCTCGGGCGAGGCTGCGTACGTGCAAGCTGCGCCATCGCCAACGTGGATCTGGCGGACACCGAACGCAGATGGTGAAATCCGTTATGGCAGCCTCCTCACCCGGCCGGCTCCTGGCGTGGTGGCCGCGGTATCGAGAGATCGCGCTGCGGCTATCGCCGCTCACGATTTCGGCACCATGGCGCCGGGGGAAGTACCTCGTATCAGCCTGCGGTTGGCAACTCGGCTTCCCGGGGAAAGGGGCGGCTACGAAAACCGTCTGATGTGGATAGTCGAGTATCCGAACTCGCCAATGATGATCTTTGGGCCTCCTGGATTCACCGCCGAAGATCGTCGGATAATGGAGGAGAGCGGCGTCTGCGAACTCGTCGTCATGATCGACGCCGTCACCGGCGAAGACCTGGGGGCTCTGCAGACCTGCCGCAAGAGATCATCCATGTTTCGAGGTTCGCCGGATGAGGCCACGCGAAGCGCGACGAGTGCCCTCGCATCGGCATGACAAGCGGGCTGACGCGGATTCTGCGTTTGTGCAGGTCAGAGGCTTCGCGCGTTGGCGTTGATACGGAAAAGGTCACGATTCGAGCCGCGCCATGGTCACCTTCGTGTGGGTAATCATGTCTGAGCACCCAACCAGACCGGCCGGGTGAGCCGTCATCAAGGTGAGCGACGGAGGTGCCAGTGAGGGCGCAGCGCGAACGCGACTACGTCGATTACGTGAACGGGGCGGATCCCCATACTGCGACGTATTGCCACGCAACTGGTGGGCGACCCCCACCGTGGCGACGATCTGGTGCAACAGACGATCACCAAGCTCTACGCGCGCTGGTCCGTCGCGGCCAAGGCGCATAACCTCGACGCGTACGTCCACAGGATCCTGATTCGCGTTTTCCTCGATGAACGCCGCCTCAGCTGGTCCGGCGTGCGACTGGGCCACGTCCCCTCGGACAGGTCTGACATACCGCGCGGTGCGTCGCCTGTCGCGACCAACGTGGAGGACCGGCTTATCCTGCACGCCGCCCTGGCCAAGTTGCCGGCCCGGCAGCGCGCCGCGGTCGTCCTGCGCTACCTAGCCGATCACTCGGTCGATGAGGTCGCCGAGATCCTCCAAGTTTCGCCGGGCACCGTCAAGAGCCAGACAGCCGATGGTCTCGCGGCGCTGCGGCGGCTGCTCGCCGACCGCCCCACGGATCCCAGCAGAGGGGTACGTCATGAATGACGCCGACGTGTTGCGAACTTTCATCGAGCCGCCGCTGCCGGCGCCGACTGTCGACATCGACCGAGCCATGCGGGCCGGCCGCCGGCACCAAAGGACACGACGCGCCGCCCTGGCGGTCATACTCGTCAGTGTTGTGGCGGCGGGTACGTTCGCGACCCTGCCGGTGCTCCACCGCGGCGATCACGCCGCAGACGGCCGGCACACACAGCTCACCATCACCGCCACGGCAGCCGGAGGGGGCGTTGTTAGTGTCGCCGACCTGCAGTCGGCGGCGACGATCGTGCAGAGTCGCCTCCGCGCCTCACGCTTCGCGGGCGCGACGGTGTCCGTTGTGGACGGCCATCTGATCGCCGTCATTCGGGGCGTCCACGCGATGGAGGAGATCGCGAAGGAACTGGTCCCAGGCGCGCTGACTATACGGAAGGTCCTCAACACCGTCACGCCTCCAGACGACGCGTCTCCCGTGGTGGCGGACGGCGAGCAACCCAGCCGCACGCAGGTGCTGGAAAAGCTCGGCAGCGCAGTGACCGCAGCGGAGGCGATCACCGACCAGACCGCGGCGATTGGAAGCCCGGCCCTCGAGCCATTTCGGCATCTTTCGCCGGCCGAGGTCGCCGTGTTGCCGGCCACCATGCAATTTCTCGTGCCTCAGATCGGTTGCCGCACTCTCAACGCCCGCCCGTCCAACTCCGTCGCTCACGAGCCCGGACCCGTCGTCGCGTGCGACACAGACGGCGTCAAGCATCTGATGGACAGCACCAATCTGTCTGAGGCTGACCTGGCCTCCGCGGTCGCCCGGCCCGACGACATGGCGGATTGGTGGAAGGTCGAACTCCGATTCAATGCCAACGGCATACCAAAGTGGACGGCACTTACAACGGAGGCACACCAGAACACAGCTTCAGCCTGCCTCGTCACCTCGCCAAGGGTCGATGGGGGCACCGGCGTCTGCCAGGTCGCGTTCGTCTTCGACAACCAGGTCCTCGCGGCACCGGCGATTCAGGCGATCCTCACCGACTGGGCTGAAATAACCGGCAGTGGGGGCGAAACCCAGACCACGCTGCTCGCTGCTGCGCTGAACTACGGCCGGCTCCCGGTCACACTGACGATTCAGAACGTCACCACAACCTGACGCCCCTGATGCCCTGGGCCCGGCACCTCCACTTGTCGAGGCGGCGGAGTCGGCTCATGGTATGCGACTCATACGGCGTGTGGCCCCGTCCAGGCGCCTGACCCAGGCGGCTATCCGCCGAGGTGATCTGTCTCGACCGCAACCGCATGCTGATCGGGTGACGCCGCTAAACGTCCGCTCATCGGCAACGTCGGATGCCCGGAAGCGCGCGCTCCGCGGCAGATTAGTGTCGGTCGCAGTGCCCTGTCGACGGCTTCCCGCTTTCGGGTTCGCGAAGGTGGTTGGGCACGCGCGTGGTAGGGAGTGACTATCCTGCAGGTCTGGTACACCTGGTCGTCACGTCTTCGCCTCAGCGCGTCCACGCCTGTGCGTACGCCTTCTGCACGGCGGCCCCAGCCTCGCCGAGATCATCCACCATCGCCCGAGCCAAGATCGATTTACGTGAGGTGGAGTTGCTCGTCGGCGGCGAGGGCGGCGAGCTGCTCGGTGGAGAAGGGCAGCGCGGCCAGGGCGGGTCGCGCATCGTCGAACCGCACGGACTGGGCGACGAAGACCACGACACCATCCGGGTGCCGGACCGCGGCCCACTGGTCGAACCGCGAATCGCCCCCGGGCTGCCTGGTGGCCACGCCGACCAGGGTAGTACCAACGGTGACGACCTGGCAGTCACCGTCCATGCCCCAGAAGGCCCGTGCCAGCTCGCAGGTCTCGGTGGGCAGCGTATTGCCCGGGGTGTGGACCTCGGCGAGCACTCGACCGGTGCCATCGCCCTGGGCCACTGCCGCGATGGCCATGTACTCCCACACCTCGGTGCCGTTCACCCTGTCCGCGAACTGCGCTTGGTGGTAGCGCAGTCCCGGTCCCTCGTTCGAGTTCGGCGGGGTCAGGTCGGTCGGCGCCGTGTGCCCGCCGGGGACCGCCGCGACGAGCAGTTCCAACAGGCGTACTCCCGTGTCGTAGCGGTCGCCGGCCCTGGCCGTGCGATCCTCCTGCGGCTTGCCGTCCGGGCCGGTCGGCCACGGCTGCTCGGTATCGCCGCCCATGAACGGCAGCGGCATCGCAGGCAGGAGGCCACGCCCGGCCGCACCCGAGACGACCGACATGGCGACCACGATCACCGCGACTGCCGTCACAGAGCCGGGGAGGGCCCAGGCAATGAGCCGGCGTAGCCGCTCACGGCGGGCGGCGCGGATCGTGGCGTTCGCGGTCATCGGACGTGGTGGCGGGCTTGCTGCCATCGTGCCGCGCAGCGCTTCCCGCAGCTCGTCTTCTCTCATCGCGTTCCCTTTCGCTTCGCTGTCAGTCGGAGCCGATCACGGATGCGAGCGCCTGGCGCAACGCTTGCAGCCCCCGGGCGGCCTGGCTCTTGACGGTGCCCGCGGAGCAGTCGAGCAGGGCCGCGGTCTCATCCACGGACAAGTCCTCCCAGTACCGCAGAATCAGGACGGCGCGCTGGCGCGGTGGAACCCCGGCCAATGCCCTGAGCAGGTCCAGACGGCTCTCTGGCGAATCGGGAGCGAGTGATCGATCGGTGGGTGTTTCGGTGACCCGCTCGCGCCGCCACCAGCCGCGCCGGCGCTCGTCGAGGAACGTCCTGACCAAGATCTGGCGGACATAGGCGTCGAGCACCTCGTGCCGAGACACGCGGTTCCACACGAGGTAGAGCTTGCTGAACGCCGTCTGAACTAGGTCCTCGGCACGATGCCAGTCGCCACAGAGCAGGTATGCCGTCCCGCGCATGGCACCCGATCGCGCCGCGAAGTACTCGGCGAACGCGATGTCACGATCGTTCATCTGACTCCCCCATCCGGGTGGAACGAGCTAGTCACGCTAGGTCCACCGTTCTCGGTTGCATAGGCTGTCAGTTTTCAGGCGACGCTTGGGGGTCAATTTTCAGCTGGAGCCGCATCTGGCCGAGCCGGCCGAGACCTCGGCGCTGCGTGGGCCGAAGAGGCGGGCCAAGACCGACAAGGCCGACGCCCGGCTGCAGCGGGAGCTGCTCGCGGCCGGGCGGTTGCCGGAGTGCTACATCCCCCCGTCGCAGGTGTTGGAGTCGCGGGCCCTGCTGGGGCTCTATCACGACCTGCGGGCCGAGCACACCGGCCGGGGCGCAGCGGGTGCACGCGACCTGTTTCCATCAGGGCACCACGGCGGTGGGTGCGGCGGGGGTGATCCGCGGCTCCCGCGAGCGGCTGGCGTCCATCGTCGCCGAACCGCCCGCCGGTGGGCCGGCTGCAGGTCAACACCGCGTTGTCCATCATGGACACCTTGGACGGGCATCTGTACCGGCTGCGGCGCCGGCTGCTGGCCACCGCCCGCCACGTGTGGGGAGCCCGGGCGCTCATGGACGCCATCTACGGGGTCGGGCCGATGACCTCGTTAGCGTTGTGCGCCTGGCTGGGCGGCGCCGGCCGGTTCTCCTCCTCCCGCAAGGCGGTCCGCTTCGCCGGGCTCGACATCACCGTGCACTCCGATTCCAAGCGCAGCCCGGGCCGGGGGTCCCGACAGGGACCGGAGGTGCTGCGGTGGCTGCTGTTCGAGGCGGCCAAGACCTCCGCCCGCGGCTGCGCCCCCGCCTACTACAACGATGTCAAACAACGCTACGACGCCAACCGGACCGCCCTGTCCCAGGCCCCGGCGCATCGTCCGTCAGGCCGTACACGGGCTCACCGACCTCGGCGATGACGCGTTCACCGTCATCCCGCAGCCGGCCGCACCCAGCCTGGTCGCTCGATGACGTGGCGGGTGGGCGTGGACCGGCACGCCATCGTCGCGATGGGGTTACTACCGCGGCCAGCTCCCGACTACGCACTGTCAGATCGCGCCACCGCCGGGCGTCCCGGCGCCGCGGACGGCCTAGTGCGGTTGGACTACTCGTAGCCGGTGGCGGCCTCCGCGAACAGGGGCCACATGTACGCTCGCGGGGCCGAACGGCAGAAACCCGTGAAATCTCTTCTGGCATAGTGTCGGATCCGAAGCGAGGCGATCGTAGGACAGATGAGAGGCGGCCGGAGTAGGCCGCCGGGACAAGGGAGTCGTGGGATGACGCGGTACTTGATCTCGTTCGATGCCGGCGCGATGGACCACATCCCCGAGGAGGAGATGCCCGCCGTGGGCAAGGCCTCGCACGCGGCGGTCCAGGAGGCCGTGAACGCCGGCGTGTGGGTTTTCGGCGGCGGACTGGAAAGCCAGAGGGCCAGCATCGTGTCCACCGACGGAACGGTCACCGACGGCCCTTACCCAGAGACCAAGGAGGTCATCGGCGGGTTCTCGCTCGTCGACGTGCCCTCACGCGAGGAGGCGCTGGCGTGGGCCGCCAAGATCGCCGTGGCCTGCCGCTGCGCGCAAGAGGTACGGGAGCTCCTGCCCGACCCCGAACAAGACGCGATGCTCCGCCAGGCTGACAGGCGATGGTGACGTCCCGACGACGTCTGATCGAAGGAGACCCGCCACGCTAGAGCAAGACTTGCCTGGCCGAGGTTGACGACGCGGGTCTGCGCATCGACCTGAACTGGGGACGCGGGCGGGTTCAGGTCGCGACGCCAGTTCCCATAGAGGCGCCCGTCATGCGAGTAGCAGTACGGCGACGCCGGCGAAGACAAGCATGGCGCCGGCCGCAACCGCCACCGACGGTCGTCGATCGGGACCATCGGCACTAGCCGACCGCGACGGCACCAACATCGACAGCACGAGGAGAAATAGGATGCTGGTCTCCCGCAACGCGGCGACGGCCGGCGCCTGGGCGAGGCTCACCAGGCTGAGGCCCACCAGCGTCAACCCGTACGCGGCATAGACGCCCACGCCGAATGCGAGCGTCGGCAGGCGCACCTGGGACCGAACGGCCGCGGCGCCGCCGGACGCAAGAACGCTGGCCAGCAGCACGACAACCACCGGCAGCATGGTCAGCCACAGATACGTCGCCGGATCGGCGTGCTGGACGCCGCGTGCGTCGAGGTAGGTGTAGCCGGCGATGCACAGCGCGACGGCGATGGAATACGGAACAGCCCGCCGGTTAGTCTCCCCCCACGTCGTCAGCAGCACGCCTCCACCGATGGCCACGACGCCGAGCCCGGCGATCGAAGATAGGCCGCCGCCGGCGAGCGCCACTAGCGGCAACATCAGGATCGGGGCGAGGCCTCGGGCCACCGGATAGACCGCGTACGCCGGCGCGCGCGTGTAGGCGAGGTTCAGCGCTGCGAAGTAGGTCAATTCAAGCGCGGCCGAGCCGATGACGAATGGCCAGACACCGGCCTCGACCCGCCACCGGACGATTGCGAGCGGAGTCCACAGCAGCAGCCCCATCGCGACCCCCACCGCGGTCGCCGCCTGCCCACGGGACTCCCGCGAGAGCAGCAGGTTCCAGGTGGCGTGCAGCAGGGCAGAGGCGAGGACGATCGAAGCCGCGAGTGGGGGCAAGCCCTCGTTGATGGGCGCACTCCTTCCGTACGACCCGGACCATCGCCGACCCAGTTGGTCGCTTAGTCGCGCGGACCGGGTCGAGCCTCCACAGTGTCGCCCATCGCGCATTCCAGCTGTCGGGTATGCGCCGCTGCGTGGTTGGATCACACATCCGCATCGTCGCCGGGAAACAGGCTCACGGAAGGTGCGCCATGAGACTGCGCTGCACAGCTCGTTCCCTGCTAGTCATCGCCGCCGTGCTCGTCGGCTCGGCCGCATCCGTCGCCGTAGCAGGGCCGGCGCACGCCGTCAGCGGGCTTACCACGGCCAGCGGCCTGCGCGCTGACGCCACACCCGCTGGTGACGGCACCTAACGCACTCAATTCACCAGATGAGTACACCTATCACGGCAAATGAGGGCGTTCCCGAATCGGCGCGGTTTTGTGCCATCAGGCAGCATGGTGCAGTGGGCGGTGGTTCCGTGCGCGATGAGGTCATTTCAGTTGCTGCGGAGAAGATCGACGAGTTCACAAGCTGTCTCGCACTTGCTCGGCGCCAGCATCGAGATAGGAAGGGGCACCTTTCCTAACCCTTCGACTCAACCTTTCAGGGGGTCGGTTCCGTCCCTTGGGTAGTCATCACGGAGGGAGACGCGTGCGCCAATCCGACGAGCACGATTACCGCGAGTTCGTGCTGAGCCGCTTGGATCGACTGCGGCGGACCGCCTATCTGCTCTGCCGCGACTGGCATACCGCCGACGACCTGGTCTCGATCACGCTGGGGCGCCTGTACCGTCATTGGACCCGGGTCCGCGAGACGACCAATCCGGATGCCTACGTTCGTACCATCCTCACCCGGGCCTGGCTCGACGAACTGCGCCGGCCCTGGCGGCGCGAGAACCTCACCGACGCCCCGCCCGACCGGCCCCGGGAGGTCCCGCTTGGTGCGATCTCGGACCGCACCGAGCTGGCGGCGCTGCTCACCGCGCTGCCCCCACGGCAGCGGGCCGTGGTGGTGCTGCGTTTCTACTGCGACTTGTCAGTCGCCGAAACCGCCGAACTGCTTGGCATCTCGAAGGGCACGGTGAAGAGCCAAACCGCCCGAGGGCTCGAAATCCTGCGGGCCGCGGCTCCCGAACACGTCATAGGAGAAAGCTGATGAACGCAATCAAGGATGTGCTCGACCGCTCGATCGTCGAGCCGATGCCGCCGTTCCCGGGGCTGGACCGGGTCATCGCCCGGGAGCGCCGTCGCTGCCGCACGCGCCGACTCGCCGCGGCCTGCGGTTCGGCGGTCGCGGTGCTCGCCGTCATCGGCGTGGTCGCATCCGTGGGTACGACGGTGAGGTCCGGCCTAGACCCGAACGTCGCCCTCCCGGCCGACCCGAGCCCCTCCCCGCCCACAGCCGGCCCCAGCCCGTCGCCGTCGGCCCGGGTGCCGGAGACCGAGGCCGAGACTGGCGCCCGCCTCACGTCGACGTTCCAGACCCGACTGTCCACAGTGGTCCCTAGTTCGTTGGCGTCGTTCGGATCGCCGATGACGACGAACTTCGTGACGTTCGCCGAGTACTTGACGTTCTTCGGCAAGGGCACGCTGAGTTCCCCGGCCGGGAGTGCGGGCTTCGCCCTGTACGCGCTGCGGCCCACCCCTGGCGTCACCCCGTCCGACCCGCCGAACGTCGTCACCTACAAGGGACTGGCCGAGAACGTCTTCGCAGGTTGTGACGGCATGTTCACCATCAACACGTTGAACAGCAACGGCATTGCGGGCGATCCAGCCCCCGGCGCCCGGCAGTGCGATGAGCGCCCGGGCCCGGCCGGGAGCCGGGTCGCGGTTGGCCAGTTCCTCGGCGACGGGGTGATCGAGTACACCGTGACGGTGGTGTTCACCGACGGGTCGGCGCTGATGGGCGTCGTCGCGACGAACGGGGCCGGAGCGACCCCGCCCCTCACCCCGGATCAGCTGGCCGAGATGCTGGCCGACCCATCCCTCGCACCCTGACCCGTTACGAAGGTGCCCTCTTTAGCTCGCAGTGTTGACGCGGCGGATCTCCGTTGGGGGGCGGTGAGGGAGGTCTGTTGATCTTCACACGACCCCGCGACACCCGGACGGCCGAAGCCGACTCGCCTTCCGCGACGGTGTTGTCGAAGACAGTGGTACACCCGCCGTATGGACTCACGTCGGTATCGACCGCGTCACCGGCGGAGCACACGACGGACTGCTATTCCAGACTGCTCCCCTCACCCAGGGCGCCCCTCGACTCCGCATCGACATGCTCGCATCCGTGGAGCCGTGGGTGCGTACTGCGCTGCTTCATGCCGGCGCTGGAGCACGCGACGGAGACGTCCACATGACGACACAAGAAGTCGGCTCAGCCACGCTGCTCGGCTACGGGCAGTTGACATGGACCGTGCTGCGTAACGCCATGGCCGGCCGCACCGTTTGCCTGGGGGGACTATGACGGATTCCACATCGGAGAGTTCCCCCACGAGCCACCGCCGTACCGTCACCTGTGGGCGTGGTCGCCGGAATAGCTGTTGCGCGCACGCGTCGACGCCGCACACGCCATCGTCGGCGTCCTTCAGACCACAGACTCCGCTCCCCCGCGATGACCCCGATTGATTCACGGGTAGCGACATACACCCGACGCGGCACACACACATGACCGCTAAGCGAGAAGCGGGTTGGGCCACTGCATCCCAATGTCGTCGACCGTCACGTGGAGCTGTGGCAGGTCGACGGCGAACGACCGATCACCTTCGTTAGAGTGAGATTAGGCATCGCCCCGGAGCAATGCTCGAAACCTGTGGATGAGGTCGGGGGGCGTACCCTCCCGACGAGTCCGAAGTCCAGGAATCGAGTAAGGCCCGCGCGCCAACGCGGGTCGGGAGGGTACGTCCGTGCTCACGGTAGTCACCAGCGTCGAGGATGCGCCAGCGGGTCCGGTTGACGGCGCGTCGTTGATCGATGAGATCGTGCGGGAGGGCGCGCGGCGGATGCTGGCCGCAGCGTTGCAGGCCGAGGTCGACGCCTACCTGGCGGCCCACGTCGGCGAGTTGGACGAGCAGGGCCGTCGGTTGGTGGTCCGCAATGGCCACGCCGTGCCACGCCAGGTGTTGACCTCGGCCGGCGCAGTGGCCGTGCGTGCGCCGCGGATCAATGACAAGCGCGTCGATGACGCGTCGGGCGAGCGGCACCGGTTCGCTTCGGCGATCCTGCCGGCGTGGTGCCGCAAGTCCCCGAAGATCACCGAGGTGTTGCCGCTGCTGTACCTGCACGGCCTGTCCAGCAAGGACTTCACACCGGCGCTGGAAGGGTTCCTTGGCACCGATGCCGGCTTGTCCGCGGCGACGATCACCCGGTTGACCGTGCAGTGGCAGGACGACGCCCGCCGCTTCGCCGACCGAGATTTGTCCACGGTGGACTATGTGTATCTGTGGGCAGACGGCATCCACCTCAACGTGCGCCTGGACGAGGAGAAGCTGTGCCTGCTGGTAATGATCGGCGTGCAGGTCGACGGCACGAAGGAACTCGTGGCGCTCACCGACGGCTACCGCGAAGCGACCGAGTCGTGGGCCGATCTGCTGCGTGACTGCAAGCGCCGCGGCATGCGCGCGCCGGTCCTGGCTGTCGGTGACGGCGCCCTGGGCTTCTGGGGTGCGCTTCGCGAGGTGTTCCCCGAGACGCGCGAGCAACGCTGCTGGTTCCACAAGATCGGAAACGTCCTGGCCGCGCTGCCAAAGTCAGCCCACCCGGGCGCGAAGAAGGCCCTCGCTGAGATCTGGAACGCCGAGGACCGCGAGCATGCCCGCCGCGCCGTCGCGGGCTTCAAGTTGGCCTACGGGGCCAAGTTCGCCAAGGCGGTCGCCAAGGTCACTGACGACATGGACGAGCTGCTCGCGTTCTACGACTACCCGGCCGAGCACTGGATCCACCTGCGCACGACCAACCCGATCGAGTCGACCTTCGCCACCGTGCGCCATCGCACGAAGGTCACCAAAGGACCCGGGTCCAAGACGGCCGGGCTGGCCATGGCGTTCAAGCTCATCGAGGCCGCACAGGCCCGCTGGCGCGCCGTGAACGCGCCTCACCTCGTCGCGCTCGTCCGCAACGGTGCCGTGTTCAAGAAGGGCAAGCTCGTCGAACGAACCACCACTCGCCGCCTCACCGAGACGGCTGCATAGCCAAGAACCCATCCACAGGTATTGACAATTGCTCTCGCCCCGGTGCTGCTGTTCGTGGCCGTGCTCGTTCGTGACCGCGTTCATCGATGGACGGGCACTCTGTTCTATGTCGAAAAATCGACGACACGATGACAGACTGGCACCGGCAGGCATTAGAGGCGGCGCGGCGGCGACGGCTGTCGTTGCGGTCAGTCACCCAATGGGTTGACCTCAAAGCGTGCACGACCCGTACTGGTGAGATGGACCTGACAGCCGTTTGTGAGCAGGTCGCCGCCGCGCTGGAGGCAACCATCAACACAGACCGGGACGACACCGGATACACCCTCGCCCCGAACATGCCTTGGGCGCCGACGCTTGCTGTCGGTGCGGAGCTTCCCATCGTTGAGCGGCTGCGTCTGCTCGAACTGCACGGAACCCGTGGGACGCCCACTGCCGAGACCGAATTCGTATTGCCAGTGACGGCGGCCGAGACGATCTAAGCGTTGACCATCGAGCACGAGCGGCACAGAAACGACGCACCACTTTGACGGCCGAGTAGGACTGTTGCTGGCGTTCGGGGAGTCGTCGTTGAAGATGTCGCCCGACCTTGTCTTCGCCGGTTGCGCAGTAAGCGAGCACTACCAGATTCGGCCCGCGTGGATCGGACCCGACCTGACTGCGCTCGAAACCAGCAGGTTCACCGCCGACCAGCTCGACACTCTCGCCGACTGTACGGGCTGGTCTACGCGCTCCGGTCGCTTCGAGTCGCGTCGGTCGTGAAGTCCCAACGAAACACGAACGCGGGCTAGTGAGACGAGACGAGCTCTCCGCTCGACGCTCGGGGGTGTCATCACGAGTCGAGAGCAATGCTTGAAACCTGTGGATGGGTCTTGGGAGGCGTACCCTCCCGAGTTGTCCGGAACTAGGGATCAAGCAAGGCCCGCGGTGGAACGCGGGTCGGGAAGGTACGCCCGTGCTCACGGTAGTCACCAACGGCGAGG